>JABMRV010000247.1 GCA_013202285.1 bacterium | reverse complement strand
CTATTGATGAGCACCAACTCGACTTCAACCTCTCCATCCTCTTCAATCGACACCGCGAAACCGAGAGGTTCCACCGTGATTTCAGCAATGACTGAACTACTGCAGAATAATCCTGCTATCAAGGCTGTTATTAAGAGAATCTTTTGATAGTAAACCACCGTTTGCACCTCCCTCATATTGAATTTGCAGTACTTAAAACAATAAGTCGCTCTACCGCACTGAATAGAACTCTTTTACAATATAAAACGAACTTCGATGTAAAGCAATAATTTATCTGGTTCTTCGGTGAATCCATCAGCTGCCCGCCGGTTATCCACCAGTACCGGTGGACTTGAACCCTGGCAGGAACATGTCAAGTATTAATTGATCCCATTAATATCAGTGAATGTGGATTGTTTATCGGGGGAAAGCTGCTTGACTTCAAACCGGTATAAGACTATATTTTATGGTTCAATGCGACTCGTTTTTGATCAAAACGCTGCCCAGTTGATCTGATCTTCAACTCTTAACAACAACAGGCATAACATGTCACAAGAAACTCTCTTACCAATATCAGGAACCGGACTGGATCATATAGGTATTGCCGTTCGTGATCTGGAAGCTTCAATCGAACTTTTCAAACAACTGGGACTCACTCCTTCAGATCGTGAAGTCATCGCTGAGCAGAGCGTGGAGCTGGTTATTCTGCCTGCCGGTGGAACTCACCTCGAGCTACTCTGTCCGTTGGGAGAGGATACTCCCGTCGGTAAATTCATCTCCCGTCGAGGCGAAGGTCTGCACCATATCGCTCTGAAGGTTAAGGATATTCAATCGACGCTTGAAAGATACATTCAAAAGGGATATCGTGCCATCGACGAAGTTCCCCGCATCGGAGCAGGAGGCAGCCTGATTGCATTTCTCGATCCCCGCACTACAGGCGGATTATTAATTGAACTTACTCAATCCGATGATTGATTCACGATTCGAGATTCGGGATTGAAACCTGGCGGAAACTACTTGTATCACACTGTTATTTAAGCAAAAACAGGACATAGAAATGTCAACTGAGTCAGTCAATCACGAAATTCCAGGACAGCCGCCTTTTACACGCGGTATTTATCCCGACATGTATCTCAAACGGTTCTGGACTATGCGTCAGTACGCCGGTTATGCCTCTGCCGCCGAGAGTAACAAGCGCTATCATAAACTGCTCGAAGCAGGTCAGACCGGTCTCTCGGTAGCCTTCGATCTCCCCACTCAGATAGGTTATGATTCGGACAATCCACTCGCATCCGGAGAGGTGGGAAAAGTCGGTGTTGCCATTGATTCACTTGAGGATATGGAGAAACTATTCGAAGGCATACCTCTCAATGAGGTTTCCACTTCGATGACGATAAACGCAACGGCTGCCACACTCTTAGCTATGTATATCATCGTTGGGAAAAAGCAGAACGTCACTCAGGATCAACTGCGCGGGACTGTTCAGAACGACGTCCTTAAAGAGTATATTGCGCGCGGTACCTATATCTATCCACCGGAACCGTCGATGCGTCTGGCAATCGACATTATGAGATACTGCCACGATCAAATTCCAAAATGGAATACAATCTCAATCTCCGGCTATCACATTCGGGAAGCCGGCTCCACAGCCCTGCAGGAAATTGCTTTTACACTTGCCAACGGTGTCGCTTATGTTAAAGCCGCGATAGAGGCGGGGCTGGATGTGGATGAATTCGGACCACGGCTTTCCTTCTTCTTCAATTCACATATTAACCTGTTAGAGGAGATCGCCAAGTTTCGCGCGGCAAGAAGGCTGTGGTGCGGAATCATGCGGGATCGCTTCGGCGCAAAGAACCCGAAAAGCTGGCTGCTTCGCTTTCACACCCAGACAGCGGGCTCTTCACTGACCGCTCAGCAGCCCGATGTGAACATCGTCCGCACAACATTGGAAGCGTTGGCGGCGGTTCTGGGTGGAACTCAATCCCTTCATACCAATTCGCGTGATGAGGCACTTGGACTACCAACTGAAGAAGCAGCAAAACTGGCGCTGCGTACACAACAGGTGATAGGTTACGAATCCGGAGTAACCGATGAACCGGATCCCCTCGGGGGAAGTTATTACATCGAGAAACTCACCAATGAACTCGAACAAGGCGCCAGGGAAGAGATTGAACGAATAGACGAAATGGGCGGCGCTGTGGCGGCAATTGAGCAGCAGTACTTCCAGAATGAAATCGCAAAATCAGCTTACCAGTACCAACTGAATATAGAATCCGGGCAACGTACTGTAGTCGGTGTGAATAAATACGTAGAAGAGACTAAACTAATACCTGAGATCCTGCACATAGATACTCAGGTAGAATTAGAGCAGTATGACAAACTGCACACTCTTAGAAAACGTAGGAATAATAACGTAGTAAAAACAAAATTAGATGTGTTGCGGGATGCCGCCGGAAAACCTGAAGCGTCGTTGATGGAGCCGATCATTGAAGCGGTCGAAGTTTACTGCACTATCGGAGAAATATCGGATGTTTTCCGTGATGTCTGGGGTGAATACGGGATCAGGTAGCTATTACGGGAACAGTATTGGGTTGACATATTCTGCAGTAGAGCAATGTAAAATGTCCTATCGAAACTATGATTCCACCACGGTTACCGGTAGAGATTTTGGGGTATTTAGGTGCAAAGGAATATGCCCACACATTAATATCATTGTAATACAAGAACAAACATGAATTGATCAAGCCAGAATATTCTATAAAGTGTGAACGAATGTACCTTTGGTGTGAATATCGTTCACGGTTTACCTCAATACCAAATAGGAAAGAAATGCAGATGAGAACAACAGATTGAAAATAAAATTATTACTTATGAAAATTCAATAAGTTATCGTTTAAACATGCTTTGCGATTTTTAATTTGCTATAATTGAATGCTGAATATCTGAAATATATTATTGGCACGTACTTTGCTAATTATAGATTCGCATTTGTAACAGGACAGGACTCACATTGTTACGATAATACACCGTAAATCTTCACATTCCTGAGAAATACTTGCAAATAACGATTTTTGCAATTATGTTTATATAATGAGTAATCCATTAGAATCTGAGTAGGAATTGGTGGAATTGAACTCTCTTTTTTGAAGCTGAATCAGTTGTATCTTTCGGTTTTTCAGAAGACTCAGCTTCTTATATACAGCGTTAATAAATTGTAATTCAAGGAATTATTGTTCTTAGTGAAATTGTCTATCAAGACACGACGAATACTGATATTTTTTCTGTTAATTGGTTTACTTGCGATAGCCGGAACCGTCCAATTACCTCAATCAGTCAGAGGACCATGCGTAGTTGAACCACTCGCTGTTTGGTATATCATGCGTGACGGAGCCGATCAGATTGCCACCGGCTGGGAGAGAAACCTTACCGGTCTGGTTGGTGAGTGCACCCTAATACAGTTTGAACGACCCGACCATGTCGAGGTGAAACTGTCTCCTCACCTGCGTGAAGGCTCCTGGGTTACCGCAGGTGATACCATTGTCTCGCTCCTGTCATACGAAAGCACAATGCAGTTGCGTGAATTCGAGACGATGCTGGACGGGGCAATAGCTGAACATCGGGCGTTGCTGGCAGGCGAGAGGATTGAAGATCAGGAAGTCGCCCATCAGAACGTGCGGCTGGCTGAAGCGGCTCTCCAAGCGGATAATACCGAATACGACCGCGTCAAGGAGTTGTTTGAAGCCGGACATGCATCACTTTCAGAGTGGCAGGTCGCTCAGGGGCTTCATCATCTTCTTGAGGTTGAACTTGAACTCGCCAGTGCCGGTTATCAATCGATGCTGGCTGGAGCAAGACCGGAGGATGTCTCAGTTGCTTACGCGGAGATTAACCGGCTGCAGCAATTGATTGACAACACCAGAAACTCACTGGATCGCCTGCATGCAATAACCTCTCCGATGGATGGTATCGTACGTTTCGTCGATTCAAACGGAGTCTTCATACGTATCGAACGCACAGACACAATGGCGGTCATGGTGAGTATTCCCCAATCCGTTGCCGGTCTGTTGAGGAAAGGTCAACCGATTGAGATTAGTCTGTTTGCCGAACAAGCCGTCTGTCAGCAGAGCACAATCGAACGTATAGAATACGATAGTAATCTGGCTCGCGCATTCGCCATCGCATTCCTTTCCAATAATGACGGTAAGCTTCGCACCGGGATGCTGGGTAGTTCCAGACTCCCGTTGGGAAGGTTGACTCTATGGGAGGGGATTAAAGTGAAGCTGCGCGGGATACGACTGTGAAACAGGAAATATAAAGAACTGATTTGATGGGTAAGTTTGAGCGAAAAGAGTATAAGTACTGGGTACCGATTGAGCTGCTGGATCCATTGCGTCAACGCTTCCTCGGCAACATGGTACACGATCCGCATTGCTGCCGTGAGAAGGTAGGCGAACCTTATTCGGTTCGTAGTATCTATATTGACACACGCAGGTTCCTGTTCTATTATGAGAAGATCTACGGACTGAAGATACGCAAAAAACTTCGCATTCGATCTTATGAATGTGCAGATTCAGGGAACGGAGCATTCATCGAAATCAAGCGTAAATTCAACAATACTATCCTCAAAGAGCGGGTCAAAATGCCGCTCGCCGAAGCGCCGGTCCTGTTTAATGGCGGTAAACCGGTACTGTTTGACCAAAATCCGAAATTTATGGACAAAGCGGTACTCGATAAGTTTGTTTACTTGATCAAACGACTCAAACTTGAACCGAAGGTTCTGGTTGTTTATGAAAGAGAAGCGCTGCAGGGGATCGATGATCCCCGGATGCGAGTCACATTCGACATGAACGTGCGCAGTCATGCCTATCCCGAAGTGGAAGACATATTCCGTGAAGATGACCTGCGATATTTAAACAATACACACTTTATCCTCGAAATCAAGTTCTCCGGCAGGATGCCGGTCTGGATTCGCAACATCATCCGTGAATTCGGATTACGTGTGCAAGCTATCTCCAAGTATTGTCATGGGCTCGAGGAATGGCATTCTTTCGAGTTTCAGAAACATAGATGAACTTCCTCAACAACCTTAACATAACTCCCACCCAACAGATAACATCGATTGAAATCGTCCTGAATCTGTTGCTGGCATTCATTCTCGGTATTCTTGTGGCTTACGTCTATCGTATTACCAACCGGAACAAAGCCATCAGTCAGTCATTCGTCATAACGATGGTTATTCTCTCGATGGTGGTTGCACTGGTGATGATGGTGATCGGCAACAGTATTGCGCGGGCATTCAGTCTGGTTGGAGCGCTGTCTATCATCCGTTTCCGCACCGTGGTCAAGGATAATCGCGACATCGCCTTTGTCTTCTTTGCTCTCGCGGCAGGGATGGGAGCGGGTATCGGCAATTACTCTATCGCAATATTCGGTGTTGCAACCATCCTGATATTGCTGTTGTTACTCGATTTTATTCATTTCGGATCACAACCCAAGGGCGTTTACCTTCTCCGTTTTCAGCTTATACCTACCGACGCAGATACTTCCGCCTTCCAGCAGATCTTTGATCGGTTTCTGACCTCATTCAGCAGGTTGTCTGTTAAAACGGTTAGAATGGGACAGTACATCGAGCACTCTTACCTCATCCGTCTTAAGAGAGACGTTACCGACCAGGAATTGATCTCGCATTTAACAACTATTGAAGGGATGGATCGAATCACTCTCATCGCCGATGAGAGTGAAGCTGAGATGTGATAATAAAGAAGTTCTTCACTGTTCTAAAGTGGGGAGCACCGACATTCCTGTCGGCGAATCACTGCTTCGCGGATTAATTGAATTCAGTTATAAATTCCAAAAGTCCTCTATGTCCGGCGTGAAGCTATCGGCAAACGCCAACCCGTTCCGAAAGTCCTGCTGGTTACCCGCAATCCCGGCGCCGCCTGCCGCCGTTTATGCTCGCTTCGATCCACCGCCTGAATAACCCATTCAACAGTTTTCAAGTCGAACCCAGCATCGACTATCTCACCCCTGGAACGCCGGTTTTCAAGATACATTTCGAGGATACCGTCCAGCACATCGTAAGGCGGAAGCGTGTCCTGATCTTTCTGATCCGGTCGAAGTTCAGCCGAAGGTGCTTTACTGAGGACAACTTTCGGAATCAGTTCGCGCTCCCGATTATACCATTCAGCTAACTGGTACACCATCCCTTTCGGCAGATCGCCTATCGGTGCAAGTCCGCCGCACATATCGCCATATAAAGTACAATATCCCACCGCTGCTTCACTCTTGTTGCCGGCTGTAAGAACAAGTCCTCCGAACTTATTGGAATATGCCATCAGCAGGTTGCCGCGGATTCTCGCCTGAATGTTCTCCTCAGTCAGATCCGGTGACAATCCGTTAAATGGTTCCTTCAATGAAGTCAGGTACTGCTTGAACAAATCAGTGATGGGAATTATATCGCATTTGATTGAGAGGTTTTCTGCAAGTTTTATCGAATCCCGAATAGAGCCCTCTGATGAATACTGAGAAGGCATGGTTAAAGTACGAACATTCTCATTACCGAGTGCATCGACCGCCAGACAACAGGTAACCGCTGAATCTATACCTCCCGACAGACCGACTATAGCTGTACCTAATCCGCTCTTTGTTACATAATCACTAATCCCCAGTACAAGCGCCCGACGCAGGCTCTCCATTTCTGGCATGTCTGAATAATCTTCCCGTGATCCCTCCTGTCCGGTATCAACAATCCTGATCTCCTCCTCGTATGCTGCAAAGCGGGTGACCAGCCTGCCCTTTTTGTCAATTAGCATGCTGCGACCGTCAAAGATCAGATCGTCGTTAGCTCCGACCTGAGCCACATAGATCAGCGGAATGCTCCAGTGCTGCGAGTGATGAGAATAACGTTCAAAGCGTTCATATTCCTTCTTAAGATGATATGGTGATGCAGAGATATTAATCAGCAGACTCGCACCAGCTTTAGCCAGATCTTCTATCGGGTTCCTGTCATAGTTCACATGTTTCTCAAACTGCGGGTCATTCCAGGCATCCTCGAATATCGAAATGCCGAACTTCTCGCCGCGGTATGAAAATATATTGCTTTCTTCACCTGTATCGAAATAATGGCTCTCATCAAACACATCATAGCTCGGAAGGAGTCGCTTATGGGTTTCAAACAGCAGTTTTCCCGCTTCTATCAGCAGCGCAGAATTGAAGAGACCTCTCCCCATCTCACGGTCGTTGCACCTCACCGTTCCCATCAGGATACCGATATCGGTTCTGGACGCAGAAATCCTTATCACCTCTTTCAAGCCGTTCTCAAGACGCTCGATGAACCAGGGAAGGTTGAGCAGATCCCGCGGCGGATACCCGCACAGATACAGCTCGGGAAAGACAATCAGATCCGCATCGCCGGGTTTAATAAGGTTCAGGCTGTTTCTAAGTTTGGCGATATTGCCCTTAACATCCCCGACAATAGGATTCAACTGTGCAATTGCAACTCTCACTTTTGATTCCTGATTTTTAATTCGTGATTCGTGATTCTTAATTCATCCCTCATCCTTCATTCCTTCACTCCTTCACTCCTTCAACCTGAACTGTATAGAGTCAGCCAACGCCAGGATGCAATCCGCATAATGCGAGGACTGGTTATATCTCATGATGACCTTCTTCTGCCTCTCTCTGTCGATCTGTCCTTTCCAGCCGTTTGCCTTCAAATAGTAGGCTATCGACGCCGCAGCATCATCATATTCGTAGAGATCGAGGATATTATCATCATCGCCATCGCGAGCATAGGCACGGTAACTTGAAGGAATGAATTGAGGCAGACCGAAGGCGCCTGCCCACGATCCTTTACCCCAGACCAGCTTCTCGTCTGTTCCTTCTTTCATCAGATCGACGAGCGTCATAAGTTCAGATCTTCCCCATCTCGCCCTGCGCAGTAATCGTCGCTTCTGTTCTTCTCGTTCATCTCCCTGTCCGATTAGAATCTCATCGACTACATCAGGATGATCCGCCACAGAGAGACTCCAGAAAACGTTGAACACCGCTGCTTTACCGATATATTTCCCAAAATTGGATTCAACCTTGAGTATGGAGACAACTATCTCAGGCGGGATCCCGTATCGATCTGCGCCATTGGCAATGATCTCCCTCTTGACACTCCAGAATTCCATACACTTGTCAACCTGTTTCGACGCTAATTGATGAGCATACTGCTCTGCGGTCTCCTCATGGGTGCTGTTTCTTCTGAGCAGTGACGGCTGGAACTCCGCTCGACTGTCGATAAGGAGTCGGGCAACTATTGCAATATCGGATTCATCCCAGTCGGCTGCCCCCAGATTTTCGAGTAGCAGCAGTTTATATCTGCCCTCTACGTGGCTGCTGTAATCGATTCTGGAAAGGTCGTCGATGATTACCTTTTCAAATCTCAATCCCTCACTCTCCGTCAGAGGGGAAAACAGTAATTTTGAATTTTGAATTTTGAATTCTGAATTAGAAATCCCAAATCCGAAATCCAAAAATAGATAAAGAGCCAAGGCTAATAATGAAACAATTATTATCCAGTTCTTCAATAGTTCGCCTTTGATAATCTAATAGTTTAAAATCCAAGTCAAGGTTTAGTAATGGTATGATAAGGTCATATAGACCTCTATATCGCCGCTACTGCCGAATCCGTATGCCCGAATTGTGCGAGCAACCTGCAATCCCAACCAAGTCATGCGGCTGCTTCTATACTTAAGTGCAGCAGCAAGACGTATCCCGTGACCGGAGAGCCTGACCGATGCCAGCCGATCCGGCAAATCGGCTTCACCGACATAGAATGGCAGCTCATCGACCGTTGAGAAAAAGAGGCAACCACTAAGCGAATAGCGCAGGAAATCGTTGAACAACACTGTCCGGCAAAGATTTCCCGTATATCTAAAGGATGCCGCAATTCCCGCTCCAATTTCAAGACCATTGTTCAATGAAATCATCCCATACTCAATCCAGAGCCTATATGAATCAACATGCCGACTGATCTCTCTGCCGGACTTAAGGGTGAAACGAAGTTTGTCCTCAACGAAGTCACTCTGAGGATACTCCTCGCCATGACCCTCCATTCCTGATCTGCGGCGGTAACGAACTAACAGCTCATTGTCCTCATCGACCCGCACCCTGAACTCCAGCGATGCCTTCGTTTTACTGAAGCTGACGGGTACACTATAAGTACGCCAATCTTTACGCTCCACCTCAACATGAGCCTTGTATCCGTTCACCGCACCAAGTTTACAGCGTCCGTCGATCAGTATCGCCGCTCCAGCGCGGTTCCTGACCGAAGAACCGCTCACCGGTAATCCGGCATGGGGATTATCGTATGAAGCCGAAACATGATATAATATACTACGAAGATTCCAGCGAAACGTGCCCTTGCAACTCCGGTCGTAGAGAACCATCCATGCGCAATCAGTGTCATAATCCACTGCAACTTCACCTCCCAGTCGGTAGTCAGCAGCCGAATAAGCCCCGCCCAAACCGACAGAAGCTGCCCTGTCCCCAGTGAGTTGAAACCTATCTCTTGCCGTTATATTGGGTACGAAACCGGGTTGAAATTTCGAATAGTAACCCGAGAGAAACAGGGATAGTTCGTCTTCACCGTTCAACGGTAGTACATATCTTAACCCGCCTCCGGCGGTGTTCTCCCTTACAGTGTCACGTTTGTGCGCTTCCCCGGCGGATCTGTGAAGTCCCGAACCCGACAACCTCAACAGTCTGCCGTCATTGCTCAAAGTTGCATCATGATCGGTACTTGCGCCGAACATATCGACCTGAAGACCGGAGATCTTCAAACCGGTTCCGACACCGCGAAATGCGCTGTTCTCCCGTGTCCCACCGGCTGGAATAACACCCTTAAAACAGTTCCGGTACGCCGCTCTCGTATCAAATCCGGCATAGTAAACCGGACGTGTCCTCAATGTTAAGCCATAACCGGTCGATACATTGAAATCTCCTGCTATCAACGAGAAGCGATCCGACCTGTAAGCGGTATAAAACCTGTACAGATCCGCCAGTCGCGTCTCGTATTTATCCTTATCCATCAGCAGTCCGGCGCTCCATCGACCGGATGAGAACGAGTACCGCTGTGTTATTCCGAATGTTGAATTGAAATATCGGTCGATGTCGTCTTCAGCGACCGGACCAAACCTTCTGTCTGCTCGTATGTGGCAGCGGATATCGTAAGATCTGTCTTTAAATGAAATTAGACCATCGATCCTCTCAACGATCTCCCTGTCGATTCCGGTCGAGGAAATCAGATCATACTTATCAATAATCGGTCTGTTCTTCTTGAGGGCAATGATCCGCCGAGCAATCTCCTCGTCGATTCCCGGCAGCATGGTTAACTCTCTGAGTGTTGTACTGTTGACGTCAATCTGCCAAACTTCCAATTCCCATAAGATCTTAGCCAGATTCTCCTCTTCCACCCATCCGGATCCGGTTAATTCCTCAAGAATATCGAAATCACCGTAATCGATCGCTCCGGTTGACCACAGCGGTATCAGAACGATTAGAGTACTTAATATTACCATATAAAGCCTATTCCAGCCTGCTGCGACCAGCCCAACGGGTTAACCTGAATAACAGCAAGATTTATTCTCATCAGACCAAGCTTCAGGATAATTCCGCCACCAACTCGAGCGGGATAATCCAACAACATCAGTCGCATCCCCAACTGTTTACCGATATTCTGCCCGTAACCGAGACTGAAACCGGCTCTCCTCCCCTCAGGTTTATCTAATAACAGCATAAACCTTGAATTCCCGCCGATCTTCCAGTCTATCCTGCTCCAGTTCAAACGTCTGATGTCTCTCTGTCCCTTTCTTATCCCGCCTGTCAGCAGCCTGTCCACTCCTCCTGACAGCGTAAAATCGGGATTCGGTCTCCAGTCGGTTTTCAGACCGAGCCCGGGCGCTGTCGCAGAACCGTAATCCTTTATATAAATGAAGAACAGATCTGAGATCAGCATGAAACTCAAATTTCCCGTTCGGTATCCACCCTCAACCGAAAGTTGCTGTTCACGGTAGATTTCATCCCCTGTGGATTGAAACTCTACTTTCCATGAAGTACTCTCCCCCATCCCGAATATCCCGATTTTATTTACAGCTAACTCCGGCAGACCGTACATCTCGCTACGCAGGAATGAAACTCCGAATTTCCTCTCATGTTCATAAGGATTAATCAGAAAATCATACGACTGGCTGGAGAGATTCTCGAATGCACCGTTAACGGTTAACGGGAAGGATACGGAAATAATGAAGACCAGAATGTACCTGTTCCAGGAATGGAAATATAACTCACACTTGACAGTCATTGATATATTGTTATATTGTTGTATTGATATATTGTTATTTGGTGTAAGCGAGCTTCATGGTAAGAAGATACAATCATATCCTTATAAAGGCAATAGCGGTAGTGGTTCTTGCCGGTGTTTCGGGTCAGGTTCCGGCTCAGACGGTCAAGTGCGAGGTCGTCCTGCATACCGAAGGTCTGCCGCTTGACGAGCAGCGCTATCTTGAAGGACTCGAAGAGGACATCCGCATCGCCATTGAGACATACAGATGGACAAATGATTTCACGAACACTGAACTTCCCCTCCATGTGGAGATATTCTTTGAGAAGTATTCTCTTTACGGTGCATACCATAAGTACGGTGCGGGGATAATGGTCGCCTTGAAAGATATCCAGATGCGAGACCGTCGGTGGGATTTCAGGCTTAACCGCACTGATCGACTGCGTTTCGGCAACCGGTACGACAGTTTTACCGGACTGATTGAATTCTATCTGCAGATATGTCTCGGGTTTGAGAATGATCGTTTTTCAGCGCTCGGCGGACGGCAGTTCTACGAAAAGGCTCGAAACATAGCAGACAAGGCTCGCTTTGAAGCCAAGTACAACCAGGGCTGGGATCAGCGGCGTGAATTGATCGATGACCTTATGCTGAAGGATTCTTACATAAACATGCGATCAGCAGCCTTTTATGTAAATGCAGGATACTATTACCTCGGTAAGAACAATCTTGAAAAAACCCTTGCCTACCTTGCGAAAGGTATTGAATTAACCGTGAAGTCAAAACCGGAATTGCTCGAACTCCGCAGGGAAGGTCATATAATACGATTTATAGATATCGAAAGATTAGCTGCTGCTCTGAAAGAAATCGAAGCCTACGACTTGCTTGACTCGCTGGCTGATTGGGATCAAGACCGGATGGAAATTTACCGCTGATCTTTCGCGTATGCTTCATAATCGCTTGACAATATGGATTAAAGGTTGTACTTTCACTCAGTTAGGGGGAATGATCCGTCGGCTGACGGACAGATATTGAAAATTCCAGACTTTATTTGGAGTATATATGAAAGCGCAGTTCAGACTAATTGCACCAGTGCTTTTTATGACCTTTGCTATCTTCTCTGTGGTTAACGCTCAAGTTCTGGATGAGTTCACGGCGGTTGTGGATGGACACAACGTCGTTCTGGAATGGTCGAACAACGCTGAGAACGACGTTACCAAGTACTGCATTCAGCGGAGTTTCGACGGAAGGAATTATTACACCATCTCCAATCTGCTACCAGAAGGCAACGGTCATACTTATCAGTATATTGATGACAGCCTCTATAAAAACAACATCCGTACCTTCTATTACCGCATCGAAGTCCGCCATAACGGAGGACGCTCACTGTTCAGTCGAACCAGGGAAGTAACCCTGTCCTTTTCAGGAATCCTCCGCACCTGGGGGAGCATTAAGGCGATGTTCCGCTAACAGGGAAATTGACAAAACAACGGAAGTATAATTGTACTGTCCCTATTGCGGAACCAATAACACATCACAAGCCAATTTCTGCAGTGCCTGTGGAGCAAACCTTGTTGAACCTACTGTCCCCACTACACAGCAGCCACCCGTCAATATCATAACAAAACTCGACTATGCCGGTTTCTGGCGAAGGTTTGTAGCGTTTATCATTGATTCTATAGTCCTTAGAGCCGCCGCTTCGATCCTCACCCTGGCAACGAAAGGATCGTTTTTCTATACTCCTTCTTTCTCAACAGGTTTACCGGATTTAGGCACGATTATGCTCGATCCCACAAATATCCTGAGTATTATTATTGTTTGGCTTTACTACACTCTAATGGAGAGTTCCAGCAAACAGGCAACGCTTGGTAAAATGGCATTAGGATTGATTGTCACGGATATGGAAGGCAGACGGATTTCGCTGCTCCGAGCGACCGGCAGGCATTTCGGAAAGATTGTTTCAATGATGACAATATTTATCGGATTCATTCTGGCGGGGATAACACCAAGGAAGCAGGCGCTGCACGATATGATAGCCGGATGCCTGGTAATGGTGAGAAAATAGGAGAGCGTAACTTAGTTACCGCTGTACTTGAAAACAATCCTCTATTTGAGCAACATCAGTTTCCCTGTCTGAACACTTCCAAAGCCATCCTCCAGCTTCACAAAATACGTACCGGCGGGTGTGTTGAAAGCATCCCAAACGACCGACTGAACGCCGAATCCGGCATTACCCTCAAATAGCGTTTCTATTCTTCTGCCTGAAGGTTCATATATCGTTAACCGGACGAAACCGGGACTTGTGAGCCGATAATTAATTTGAGTGCGATGGTTAAAAGGATTCGGATAGGTTGGCATCAGATAGAATCCCTGTGTAATAAAGTTCGGTGATCCCTTGGATACGAAATGATTTTCAGGTTCTGTTTTAACCAGGCGAACATCCTCCCTGTTGACGGCAAATCGTCTCTCACCCACCAGAACAAATCCACCGTCCTGAGCTTGCGCCAAGGCTCTTGCACCGTTACTGACCTCCCCATAAGACCAAAGCCACTCCTGCTCGCCATCTTCGTCTATCTTTAACAGCAGGTAACCGTTTTCATCGTTCTTACCTGCGATTGCATAACCGCCATCGGCAACCGGAATAATATCGTAGCCGATGCTGAAAGACCTGAGATTACGCTGCCAAACGAGTTCACCCTTGTCGTCCACCTTGACATATTTGAGATACGGACCTGTGCTGCTACCAACAAGTATAAACCCGTTGTCTCGTGTCTGGACGACAGCGTTAGCCCTGACCCCGGAAACATTGTAACGCTGTTCCCAGAGTATTTCGCCGTCCGAATCCAGCCTGATCAGACTCATCCTCTCAAAACTACATCCCTGGAACCTGTTACGATAAACTCCCGCCAGCAGATAATCGCCGTTCTCCGCCTGGATCACCTTGTAGCATGTGTCTCCGGTGCCGCACTCTATTCTCCTGGTCCATTCAATTTCACCGTCTTCATCGACTTTCACCACGTAAATACACACAATTCTGTTCTCCGGCAGAACAGTTGCTGCACCGCCCAGCAGAAAACCTCCATCATTGGTCTGGATCATATCATAGCATTTGTCATGAGATTCAGTATCATAGCGTTGAGACCATTCCTCCCTGCCGTTCTCGTCCGTCTTTACCAGAAAGAAATCATAGCCGTGGAGATAAACCTCCATGTAACCTGCCATGGCATACCCGCCATCGGCAGTCTGTGCAACAGCGTTGCATATATCGTTATTATCGCTGTCAAAGGTTCGCGCCCATATCTCATCACCTTCATCACCATCAGCTTTAATGAGATAGTAATCGTTTCCCTCGCCTCCGAATGACTGAGTAAAACCAGCCATGATATAGCATCCATCGTCTATAGCGATGATATCCTGTCCGTAATCGACATCTGTACCGCCGTAAAACTCATTCCAATCCAGTTCAACCTGACTATATAAACTGGAAACAGAGAGGAGAATTAAAATCAACAGAGAGGAAGTAAGTTTGTTTCGCATTTGGATGTTACCCTTAGAAATTGTGCTTGCTGGATTACCCTTCGACACTTCTGAAAGCGGGGGGTACTGAATGCGTGATTTTCCAATCAGGATTGCTGAACCTTTTTCCATGAAGTTAACCTGTCCCACACCTCGACTGCCTTTTTCTTCAGTTCCGTCAGGCTCGAGTTGTTGTTAATAACCAGATCAGCTCGCCTGGCTTTTTCAGTTGAACTCAACTGACCCGCCAACCTTGAAGCCGCCTGTTCGGGATCGATACCCAGTCTTGTAGAAGCTCGCTCAATAAGCACAAGATCGGGTGAAGTTACCGCAACAATGACGTCAAAATCATCTTCGACGCCCCATTTGAAGATAAGTGCGGCATCAAAAACTACCACCCTGTAAAGATGCGCCAGTTTGCGGAATTCCTCCCGTGCGAGCCTGTAAAGTGTGGGAAATGTCAACTCTGTCAAGTCTTGAACATCACCGGGGGAATTGAAAGCAGCCTCAGCAAGTTTGGTGTGCAAAATTTGCCCGGTCGTGTCAAGAATTTCCTTACCGAATCTCTCTGACAGCTTCAATCGAAGATCTTCATCTGTCGATAAAGCCAGTCTTCCCATCTCATCGCCTTCAACGATACCGGCGCCTAAACCCTTCCAGACTTGGGCTACCTCTGATTTACCGGCTCCTATCGAACCGGTCAAACCAATCAGGATCGTCTCAGGCATAACTAACCGACACATGTTAAGCAATATCAATGCCAGGGAAAACGAACAGATCAACGGACAGCACTATCATAACGTTTGCCGACTGCACTGGGCATTACTCCGTCAGTCCGAGTCGTTGACGCACCGCCGGAATCAAACCCCCAGCCTCTATTATCGCCATAACTGAATCAGCCAGCGGTGGAAATTCAACTTCTCCCGCAGCTGCGGGATAGTCAATCATGTTCCGGTTAAAATCTATGGTCAGAATATCACCATCCTTGAGTTTGTCTGCAATATCTGCCTGTACCAGCGGCAGCCCCTGGTTGACGGCGTTTCTGAAGAATATTCGCGCGAACGAACCGGCAACCACCGCGGCTACACCAGCCATCTTCAGACAGGTTGCCGCTTGCTCACGGCTTGATCCGCATCCGAATCCCATACCGGCGACGATTATATCACCGGTTTCAAGCCGTGCAGGGAAATCAGGGGACACTCCCTCCAGAGCATGTTTAGCCATTTCGACCGGATCGAGTATGGGCAGATACTTGCCGGGGTAGATAACATCGGTGTCAATATCTTCACCAAGTACCCAGACCCGTCCGCTGATTATCTTCTCCATTCTAAAAAAAATGTTAAATGTTGAATGTTGAATTCAAAATCCCTAATAAAAATTAAAATTCAAAATCTTCTTAGGATTATATCTCAAGCAACTCGCGGGGTGAGCGGTTCAACACTTCATTTCCTTCTTCAGTGATAAGTATGTCGTCCTCTATTCGAACTCCGCCAAATCCTTCAATATAAATTCCCGGTTCAACGGTTACAACCATTCCCGGCTTTAACCTCGTTTTCGATTTACTGTTGAGAACCGGTCTGCCATGCACTTCCATGCCGACACCATGCCCCAGACCATGCGTGAAGTTATCGCCATATCCAGCTTTTTTAATAATCTTCCTTGCCACTGCGTCAACATCGGAACATTTCACACCCGGTTGAGCTGCTTCAACCGCTCTAACCTGTGCTTCCCGCACAATTTTGTAGATTTTTCTCTGCTTAGCATCAGCCTTCCCAACAACAACGGTACGGGTCATATCTGAGGCATAACCGTTGTAATAACATCCCATATCGAGTGTTATTAATTCATTCTTTCCGATCTTGCGGTCAGAGGCTATACCGTGCGGCAGCGCAGAACGTGGACCGCTGGCGACAATCGACTCAAAACTGTCCTTATCTGCACCGTACTTCTTATGGTGATACGTAATTTCCGCCGAGATTTCACGCTCGGAAATCCCCGGTTTAATCATTTGTAGAACGGTTTCAAATGTCCTGTCGGTTATTTCGACTGCACGCCGGATGGCTTTAAGCTCATCAGGCTCTTTCTGCATCGCCAACTCTTCGACAACCAGTTCAGTCTCCACCAGATCCGAATGGGGAAAGTAAGTCTTGAGCTGCTGGTAGAACTCTACAATCATTATCTGTGCTTCGATCCCAATTCTGCCTCTGAATCGAATTTCTTTGTTATTCTTCAATTCACGCACAAAAGCATCCGCAATGCTCACACCGTTGGAATATATGAAGATTTCCGCATCCTTAACCTGCTCCCTCGCCTGGCTGGTGTATCTGCCATCGGTGATGAAGTAGGCGTTCTTTCCGGTAACCATCAGCAAGCCGTTAGATCCCGTGTATCCGCATAACCAGCGGATATTGGAAAGTCGTGTCACCAGGAAATTTGCAACTCCAAGTGACCTGAAACGACGCCGCAAGGCGTTAATTCGATGCTCCATCTGACTCCTATGCTGTTAATCCGTAGATTCAATCAGTCAGTTGGCTGACTGTCATCTCCGTGTGTTACTTCATCTTCATCACTCAACTCATCCACCCAGGGATTCGTTTCCAGATCTTCTTCCTGCTCACCGGCAGTTTCCATAGCCGAAATCTGCTCCGTTTCTGGCTCATGTCGATCGATTTCAATTGGCGTAAAGAGCGGAGTTCCTGCAGTGTCTTCTCTATGAGTAATAGGTTGCGTATCTGTGGGTGACTGAGCGGTTTGCATCTGTTCGCCTCCGGCAGAGATGCCTTTATCAGTGGACTCTATTACCGGGATCGAAATTTCCGGCAGAACCCTGTCAGAAGCAGTTCGCATCATCTCTGATGGAAGTTCCTCACGCTCAAGGAGGTTTTTCCGCAGCTCCTTGGGCATGATCTGATCAACGTATTCTCTTCTATAAAGACCTTTTTCAACCGCAGCACGCCTCATCAGCGCTGTATCCAACCTCGTCTGAACGATATCATCAAGAGGGTCGAGCTGTTTAAGTTCTCGCAGATGTTGAATACTCCTCTCATGGTCCGATTCACTCTCTGCAAGTTCTGCACATTTATCGTGTGCATAAGCCACGTCACGATTCGTCCTCAATGCCTGTTTGAACGCATTGTAAGCCAGTTTGGGCTCCTTGAGCTTAAGATGAAGGTTGCCCTTTACAAGCCATCCTGATGTTGAATTGGGATATTTCTCCAATCCTTTTATCAGGGTTTTGGCTGCCTGTTTCGTTTCGCCATTCAGCAGGTAACAGTCGGCAAGGTGCGCAAACAGGCGCGGTTCTTCTTTTATCTGCTTGCGCAATATGGCTAAACGTTCCTTAATTTCTGAGGTGATCTCCACCGGAACCTCTTGCGTATAGACTCATTACACTGAAATCAACTAAGGTTTTGAAACACGAGTTGCGAGCAACTCGTGCCACACATTAATGCAAATTTTATCTACACTATTCAGCGAGTAACCTTCTCACAGATGTTACTCCGCCTCTTCAAGCTTGGACTTGAAAGCCTCGATTCGACGACGATAAAACTCATTGGAAGGATGTTTACTCAACATCTCTTCATATACCTCCATAGCGCTCTTATAATCCCCCTGAGAAGCGAACAATTCCGCGAGCGTTTTGGTGGGAATACGTCCTTTGGACGCCTTTTTCACCGGTTCTTCAGCTACAGCAGGAAGCACTTCCGGTTGAGGAACTTCTATCGGTTCGGGTTCAGGCTCAATCTTCTCTTCCGGCATCTCATCAGCGGTTTCAATCTCTTCAGTTACTTCCGGTTCCAGGATGATATCGGGCTCGAGAGATACTGAAGTTGTCTCCTCAGGTATATCGGATGGCTCAGGCTCAGGTTCAGGTTCAGGTTCAGTTTCAGGTTCGGGAGTCGGATCCTGAGAAGTCTCTCCTATGGGTGGTTCCTCAATCGGTGCCTCGGTTTCTGCTTCTAAAACCTGTTCGGCAGTCTCGGTTTCCGAAACCTCATGTTCGTCCGCCAGCTGGCGGATTTCAACTTTTTCATCAGTTTTTACCGGTTCGTAAGGTTCAGACTCAAATGAAGTGGTAACTGTTCTGGCTATCCGAGCAATCCTTCTCTGGGCTTCTTCCTGCTGTTTGAGTCTTTCACTCTTGACATCCGTTCTTTCTCTAGCTTCTGCCTCTCCATTGTTAAGCACCTTTGAGGCAAACTCAGTACCGGCATTGTTTTTTATTGTTTGATCATCACCGATGAAATGAACTTCACGGGATGTCTTTTGCTCCACCATCTCACCGCGAAGCAGCTTCATCAACGGCGACTCATGTATCTCCGGCTCTTCTTCCGCGTCATCGGGACCTGCATGCTCGATAACCTCATGCACGAATGATTCCGGTGTCTCCTCTTTTACTGTTATTTCTTCAGCAGAAGTTGTATCGACGGACTCAGGGCTCTCTTCGTCAGCAGCCTCATCGACCTCTATCCCGGTTTCAGATTCATCGATAATTTTATCTGTCCATTCACTCGGTTGGAATTCGTCAACTTCTTCAACCGTCTCAACTTGACTATCATCTATTAAGGCTGGCGCCTGTGTATCAGGGGGTATTGAAGAAAGGATTCTCTCGCCGGCTCGCTCTATACTATCAGGGAGCAGGTTATGTTCCATAATAATCTGCCGCAGCTTCCTTGGTAGAACATTAGCTATCCCCTCCGCTGTATAGAGCCCGTTATCAATCGCAATTCGGCGCAAAACAGCATTCTCATACCGCGCCTGCACACCATCGTCAAGTGGTTCGAGCCGCCTGAGTTCGCGAAGATGGTGCAGATACTTGTCAATATTCGCTTCCTCAAACATCAGAATAGAACATCGCTCGTGAGCATAAGCAACGTTGTTATCCAATCGTAGAACCTGTTTGAAAGCCGCATAAGCGAGTTTGGGTTGTTTCAGTTTCAGGTTGAGATTTGCTTTTACCAGCCATCCCGCGGGATTATTGGGGAAAAGTTCCAATCCGTGGGTTAATGTTTCACCAGCCTGTTTATGCTTGCCCATCAACAGGTAGCAATCAGCCAAGTGAGCAAACAGTTGCGGTTTCTCTTTCAACTGTTTGCGCAGCGCCGAAGCACGAGCTTTTACTCCTTTCGTGACTTGCATTTATCACCTTTGGATTTTGTTATTAAACGGGCACTATTGCGGAACAATCCGCTCCAGACCTGCAAGTGCAAGCTCATAATCGATACGGGCATTGAGCAGATCGGTCCGAGTACGAGTCAGATCCAGTTGTGTATCGAGCAGTTGTCGTGAATTGATCTGACCGGCTTCAAAACGGTTCGATGTTATCTCAAAGCTTTTCTGCGAAAGTTCGAGAGCAGCATCGGCAATCCCGATCCGCTGTTCAGCGCGTTTCACCGATCTCAATGCCTCTCTCAATTCGGTTGCAAGCTCGGTTTCCCTGATAACGTAATTGACTCGCGCCCTTGCCAGATTAGCGCGAATACTCTCCACCTGCCCAGCAGTCGATCCGAAACCGTAGAGCGGAAAATCAAAATGGAATATCACGCCATAATTACGGTCAACAGGTGTATCGAGTAGATCTAACTTGTCATGACGATTGTCAAGGTCGTAATAAAGCTGCAGCGAAGCCTGTACACGCTGGTACAGAAGCGCACCACGCGTCTCCATTTCTCTGCGTTGCAGGTTTAACTGCTCCTGCTTCTGTTCGAGCCTCTCACCAGTAGTGTCGAGAACTGCTCTCTCACTTCCGGATACAGTTTCCGGCAGCCATTCGACAACGATTGGCAGGTTCAGCGATAGACCCAACTCCTGCTTCAACCTGTCTGCAGCAGCCTGAACTCTTCCCTCGGCAAGATAATAGTTACCCTCGCGCCGTGCCAACTCTACCTGGATCTGCAACAATTCCACCTCGGGTATCAGACCCGCCTGGAGTTTTCGTCGTGCAAGTTCTTCGGAAGAGCGACCATTATCAAGATCCTGCAATGCAATATTAAGCGCTCCAGTCGCTGAGACGAGCTGGAAGTAAATCTGTTTGGCGCGGTACTTGATCGACCTGAGCTGAAGCTCGTGATCGATCAGGCTGCTCTCCCAGCTAATTCGTTCTATCTTTCGCGTTCGACCGACCGGATTACCCGCCAGAACCGGCTGAACGATGGAAAACCTGCGCCGCAGGGAATACTCGGTAGTGTCCTCGCCGGCGCTAATACGATCATCGTGCCAGGTGTTTGTGGAGAGTCCCGACGAGATACTTAACGTCGCTCCCCAGGGTAGTTTCTGTTCGAGTTCCAGTCTCCCCTGCCAGCGCTGATTCCCGGAGGAAATACGAGTCAGTATGTCCTGTTCCGGATCTTCCGGGTTCTGAATGGGCTTATAACTATCGCCTTCGCTCAGATCCGGCGCCTCGCCGGAGAACCTCAACTGGGGAAATCGTTCACCCCTGCTGCGCCTCCATTCACCTGCCGCAGAGAGAGAATCAAATCGTGCAACCTGAACAGTCGGGCTGTTCTCAAGCGCCATCCTGAGACAGTCATCGAGCGTCAACCGGAGGGTATCTGCTGCTCGGACTGAATCAACACATAAAAAGGCTAATATAATTAATAATAGCCTTATAAACACAAGGATAATGCGGTTGTAATTGGATATTTGTGAAGTTTTTGTGGCAATCTGCATTTAAAGTCTGGTTTGATCTTGATATATGTTTCAGTTAGATACGACCAACTCAATGATACCTGAGCGCGGTTATAGGATCTAGCTTAGCCGCTCTGCGCGCCGGCAGCCAACCAAAGATAATTCCCACCCCGACGGACACCCCCACCGCAACCAGTATTGCCCACAATGATACCGCGGTTTCCCATCCGGCATAGAGGGTTATTACATGAGCAAGCAGCACGCCAAGAATCACACCGACAACACCTCCGGACACCGAGAGCATTACCGCTTCAACCAGAAACTGTCTGGCGACGTCCGATTCACGTGCACCGACGGCACGCATGAGACCGATCTCCCGCGTCCTCTCCAGCACCGATGCCAGCATGATGTTCATGATGCCGATGCCACCTACAAGCAGCGAGATAGAGGCAATCGCACCCATGACGATGTTGAATATCCGCTGTGTAGCCTGATGCTGCCGCAGTAACTCCTCAGGGACGATAACACGGTAATCCTGTACCCCGCGATGCCGTCGGGACATGATCCTCTCAATCAACTGCGAATATTCGCCTAACTTCCCCGGGTGAGTGATCTTCACAACGATTCTTGACAGTTCTGAATCACCAATGTCGGATGGAGCACGTTTCAACGCCGTACTGAGAGGAATATAGACATCCCTATTCTCATCCCGCAGATCAACACCCTCGATTTTGCTGCCTCCGGTTGCACGCCTCGCTGCCAGCCCGACGACGGTAAACATCTGTTTTCTAATGCGAATATCACGGTTTATCGGGTTCTCAAGCGGAAATAATTCGCGTGCCGCACTCCACCCCAGAACACATACTCGCTGATAGTTCTCCTCGTCGCTCCGATTGAGCCACCTGCCGGATTTAATCCTCAGATTGTACAGATCAAAGACCACCGGAGGCGAAGCGACGATATTCAAACTGATACTCTCACCACCAGCGAAAACTTTCTGCTCAGAGATACTGATAGGCACGATGTTAACAGCATCCTCGATTATCTCTTCGAGAGCCTGTGCATCCTTCAGGGTTAATCCGTGCGGATTTTTATCGAGAGATGTCAGTCTCTCCTCACCCTCCTCCGGTCGATTTTCGTCGATGAGGATATTGGACGCTCCCATCAACTCAATCTGCTTTAGCGCCTCACGGCGAGCGCCCTCTCCAATCGACGCCATGCCTATCACCGCCGCCACACCGAATATCACTCCCAGCGCAGTTAAAAAGCTCCGGAGCTTATGTGAGACCAGCCCATCAAAAGCGTTACGTATAATCTCTATCGTTATCATTGTCCCGAATTAATGTCTTCTACTTCTACGACTACGACGAGGTGGTTTTGTATTCTTCTGGTCGTTTGCACCGTTCTGAACTGCTTCACTCATACTCTTTTCAATAACCAGACGCTCATCCTCAGACAGGGTTGGATCGACCAATGCAACCATATCATTTCTGTCAATACCTGACTTAATCACCACGAAATTGTCATTTCGTTCACCTAATTCAACAGGACGCACCTTAAATCCGGAACCTGCCGCTTCCCAGACTATCTTCTCACCGTTGCGCTCAAAAACCGCTTCTATCGGCACCCATAACTGATCGGGTATTCTATCGACGATAATACGAGCCGCAGCGGACATACCGGGTCGCAAGAGTGGATCCTCACCGTCGATACGGATGAGTATTTCAAAAATCTTGGCTTCCGATATACCCTCCTCCTCGCTCGCCAGAACAGCCACATTCGCTACTTTCCCGTAGAACGTCGGTTCTGGATAGGCATCTAACTTGATCTCTACTTCCTGCCCCTCCTTGACCTTGCTGAAATCGACCTCGCTAACCGAAGTCTCCACCATCATAATCGACAAGTCAGGCAGCTCGATCATTCCCTGTCCCCGCCATGGTCTGTCTCCGAGTGCGAGCTTCGCCATCTCACCACCTTTCCAGAACTCCTTGTATATCACCAGCCCCGGAGAAGGCGCATTAATCCTCAGTTGGCTCAGATCACGGTAGCCTCTCTGAAGTTCTATTTTAGCCTGCTTGATCTTCAGTTCCAGTGATCGGATGTCTGCCGAGTCAATCACCCTCTGCGCCTTGACCTGCTGTTCAGCCTGTTTAAGGGCAATTTCTGCCTGGCGCAGGCTCAGTTTTCCCTGTTCGATTCGCTTGTCGGCTTCAAACTGCATCTGTTCGAGACTGAGCTCTGCCAGCCTGTGGCTAGCGTGGGAGTTCTCCACTGCCGATTCGAGGCTTGCCATGCGTGAATCCATCGACGCCAGACTGCGAACCAGATTGGATCGGGCTATATCAAACTCCGCCAGGCGGTCATCGATGGAAGCCTTGAGTTCTGTAGAATCGAACTGCATCAGGAAGTCGCCTTCCTTAACTACAGTGCCCTCAGGAATAAGATCTATTACCTGCAGACTTATCCGGACTGCCGGAGAGGTAACAGTAACAGAGTTCTCGGCGCGAAGCTTCCCTGTTTCTCTTAGATCGATGATAAATTCACCGAAACCGACCTTTGCGGTCGGAAGGTCTGATTTGCCTCCCGGAATCAATGCCCAGATTATCAGGATGACCACAACAGCGAGTATCCCGATCTTCAGAAACTTTGACAGTTTCCGCCACCGGTTAAGGATGGATTTCAATATCCGGTTCATAACCGGCTCTCCGTAACTGTTTGCCTGCTTCCCAACTGATTTTTTATCTCTTTCAATATCCACTCAGCCCATTTTATATGTGCATCTGAACCGGAACACTCACGCCACTTCACTCGATCATCGGCTCTGAACCAGGTTATCTGCCGTTTGGCAAACTGCCGGGTTGAGATAATAATTCTCTCCTTCACAGAGTCTATGTCGATGGCTCCTCTCAGATATTCTATAATGTCTTTATAGCCCAAAGTCTCGGTAATCGATGGAGGCAGATCAGCCAATTTATCACTTGTTCCATTATCCGATGTTGGATCACGAGGGTTTGAGTATTTCGCGACCAATGCTTGCACCTCATCAATCCAACCGGCGTCCAGCATTCTGCTGACTCGCGCTAATATCAACTCATGAAGTTCAGTTCGAGGTCGATTCAGACCGAAAAACAACGGCTTACACCATCGGTTGCTCTCCTGATCTTTGTGCCAGTCGCTGAAACTCTTTCCCGTAGTCTCCCAGACTTCAAGCGCCCGGATCAGTCTTTTCCTATCATGCAAACCAACTTTTTCTGCGTATTCAGGGTCTATCCGTCTCAATTCCTCAATCATCCTCTCCATTCCGAACTTGTCTATTCGCTCCTCAATATCACTACGTACACCCGGATCCGAAACCGGGATCGACGCCAGACCGTCTATCATCGCCCGGATATACAGACCCGATCCGCCGACAACAACCGGTATTCTCCCACGCGCAATGATTTCATCCGTCACTGAATGCGCCATGCGGGAGAACTCACCGGCAGATAATCTGACTTCGGGATCGATGCAGCCTGTAAGATGATGAGTTACGCGACGGCATTCCTCTGCAGATGGCGCACCGGATCCGATTTCCATCCCCTGATAGACCTGCCGTGAATCCGCAGAGATAATTTCGCCATTCATCTCCTCAGCAACTTCAATTGCCGCAACGGTTTTTCCAACCGCCGTTGGACCGACAATAACTGGAATCACTATTTCATTCCGGCTTATCGTCTGAACCACTTGTCTATCTCCCGCCTGTTAATCACGTGGTATATCGGGCGTCCATGCGGGCAGAATTCCGGGTCTTCACACCCGAAAAGTTCATCTATCAAACGCTGCATCTGTTCTGTCTTTAACGGTTGACCTGCTTTGACAGCGCCACGGCATGCAAATGCGGCAGCCAGCCGGTGACGAGGATCAGAATTGGAAGTTGCTGTATCCTTGAATTCAGCAATTATCCCCAACAACAGGTCTCTTTCACCCGTTATGCGGATTCCCGCAGGAACAGCCTGGATCCGGAAATCCCTCGGTCCGATTGGATCGACGGCAAATCCCATCGACCTTAACAGCGGCAGGCATTCCTCAACTATATCCACATCTTCCGGAGAAACGGCGAAACTGACCGGAAACAGCAATACCTGGCTTGTCCATGGCTCCTTCTCAATCGCCCTGAGAGCGCGTTCGTAGAGAATGCGTTCATGCGCAACATGCTGATCGATGAAAACAATTCCGGTCTTCAAAGGTGAGACCAGATAAGTATCGAAAACCTGCCAGATAACCGGTCCATCGTCTCCGCTGCTTTCAGGAACACCCACTAACCGTTGTGCAGACTCTGCACCGGCTAAATCTTGAAGCTGGGAATCTGTTTCCGCTTCCTCACCCCGCTTGCGGTCGGGAGAAAACGGCATTGCCGGTGCCCCTGATGTCTGACTACGTCTTGGCAACGGCACGAAAGGCGTCAGGTGAGCCGGCGCATCGACCGGGGAACGCTCGGAAACCGCAGATGCCGCTGTTTCCATCTGCGATTTCTTTTCAACGGTCAACTCACGCGGAGCCCTGTCATCGCTGATCGCTCTTCTGACCGCAGCCCACAGATTACCAAACACTCCCTTCTCATCGGCGAACTTTACCTCCTTCTTGGCAGGATGTACGTTGATGTCAAATTGATCGGGAGCTGATTCAAGTTTTATTACATAGATCGGATGCCCGCCGGAAGTATAATAAGGCTCGCATGCTGTGTAAATCGCCCGGTTAAGTCTCGGGCTGACAATCGGTCGGTTGTTGATATAGAGATATTGATCCGATGTGGTACGCTGTGCCAGTGATCCCGGAGAAATCAAGCCATGAACGGTCAGCCAGCCGCGTTGGAAATTGATCGGAATCATCTCTTCAGCCACGTCATCGCCGAAAAGTCCAGCCAGACGGCTACGTTCATCACCCGGGTTTAACTGGTACAGTAAATCCTTATTGCGGTAAAGTTCCCAGGAGATCGAGGGGAACGCCAGCGCGAAATGCTTGAATACGGAAGCTATCCACTTGAACTCGGTGGCATCGGTACGGAGAAACTTGCGTCGTGCCGGAACATTGAAGAACAGGTGTCCCACAGAGATGGAAGTACCTTCCGGTGCGGCGACCGGTTCAGCTTTTTCAATCTTTCCTCCCGAAACACTCAGTTCGGTGCCTACATCCTGACCGCGAGCCCTGCTAATGATATTCAGACGGGACACTGCAGCAATAGATGGCAATGCCTCACCGCGAAACCCGAAACTGCTGAGACTTTCGAGATCCTCAAATCGTTTGAGTTTACTGGTGGAATGCCGTCCAATCGCCGCTGCAAGATCGGATTCAGTCATTCCAAAACCGTTATCCACCACCTTGATAAGAGTTCGTCCAGCGTCTTCAATGGCGATAGTCATCCTGTCAGCCCCGCCATCTATGGCGTTCCCAATCAGTTCTTTAACCACTGCAGCCGGACGTTCAACAACTTCACCGGCGGCAATTCTGTCGGCAACCGACTGAGGCAGCGTAATAATTGGAGGGCGTTCGAGGGTTTCGGTCATTCTGTTTCCAGTTCGATTGTGATCCCGGCTACATCATCGACAGTCAGCGCCGGAGGTCTGGCAGGACCTCTTATACCGCCGAGGATTATTATCAGTATTCCCACTGCTATCAACACCGCCAGATAGAACCAGGGAGCGCTGCTGCGTTCATGAGGATCGTAGCGGGTGATGCGACGGAAACTGATCTTCTTATCATCGTCGGACTTATAGTATCGCGGTTGAAATCTGAATCGCCGCGGTTGAAGCATATTTGAGAATAATCCCAAAATCCTCCCTTAACCAAAAGGTGAATGCTGTCCTGTTATAAGCAGGAAAAGAAAATTCGCAAACCAGAAGATCGGACGAAAGATGTTGATTCCCAATAAAAAATTCAACATGATTAGACCGAGCAGGATAAACATGCCTTTTCTCTCAAATTCTTCCCATAATCTTTGATGCTGCAGCGGAATAAGCCCGCCGACAATCTTCGATCCATCCAGCGGTGGAATCGGTATCATGTTGAAAATTGCCAGAATCAAGTTGATGAAAATGGTAAAACTTATCACAATGTAGAGAACAGGATGCTGCATTAACAGACCGAAAAAATGCAGTAATTGGAACAGGATTCCGAAGATGAACGCCAGCAGAATGTTTGAAGCTGGACCTGCCGCCGAAACCCAGATCATGTCGCGCTTGGGATTACGGAAGTAATACGGGTTCACCGGTACAGGTTTCGCCCAGCCAACATGGATCAGAATTATTGCTATCGTACCCATCAGGTCGAGATGCGCCAGCGGATTAAAAGTCAGTCTTCCAGCTTCCTTGGCGGTCGGATCTCCCAACTTGTAAGCAACAAACCCATGCGCATATTCATGTACGGTTAACGCAAGCAGAATGGAGGGAAGAGTCAGTAATATTGTTTGGATATTAATCAAACTTGTTCTCTAAGGTTAATCGAGAGTATCATATTAATATAATTAGTATCTGCTTGATAGTCAAACCTTCGGGTGGCTCGTTCCGCCTATTAACGGATACAATGTAGTCCGGATTCCTCGAATCCGGGAAATACGCAATAATCGCAGCATAATCACGTGTATCAAGTTTAGTTCCTGCCAGCGTAGCGTAACCTGGCGGAAGAACCTGGTGGAAGAAGCTGTTCAGCAAGCTGGACAGGTCACACATCACCTGCCGTCAGACGCCCTCGTCTGACGGAAAAACATTACCTAATTGGCAGACGAGGGCATCTGCCAGCGGTATGGAGAACTTTTTCAACAGAAACTAAATAATCAACATCGCATCACCGTAACTGTAGAACCGATAATCCTCGTCAAGCGCGGTCTGGTAAGCGAGATTCAACAGATCCCAGCCTATAAGAGCTGCCATTAGTTGGAGCAGTGTCGAATCTGGACGGTGAAAGTTGGTCAGTAACCGGTCAACAACCATAAACTTGTATGGCGGATATATGAAAATATCTGCCGAGTCTTCGACAGATTTAAGCGGATAAGACTTTGCCGCTGCATCTTCAAGCGCACGAACCACAGTCGTTCCAACTACTGTTGTCCTTCGTCTCAAACTTCGGGCTGAATTAATCGCTTCAGCAGTCGTCTGAGGAATTGAGTAGCGTTCCTCATGCATCCGGTGCTGTGCGAGATCATCGGTTCGGATCGGAATAAATGTCCCCAGTCCGACATCCAGCGAGAGAGATACTATTTCACTCCCTCTAACCCGTAACTCCTCCATCAGTTCCGGAGTAAAGTGAAATCCGGCGGTCGGCGCAGCCAACGAATGGGGATCGCGGGCATAAACCGTCTGGTAACGCTCTTCATCGAGAGACTCAGTCTGTCGACGGATATAAGGAGGTAGAGGCGGTCTCCCGACTCGCTGCAGCCATTCAAGGTAAGATTCCCCGGCAATCCCGCTCCAGACGCCACTCCATTCCCCTTCACTGTTTTTCCTTAGAAGTCTAAACTCTGCATCACCAGGTAGATGAAGTTCCAGATCCGGTCGAAGCCTTCTCCCTGGACTGATTAACGCCCGAACGATACCCTCCCCATCAATTTCCTCTTCAGTTACTGCCAGAAACAGCAGATCAACCCTACCGCCCCCCGGCTTTCTACCGGCAACATTGGCGGGTATCACCCTGGTATCGTTTACCACGATCAGATCACCACTGATATATTCCACAATATCATGAAACCGTCCGATATCTTCCACAGCGCCTTTCTTTCTATCGACCAGCAACAGCCTCGAACCGTCACGTTCCATCGCCGGATACTGGGCGGTTTTCTCATCTGGAACGACCACCTTGAACTCTTTGGGTATCCTGCTCATTCTATTTGAGTGTTTATCATCGACGTATCACTTGACTTCTTTAACTGTTTATAGTAAGATTATAAGTTTAGTAAATCTGTTCTACAAAGGCAATCAAATTAGATATAATCATTACCCTGAATATCTTAAACGACAGACAATCCAATGACAGAACTTAAAGATAAAATCGTCTTCATCACCGGCGCATCTTCCGGTATCGGCGAAGCATGTGCAGCGGTATTTGCGGCTCACGGCGCTCACCTGATACTGGCAGCACGCCGTACAGAACGTCTTATCAAAACAGCCGAAAAGCTCAAGACTGAATACAAAATCACCTGTTTCACAGGCAAGCTCGACGTTCGCGATCCAGATCAGGTCAGGAGTTTCATCGAAAACCTGCCGGAAGAACTGCATCGCATCGACATCCTGATCAACAACGCCGGATTGGCGCGTGGGATGGATTCTCTTCAGGATGGTAACATTTCCGACTGGAACGAGATGATCGACACCAACATCAAGGGCTTGCTTTCTGTAACCAGAACCGTCCTCCCGGGGATGATCAAGCGAAGCAGCGGACATATCATCAACATCGGGTCGATTGCCGGCAGGCAGGTCTATTCAAAGGGCAGCGTATATTGCGCCACCAAGTTCGCCGTTCGAGCGCTTAATCAGGGGATGTTAATCGACCTGATCGATACACCGATACGCGTTTCCAGTGTCGATCCCGGTCGGACGAAGACGGAATTCTCCCTTGTACGTTTTCACGGTGATAAATCCAACGCGGATGCGGTTTATGACGGTTACCATCCGTTGAAGGCGGAAGATATCGCCGAAGCAGTGATCTTCTGCGCCACACGACCTCCTCACGCAAATGTTACCGAGTTAGTCATTCTGCCTTCAGATCAGGCTTCAGCGTATCATTCACACCAGAATAATTAGTGGTGAATCTCTGTGATCAAAACCAATATGATAGAATCCCGGACTGCAAGAGATCCGGGCTACGAAACAGCTCGTGCCGCAGGGTGTCCTCACCCTGCGGTCATTAGTACTGGCTTTCGCTGCAGGGTGGGGACACCCTGCAGCACATGAGTTATACTATCGCTGGATTAGAGATCAAAACAAAAATGATTGAATTTCCCTCACCGGCATATTTCCTGGCTGATTGCCACCTGCCGTTGATACCGCGCCCCGAACAGGAGTCCCGCACACAGGAAGTGGTCCATTTCCTGCGCGAAAAATGCTCGGACGCCGCAACACTCTTCCTGGTGGGTGATATATTTGATTTCTGGTTTGAATGGCGGCATTCTATTCCATCCGGAGCATTCCCGGTTCTTGCGGAACTTCGTGAACTGGCTGAAAAAGGGACAAAGGTCGTTTACATGGCTGGCAATCATGATGGTCATGTAGGCAGTTTCATGGAACAAAAAGTCGGATTAATCGTAACCCGCGAGTCTATGGATGTTCAGATCGACGGTAGGAAACTCCATGTTCTGCACGGTGATGGCATTGCCGCTCCCGATGCCGGATACCGAATGCTGCGTCGTCTGGTTCGATGGAGATGGACGGAATCGATATATAAACTCGTACATCCCGATTTCGGCATCTGGTTCGCAAAGATGATCTCCAGATATTCCAGAGAAACCGGGGGAAACAAGAAAGCAACAGCTATCCGGTATTATAAAGAGTACGCCGAACACAAACTGGATCAAGGGTTTAATTACGTAGTAATGGGACACATTCATTCTGCGCTGTTCGACTCGCATCCGAATGGAGGTTTCATCGTAATAGGTGATTGGATGAATAAACACAGCTATGCGCGGTTTGCCGACGGTGAGATGAGACTGGAGTATTTCAACGAATAAAAGCCTGAAAGTTTCGATGATTAGAAAATCCTGGCAGTTCGTAATTAGAGTATTAATCAAAATCTGGTTCCGTTTCGGACCGAACAATTTTGTCCGCTCAATCCTTGCGGGCATCATCGTCATATTGTTCTTCCTGACCGGAATCGGACTTGTTCTCTGGTCTCTCGCCTCAGGGATGCCTGATCTCGATAAACTAAAGGCATACGAACCCCGTCTCACCACCCGAATCCTCGACCGCAACGGCGAACTGCTGCAGGAACTATACAGCCAACGGAGAATCATTGTACCGCTCGATCAGATCCCGGATCATACAGTCAATGCCATCCTGACCATTGAAGATTCCCGTTTTTACGAGCACTGGGGGCTGGATCTGCTGGGGATTATGAGAGCAGTATTTGTTGATATAAAAACCTTCAGCCTCAAGCAGGGAGCCTCGACCGTTACACAGCAGTTGGCAAGAGATCTCTATCTCCACAAGAGGCGTACTTTTGCTCGTAAGATTCAGGAGACCCTCGCCTCAATTCTGATTGAAAGAAACTACTCGAAGAATGAGATACTCGAGATGTATCTCACCCAGATTCCGTTAGGGCATGGCGCTTACGGCGTCGGATCGGCTTCCAAGCTGTATTTTCACAAGTCCCCGAAGGAATTGACCCTTGCCGAATCCGCTCTCCTGGCTGCACTGCCTAAGGCGCCGGCGAGCTATTCCCCATATTTCCATCCCAAACGAGCGCTGAGCAGACGAAACCTCGTCCTCAGAAGAATGCTCTCGGAAGGCGTCATCTCCAGCGTGCAGTATAATGAAGCGGTTGCAGAATCGTTGAAGGTTGTACCGCGCGTAACCGGCATCCCGCTGGGCAGCGCTCCCTACTTCACAGAGATGATCAGGCAGAGACTTTCCGAAGAAGGAAAGATTCACGAGTTCAGCTACCTGACAGATGGTCTAACCGTTCACACTACTCTCGATGCCCGTCTCCAGGAGTTCGCCGAGATAGCAGTGGATTCACATCTCACCGAAATGCAGTCTCTCTACAGGGAACGATTTATAAAACGAAGTCTGTCTGAGATATGTTCAACACTCTACGATTCAGGCTCTACAATCAATCTCGCCAAAGCGCTGTCGGACAGTGTTCTCATTGATTCCATCTTCTCAGAGCGAGCGATACTGCAGGTTGCGTTAGTGGCAATGGATACAGAAACCGGAGATATATTGGCAATGGTCGGCGGTCGCGATTTTTCAAAGTATAAATTCAACCGGGCAGTGCAGGCGGTGCGTCAACCCGGATCGGTCTTCAAGCCGTTTGCCTATATGGCTGCGATTGACAACGGCTACTCACCGACGTTTGAACTGCTGAACCAGGATGTCGTACTGGAGATGCCCGACGGAACGAGGTGGGTACCTCAGAACTACGATCATTCACATGGTGGGCTCACAACTCTTCGTGAAGCGCTGCGTAAGTCATTGAACCTCATTGCGGCGAGACTTGTACAGGAGGTTGTACCGCCATCGATGGTCGTTAAATACGCCCATCAGATGGGAATCTCCACTCCGATAGCCGCTGTCGATGCGGTGGCGCTGGGTGCATCGGGAGTTATTCCAATTGAGATTGTATCCGCCTTCTCGGTATTCGCCTCGGGCGGCATCTATCACCAACCCCGCTCGTTCCTGTCGGTGAACGACCGCTTCGGTGAATCGATAGTTGAATATCCGGTTGTTCGGAGAGTAGCCATTTCTGCTGAGACGGCATACATTATGCAGGATATGCTGAGCACCGTTATCAATCGCGGCACCGGCGGTTCAGCCCGCTGGAATTACAATTTTTACATGACCGCTGCTGGGAAGACAGGTACGACTAACGATTTTACTGATGCCTGGTTTATCGGCTTCACACCGAAACTTGTCTGCGGCGTCTGGGTCGGACTGGACGACCCACAGGAGAGACTCGGTCAGGGCTATTCGGGCGCTGTTGCGGCATTGCCTATCTGGGCAAGATTCATGAAAATGGCTTACGATTCGCTGGGCTGGGAGGACGAACCTTTCGCTATACCTCCGGGAGTGGTTAAAGTAACAATCTGTACTGAAACCAAGCAGATAGCGACTCCATACTGCCCTAATAGAATGATCGAAGTTTTTCGCCAGGATTCCAGACCGCTGAGTAAGTGCAGCAAACACAGGAGGATAGGCAAATTCTGATAAAAGCTGTATTCTTCGATCTCGACAATACCCTCGTCGATTTCTTCCGTATGAAGCAATCCTCAGTCAGAGCAGCGGTGGTTGCAATGCTCGATGCCGGACTTGACGGCAGCTTTGACGAGACACTAAAGCAGATAATGGAGATTTACAAGACGGAAGGTATTGAATATCAGAAGGTATTCGACAGCTTTCTTGAGGCGCGCTTGGGTGAAATTAATTACAAGATATTAGCCTCCGCCGTGGTAGCCTATCGCAAGGCTCGTGAGGCATCGCTGGTGCTCTATCCCCATGTGACAGCCACTCTGACGTCACTCGTCAGGAGGGGAATAAAGCTCGCCATCATCACCGATGCACCGCCGATGCAGGCATGGTTGAGACTCTGCCATCTGAATCTGCATCACCTGTTCGACACCGTTATTGTAACCGAAGAACTCGGAGCGTTGAAACCATCCCCCATACCGTTTCGCAAGGCTCTTGAACGGCTTGATGTTCAGCCCTCACAAGCACTTATGATAGGTGATTGGCCCGAACGTGACATCGTTGGCGCCAAGAAAGTCGGCATACGCACTGTCTTCGCCCGTTACGGAGACCCGCGGGACGTTGAGGAGTCCTTCGCAGATTACGAGATCGACGATATATCTGAATTGAATAGTATTATTGAAGGTCTTGGATGAATCTTAATCGATTCTTGAGAAAACAACAAAAACAGGGCTCAAACACAGTGCAGGACAGGCTTGGCAGCAATATTAGTTCATAGTTGAACAGTTATAACATTGACGAAAGACGATTTTTGATTCGTGAT
>JABMRV010000246.1 GCA_013202285.1 bacterium | reverse complement strand
GCTGGCAGACGCCCCTGTCTGCCAGTTAAGTCCTTGTTTTTCCGTCAGACGAGGGCGTCTGACGGCACTCAAAACTATTACTTATCTGGCGGACGAGGGCGTCCGCCAGCGGATTTTAATGGACTTACCATCGAAACGGGCGGACTGAAGTCCGCCCTCCAAGATCAACAACTTCTCTGTATCCTCTGTAATAATTACGAAATAACAGATAATCATAAAGTATCGCTGGAGCCCGCAATCTGTTCAGGATAAGACCAACGGTCAGAACGAGCCAATATACTGGTTGAGATAATAAGAACCTTCTGAATAATCCAAGAGTTTTAGATTTATCAAACCAGTCGAGCTTCAGTTGAGTTATCAGTTCCGGATGCTTATCAATTAGTACAGGCACGCTCTCACGACCATAACGGCGGCTCATGGATAAGACATCACTGAGTTTCCTGATATGCAGATGTCTCATTTCCAGTTCAGGAACGTAAATAATCTTTCCACCATGCGAAACTATTTTCATTCCCAGGTCTAGGTCCTCCCCACCGTGTGCCCGGAAACTCTCGTCAAATCCTCCGGCTTCGTCAAAGATCGATTTCGGCATGGAAACGTGACCGCTCAGGAAATACCTGCCGGGCAACGGAGTCCCAGGTAGCAGCTTGTTCGCACCGCGGGTTTCAAGATATCGCTGCCAACTGCGATATGGGAGGCTCCGGTCGTATATAACCTTTCCTAACACAACCTGGTCTTCTTCATCGGTATGCTTCGACAGATGTCCGGCGACAAGGTTGGTGTCAAACTCCATGTCGCCATCTATAAAGAGCAACAGATCGCTTTCCGCCCGTCCGACGCCGGCATTGCGGGTTGCCGCACGTCCCTGGTTCTGCTGAAATATCACCGTATCAAGAGTTAGATCACCCCGATATGAGCGCAGAAACTCGGATGTGCCGTCGGTTGAACAGTCATCGACTACCAAGGTCTGGAAAAAATGAGGATTCGGAGCCTGCTTTTCCAGACATACAAGCGTTCTCCGCAATAAATCCAAGCTGTTGTAAGTCGGTATAATGACCGATATTTCAACTTTCGACATCTGTTCAGCTATCAATCAGTTTCTGCAGAGCCGTTTCAAATTTATCCGTCGCTCTGTCCCAGGTGAAATCCACACACGTTTCCAGCCCACGCTTTGTTATGCGATGACGAAGGTCTTTATTAAGAATAAGCCGCTCAACGGCATGTGCCATCGTCCGCGGTTCACGCGGTGGCACCATCAGGGCATTATCGCCATCCAAAAGAAACTCCCTCACACCCCCGCAGTCTGTCGAAATCACCGCCAGTCCGCAAGCCTGAGCTTCAAGCGGAGGTACGCCGAAACCCTCAAACCAGGAGCTGTGAACAAAAATATCCCCGGTTCGATACAGATCGACCAACTCCCTGTCGTCGGTGGGCTTGTGGATGGAGAGTGGAAATTGCGCCTCTGAAATATTTAGATCGTCCTGACTGATAACGTCCAGCATGAAATCGAGTTTTTTATAATCGAGGAGGTTCAACGCCTCGATGAGGTCCGGAAAACCCTTCCATCTGATATGCCTGCCGATTGTAACTATACGTACCGGATCGGAATTGTCCTTTCCCGACTCCATTGGAAAGAACACCTCCTGATTATAACCGGACGGGACGATGGCGAACGGTTTCAAACCGCCTTCGGAAACGCAGCGAACAGCCGTCCAATGTGAGTTCACGAAGTTCGCACCTGACCTGATGCTGCGTCTCGCCCGGTTTCTGTATATCTTCAGCAACAAATTTGATCGTATGTAACTCCGATCATCGAAAAAATGAACGTCGTCATGCAGCAGGTAGTTTACCGCCCGTATCCCCCGTTTTCGAGCGATCCTTCCTGCAAGCAGCGCATAAGGAGGCATACAGCCGATAACCACATCCACGGCAGGCACTCTCTTCGGCATGGATAAAGTACCTGTCAACACAGCCAGAAGCGGATTACCGACAGGTATCCCGCACTCTATTACTTCGGCAGACAGTTTGTAAGGAAGCTTGTAGCGTCCTGTCGGGATAAGAATATAGAACTCATGCCCTCTTGCAATCATCCTGTCGGACAGTTCAACCGCCACACGCGCACCGCCAGTAACATGCAGATTCGGCATCAACCAGGCGACTTTCACATCAAACCCGCCTCGCGGTAGTAACTGTACAACTTATCCATAACCGAGTCTATACCATGCCTTTCGTTGACCCATTTCAGACCGTATTCCGTTAGTTTCCGACGACGTTCGACGTTTTCAATCAGATCGATTAGTTCAGATCTCAGTGAATCGGGGGTCACATTTACAAAGGGATGTTCACCGAGGAATTCCGCCACTCGCGGATTGATCATCGTCATTGTTGGTATTCCCATTGCCAGCGCCTCAACCGAGCTGGCTCCATATCCCCAACCGCCGGAATCCGTAATCTGATCGATGAATATATCGCTGTCAGCCTTTATCCTCAAAGAAGTATCATAATCAACATTTTCAATCATTACCCATTCGGTATTGTATTCTTTCGCCAACTCCAGCACGATTTGCTCAATTAGATCGCTGCCTTTGATTTTTCTATTCCGGGCAGCATGCGAGATTTTCAATTTATCTCCTTCGGCAGACCGCTTCCCGACCGGCAGTTTAGTCATATCTATCGGCAGATATAAGTATTTCATCCCCGGTAATCGTTCAAGCAGGTCTATCTCCGATGTCAGGTTCAGTACAGATGCTGAATGAACAGCCGGGATAACTCCGCGGCTTCTCAGATCACTGCCGTGATAAAACGCTACAATACCCTTATCGAGCTTTTTCAGTTGCTTTATCCAGCGTCCATTACGGTAGGGATCGATTCCCTGTTCAAAATGATAGATGTCAAAATCGCTGAGATGATGGCGCTTTATTGTACGTTTTATTCGCGGTGAATTCAGTTGATCTCTCAATCGGTAGAGTATCGCTTCCATAGCCGAAGATGACTGCCATACCGGTGGATTACCGCTGGGCTCGGGTATATCATCAAGAGAATGCGTTCTGTTTATGAAACTTCTTATCCCCTTAACCCAGTTCTTTACCGGCATTCCCCACAGTTCAAAACAGAGATCCTCCTCGTAGTTGAACTGACTTTTGAAAAATGTAATCCAGCGGCATTCGTTTCCGCGCTTGCGATGACCTTCAGCAAATAAGTTGAACCCGCCGGTTACGTGCTCCGGAGCTATATAGAGTATCTTCACCGATTAGTGTTTGTGATAAAGTCGAAAAACGAGAGCTGACTGTGCCACGCAGCAGCAACAATAGGATAAACCTGTCCAGCTTGCTGGACAGGCTACCCATCGTCGTTCCGGCGTAAGCCGTAATCTATAAAATAACAATAACTTGTCTGGATTCCCGCTGCGCGGGAATGACAAAATGAATACTTTTCAACTGTAACTAATTATCCAATACGAGCTGCCGAAATGCATCGCACACCACCTCTTCACGAATATCTTCCAACAGTTCCTCAGGCTTTGACAGACCTTTTTCAGTGAAGATGTAATCGATCATATTTAGAGGAATCTGCTCGTAATACTCATTGATGACATCAAGATCATCGGCATCATCAGATGCAATCTCGCGCGGATTCTGAGGAAGGTAGCGAAAGAATGGATACAGGCTCGGCGACATCAGCTTATAAGAAGACATCAGTGATATGAACGGAATATCATGTGCTTTCGCCAGCATCGCTAGCGCTCTGCTCCCCACCTTATTGACGAGACCGTCATGGCTCAGACTGTCTCCACCTACCCAAACGGCATCGACTTCGTCTATTTTCGACATCAACGCAGCGTCCGTGTAAACTGTAACCGGAACACCGCCGGTAGTTAGACGCCGCGCCATCACCAATCCTTCCATCACCGGTCTGCCCTCGCTGCAGATAACCTTACTCGGATAATTCAGGTTTTGACAGGCGATGATGATCTGTGCCGCCGTCGAGCTGTTGGAGAAAGTCATCAAAACTCCGTCAACCCTGGGCAATTCCTCTATGCGAGCCAGCATGGCATCGATCTGAGATTTGCCCTTCTCATGCAGATCCTTAATCGCTCGTGTCAATTCCTTCCAGTTATCTCCGAGTCTCATTCTTATAAGGCAAACCCTGTTCAGAAAATTCAACACCGGCGCCATCGTCGGTTGACTCCGCGCAAGGATTTTCACTCCGCGTGAGAACAACTGGTCTGCAGCCTCAGGTTCCTTCTGACCGATCTTGGTGATGGCAATGTAAAGTTCGGCAATGTTCTCAACTATCTCGGCAGCGCCCCGTCGATGATCCTTCGATATGCTGTCGATCAGGCTGTTCATATTGGAGATCAAAACGAACTCACTGAAATATTTTTGTGAAATCCACCAGATGATAATCCGCCATGCAGTACTGACAACCGTTATAATGTGGTTTTTGATCAGTATTTAACATGGTTTTAACTGTGTTAAGACTGTAAACCTTCTTCTTTTTATCATCCGGTATTTTGTTGACCCTGCATTCGTAACGAATGAAACTCATGTCATGGATTATGTTATTCTCCAGATCCACGATGTACATCGAATACCTCCCTTAATTTTATGGTATGATAGTGAAATCTACAGTTTTAACAGTTTCGTTACCTACTCGGTCACTTACCGATACGGTAATCTCATGTTTGCCGGCAGATAACTCTTTCCATGGTTTGTACAGGATCCTATCCCGTGGCAGATCATATTCCGCAGGGATTTTATTGCCATCTATCCTGACGATAATATCATCAGCTATAACACCTGAAGTGCTGTCAATTACGAACGCTTCGAACATCAAATTGGCGCTCTTCAACGAAGCCCCGTCACGAGGTTTCTTAATCTCAAGATAAGGCAAATCCACATCTCTTACAAGACCGAATATCTCCCAGCTCAGCGCAGCGGCGCTTAGATATTCACCACTGCTTGAATTGTCCAGAAAAGTCCATCCGGAACGGTTGTCAAGATAATAGACTCCCCATCCGGATTCATCGATGCCTGCTCCCTTCCTTGCCAACATGATGTAAACCTTTCCGTTCAACGGCTGGTCTCGCGGCTCTATGCGGAAAACCGACTCCATTTCGCCGGGAAGCACATACGAAGGTTCAGAAATTATCCGCACCCAGGTTGTATCGAAAACTACCCCATCAGGTATTTCAACCTTCATCAGACCGTCGTCCGATTCAATTTCAGACGACTCATTCTGCAGTACACGGTACAATCTGACTGTATAATCCTCTACAGGTCTCCCGATTCGGTCGAAAGCAGTAATATCGAGTTGACCACTGATATTATCCTGGGGCGGTATCCAGGCGGCGACCTGCTGTCCACAGATACTCTTCGTGGATAGTTTTTCCTTTCCACCGTCGTTCAAGGATATGCTGCAGATCCCAGGCGTACCTGCAAAACGTAAGTGTTTATCGAAAATTTCAACAGCGATTTTGCTGCGTTCAGGATTACCCCACCAGTGAGCGGAAATCATCGGCTCGCCGGTAACAAGACGGTCGTCATCAGGATCGTCATCGTCAGTCAGTGTGAGTTCGATGCGACTCTGATTACCTGCGAAATCAAACAGTAGAATCACAATATCGACGGGAAATTCAGCCATTTCGCCGGCATCGACAACACCTGCTCCGCTGCAGAAATCGAGATCGTTGCCGGGTAAACGGTACAATCGATGGTAAGTTCCGTAACCGCGGCGCTTCAGTCGATAATTCCGTTCAACTCTGATCAGGTCGTCTTCCGAAAAACTGAATTTGTCAAATCTCGTCTCCCAGTGAAGTTCCCCATTGACATACATCTCGATTTTATAAATACCCAACAGGTTTTCTGCGGCATCAGCCTTATCCCAGCCACGTACAGATAATCCAATCCTTCCTGAAACACCGACCGGATCCCGAGGTCCCCAGATTCCGTTATTCCTTTGAACGAGGTTGGGAAATACCCTCGGCTGACAGTCCAACTCAACTGTTGAATATCCGTCCATTGGTTCAATCGCCAGCGCACGCGGTCTCGGTGGAATTCCATCACTTATCTCAAATCCCTGTGACAGGGGATTCATCGGTCTTTCATAGGAATCGCGCATCTCAAAATGCAGATGCGCATGTTTAACACCGCTGCGCCCCGCATATCCAACTATATCATTGCGTTTGAATTGAACAGCTTCGCTGCGTTTGAAATAGAGTTCGACGGTAAAGTTCTCTCGTGCGTGCTGTTCCGCTCTAATTATCTCCTCTATCCTGGGAGCGAATCCATCGAGATGAGCGTAAACAGCAGTACGACCGTCGGATAGCGTTAAATAGAGAGCCCTGCCGTATCCGCCCGGTGAAACCTTGACACGACTGACCCATCCATCCTCGACTGCTCGACAGGGATCACCAACCCGACCATACAGTTTCAGATCGATTCCACTGTGAAAATGACCGGGTCTGTATTCGCCGAAGGAACTGGTAATCGCGGGTTCGGCGTCCACAGGCCAAATAGCTGTATCACCGCTGAAAAGTGATCCTGCCGATAAAAGCAGTACAACGAAAGAAATTAGATACAAAGCCAAGGTTGCTGATGGAGATTTCATTTAAGTTTACTTCCCCATACCTGCGGTATCGGGGAGTTTCTTCAATTGATTGTTGACGTATTTAACAAGAGAACTCGACGGGTAATCGCGAAGAAATCGATTCAGTTCCCATCGTGCTGCCTTGACATTCTCCATCTTCACATAACACATCGCCGCCTTGAATCGGGCAGCCTCTTCCTTGTTTGATCCGGGCATGAGCATGACGCGCTCAAAACTGCCAAGAGCCTGATGATATTTCTTCAGCTTGTACAAGCATTCACCCGCCCAGTAATAACAGTTCTCTTTCAACGCTCCTGCGTCATCACGCTCGGTGAGCTTCAGGAATCGCTCGGCAGAGGCTACTAACTGAGCTTGATTCTTTGCGTTCTCATAAGATTTGTACGCCTGAGTGTAATCATGTCTGAAACCGGCATACATTTCATTTAAGCCGGCTGAAAGACAGATGATCAGCGCCACAACCAGACTATACTTCATTATGTTCATGTTCCACCCTGATAAGTTGATAATTTTCAATGTTCCCTGCGGTACAGCCCAACTGATAGCAGGATTCCTGTCCCAGTGAGACATGTTAAGAGAAAGGATCCGCCATAACTGATTAACGGCAGCGGTAAACCTGTCACCGGCAGGATACCCAACACCATGCCGATATTAATAATCGTATGGTATAAAAACATCGTCGTTACTCCCACCGCAACAAAACTCATGAATTGATTTCTGGTTCGTGATGCCTGGATAAAACCGCTGATAACAAACAACATGAAAAGCACAATTATCGCACTCGTACCAAAGAAACCGAGTTCTTCACCGGCAAGGGCGAAAATGAAATCAGTGTGCTGCTCAGGCAGAAAACGTAACTGCGTCTGCGGACCCTCTAAGAAACCCTGCCCGGTTAAACCACCGGAGCCGACAGCTACCTTGGATTGAATTACCTGGTAGCCGGAACCGAGTGGATCTTCCGCCGGATTGAGAAACGTTGTTAAACGTTTCTGCTGATAAGGTTCGAGCTGATTCCAGGCAACAGGCGCTGAAAAGGTGATTAACGTACATAATGTAATCATCATGACAATACCATACCACCGTATTTTACTTCTCTTGAGAATATACAGACCAATAAGGAGAAGCGGTGCGATAATCCACGGATTGACGGATAAAAAGAGCGAAAGTAACGGCATCAGGAATAATATATAAACTTTAAGCGGCAGACCAAACCATGCCAGCATCGCAATTGTCAGTATCGGGAAAACCGTCGCCGTTCCCATGTCGGGTTGCAGCAGAACCAAAACGGTTGGCGGCAGCCCGAAAAGAGCGGCGATGCCAAGTATCTTCCAGATTGAGACATGAGAACGCCGCTGGGCAAGAAATCTCGATAGTGCGAGAATAAGCGCCAGTTTAGCGGGTTCGGACGGTTGAACGTTTATACCGCCGATTATGAGCCAGCGTTTTGCGCCGAATCCCATGACACCTGCCAACGGCACCAAGATAAGGCTCAATATTCCAATTGCATAAACAATATAGGCAAATGCATAGTATAAACGCGGTGGAATGGCAGCGACTGCAATCAGGATGACAGTTCCTGTCAGAGCAAAATAGACCTGACGGGTAAAATGCGACTTTATTCCCTGCGAATGATCCGCGCTGTAAATCAACGCTAACCCAAACAGGAGTAAACCCAGCACTGAGATAACGAGCTTGTAATCAAGATCATTCAGTCTGCTCTTGACGACTCTGAGATTAGTCGAATGCACCGGTCACCGTTTTGTTAGTATCACTGTTGAAACATTCATAATTGAGGTTCTTTGCAATATCATTGGGAGAGCCGACTTCAGTCGGCTTCCTTATTTTTGTGCATACTGAAACCCGGTTTGCGAGTCAAACCGGGGCACCCTCCCCGTTCTATATAACTCAGCGTCCCACATCAATGCAGCGAAGAACCTAATTTCTTCGCTGACTCCACCTCCACTCGCAGATAACGATCCATCAACCTGACCGCCACCGGCGCAGCAGACGTGCTGCCATGCTCACCGTGCTCGACGACCACTGCAACCGCAATACATGGATCGTCAAAAGGCGCATAACCGACAAACAAACCGTGATCCTCACCATGCGGATTCTGCGACGTACCTGTTTTACCCGCCATGATGATGTCATCCCGTCTCAACCAGTATGCTGTCCCACCCGGTTCGTTCAACACCATCCTCATTCCTTCGCGCAAAATCTTAAGCGTCTTTTCACTAATCTTTACGGGTTTTATATCCGCATCGATGCTGTAAATTTTGCCGCTGACAGGATTGACAAGTTTCTCAGCCAAACGTGGTTTGACAAGAAAACCCGTACTGATTGCAGCAGTAAAGACAGCCAACTGTACAGGAGTCACCAGAACATCTCCCTGACCGATGCCGATATTTGCCAACTGCCCACGCGTCCATTTTCCCTTGCCGTACTTCCTGTCGAGATATTGTGTGGAAGGAATGATGGCAGGGCTTTCGCTGTCCAGGTCGATACCTGTTTCTCTGCCTAATCCAAAGAGCCTGCAGTACTTTTCAATCCTGTCCTCTTCCAATGCGAGCCCCAGTCTGTAATAAAAAACATCACAGGACTGTTGAATTGATTTGAGGCGTCCGACAGTTCCGTGTCCCGCTTTGTTCCAGCATTTGAACCACCTTCGACCGAGCTGCATCCCCCCCCTGCATGTTACGCTGTAGTTCTCATCGGCGATACCTTCCTCGATTGCAGCAGCAAGTATCGCCATTTTGAATGTCGATCCGGGCGGGTACAAACCCTGTACAGCCCGATTTATGAGTGGATGACCGGGATCCGTGGTGAGTTCATTCCAGACATCTTCAGGCATAACACCGGCAAAGAGCGAAGGATCGTAATCGGGAAGACTCAGCAGTACCAGCAATTTACCGTTCCTGGGGTCGAGCGCTACAACCGCTCCGGTGCGTCCTTCCATCAACTCGCAGGCATACCGTTGCAGTTCGGCATCGATGTTCAGATGAATGTCCCATCCCGGTTCAGCATCAATCGGAGGCGGATCGGTCAGAACGCCGGTTATTCTGCCGGAAACATCGACCTGCTGATACCTGACACCCGGTTCACCTCCGAGCCATTTCTCATAAACTAACTCAATTCCCTTTCTGCCTATAAGTCCGAATCTACCTCGCCCCTTTCTCGCTTCATCCTGACTGCGTTCACCCACATAACCCAGTATATGGACGGTTTCGGGATGAGGATAGCTTCGCTTTGCCTCGTAACGAAATTCAAATCCCGGATAATCGCGCTTGACTGTCTCAAGATACGCCAGTTTCTCGAACGGCAAGTCTCTTTGAAGCGGAGTTGGATAAAAGGTATTCCATCCCCTGACGCCTATGCGCCGTCTTATCTGATCGGCATCAGTTTCAAGTACCGACGCCAGCGATATGATCGTTCCGGGGTTCCTCTTAACCGTCCAGGGAAGAGCACACAGCGTATATAAAGGTCTGTTTTCGACGAGCAGTTGTCCGGTTCGGTCGAAGATTCTTCCCCTCGCAGGTTCAATCACCTCCGCACGAACGCGATTCGTGGCTGCCACCTTCAGAAAATCAGGGCGGTCGATCACCTGAATGGAGAACAATCGTATCTCAATAATTCCAAACAGCAGAATTGCGCCGATAATATAAACCCAGCCGCGATTATCCCGCCACCACGAGCTTCGCTCGGAATATAACACTATGCTCTCATCCCTTTCGTCTTATCCGCAATGATGTCGGTCGCGCCGCCTGATGCCTGCCGAGTGGTGCAAGCGCCCAGATAAATCCTATGATTCCTGTGTAGATGCTCACTGGTATAACGCTATAAAACATGTTATTAATCAGACTAACCTGACTGCCCTGAAGGACGAATAGTGAAACAAGAAATCCCTGGGACAGCGCTGCAATGATTATGAGTATCAACCATCCTAACGGACTAAGAGCAATATCCCGGTTCTCCAGCCACTTACCCGACCAGAAAGCCACAGTACTCTTGGCTAAAACCATAACACCGAGAAATCCGATTGAAACCAAATCCTGTGCAAATCCCATCGCGAAACCTGCAGCGAGACCGGCATAACTCCCCCGACGTATCGTCACGGCAATAACAAAAATCAGCAGCAGATCCGGTTTTATGCCTTTGATTTCAAGTAGAGGCGCAACTGCAATCTGAATCAGGAATATCAGTATTCCCCAAACGGACAGCTTTAAGATTTCATTCGGCATTATCGCTCTTTAGAATTACGAACAATTCATCAAGACTCCCGAAGTTCACGGCTGGATCGATAATAACCTCCCACAACCAGTCACTCGCAGAGTGCTGAACTCTACTTGTATATCCGATCAATAATCCGGGAGGGAATAATCCCCCGAGTCCCGATGTGATAACTGAATCACCCATACTCACTTTAACCGTTATGGGAATGCCATCAAGTTTGAGTTTCCTTCCGCCTGCTGCATGAACAATTCCGTCTTCCCGGTTACTGACTAATCGACCGGCAATACCGATATTCGGATCCAACAGTAGTTGCACGGCTGAACTGCTCTTACCGACACGGTATATCCGCCCGACAACTCCATCCGGAATAATAACCGTATGGTTGATTTTGACTCCATCATCCCGCCCAACATTCAGCAGCATCCCTCGAACACCCATGTCGGGATTGATTCCGACAACTTCAGCGACGATGAGACGATATTCTGATTTCTCCCTGAGATCGAGCATTCGCCTCAGACGCTGACATTCCTCACCACTGGAACTCAGATCCGCCAGCATGATACTCATTTCTGAGAGACGCTTGTGCAGACGTATATTCTCATTCCACAATCTGGGGGCTTTTAATACTGATGAGAAGGGTGAAGTTCCGACAACAATCAAATCTGAGAAGTTGCCCCGGAGGGCTTTTACCTGTTGATTATCATTGGAGAGTATAAGTAGCAGGGCAATAAGCGAAGTTCCCAGCCAGGGAAGGTAGGGTTTAAGCGTACCGAACATGACTTATTGTTCGCCCGGTTAGTTATTATCGAGTAACAGTTCCTGGAAACTATCAATATCCTCCAGCACCATACCGGTTCCACGCACCACGCATGTGAGCGGTTCATCGGCAAGGTTAACCGGAAGATTTGTCTCGTCCCGCAACCGCTGGTCAAGACCTTTAAGGAGAGAACCGCCGCCGGTAAGGATGATACCTCTATCCCTGATGTCCGCCGAGAGTTCGGGAGGTGATTTCTCCAGCGCCTCACGCACCGCTGCGATAATCTGAAATAACGGTTCGGTAACCGCCTCGCGGATCTCTTCTGAACTGATTTCCACAGCCTTGGGCATTCCAGAGACAAGGTCTCTGCCTTTCGCCGTGAGTGTAATTTCCTCAGTTAGAGGCATGGCTGATCCGACGTTACACTTTATCCATTCCGACATCCTCTCACCGATCAGTAGATTGTAATTTCGTCGAATAAACTGGCTGATAGATTCATCCATTTCATCTCCGGCGGTCCTGATGGAATGCATGGTAACAATCCCGGATAGAGATATAATCGCTATCTCGGTAGTTCCACCACCGATGTCAACTATCATACTCCCGACAGGTTCCTTGACCGGCAGATCCACTCCCAACGCCGCAGCCATCGGTTCCGCGATCAGGTGCACCTCACGCGCTCCCGCGTACTCGGCGGAATCACGAATAACGCGCTTCTCGGATTTTGTGACTCCACTCGGCACACAGACAATGACTCTGGGACGCAGCAGTCTGTTTCGCTGTACCCGGCGGATGAAAGAGCGAATCATCAATTCGGCAATTTCGTCATCATCGATGACGCCGTCTCTCATCGGTCTAATTACTTCGATTTCCTCGTGCGTCTTTCCCATCATATCGCGCGCGGCTTTCCCGATCGCCAATACCTTGCGATCAGTCCGTGAAATTGCAACAACTGATGGTTCGCTGATAACGATACCCTGACCTTTCACATATACCAGCGTATTGGCGGTACCGAGATCGATCGCAATATCGTTTGAGAAAAATGACATGAAGTTAAATTTCATTGAACTGCAACTCCGTCGGGTTGTAACCTGTTCTACAATTGTATGAAGGCTTAATCACCAGATAGATTCTGCTTCTTGCTCTCACCCCGTTTTACTATCACAAATGCAACAAGGGCTACAATAAAGAATATCAATAACGCCCAAGCCATACCACCAAGTGTACTGATAATGGTACGGTAAATTTCGAGCCCCCAGAATTGCGGTGACAGTTCGGGCGGTGCAGCTCCATCTTTTACCGGATCAATAAACCGTCCTAATTTCCTGATACTGACACCGTTCGACACACCGATCACAAACAGTGCAAACGTCAGGAATTTACGCCATGCCCTCGATATATCCTCACCGATGATGCGCGCAAAAATGGCGTCGGTCGGTTTCCGGAAAAAGAAAATAACGAGAGAGGCTATCGCTATCGAAATCAGCAGAGTTACTATCAGAAGAACGAGGAATTCCATTATAATCTCCCAGTTAAACCTACACGTTATCGATTGGTTTCAGGTGAGATATAATCAGGCTGTGCTATGAAACTTGAGAATTTACCTGCCAGATTACTCTTCGTTTGCAATCCGGCAGGAACGATGGAAAAGGACAATTTCCCACATCTATTTAATAATTCAGTCAGGATAAACCTGAAGCGATCCTCGCATCATATTCCGATATCCATCTGAAAGTTTGATGAGCGAGTTTCCTTCTGTATTCCAGACCGAAAACGCCTTCTGCTTCTTTCAGATCATTTATGAAACCGGAAAACTGCTCTGCCTTGGACAGAACAACCGTGAATTCAAAATTCTTTGCTGCAGCCCTGACCAATGAAACGCCTCCGATATCAATCAACTCAACGGCATCCCGGATGTTATCCGGCTCATCGGGAAACGGATACAGATCAACTGCAACCAGGTCGATTGGTTTTATCGAAAACCTGAGCAGGTCTTCAATATCGTCCTGTGAGTCTCTCCTCGCAAGAATCGCCGCATAAACCGCCGGATGGAGGGTCTTCACCCGCCCACCAAGAAGGTTGTCGAACCCGGTGGTATCCGAAAGCCGCTCTACATCGATACCCGCCCCGTAGATAGCATCCGCCGTTCCGCCGCTGGCTGTTATCGACACATCGAACTCCTTCAACGATCCGGCGAGGGCAATCGCCGGTTCCTTCCGCCAGGAACTGATGAGGGCTCGACGTATTACTACCTTGTCTGTTATTCTATTCCCCACTGCCAACCAATTCGGAATTGATTCTAACTGCAAGTTCTCCGATAACTTCCGGATAAAGTTGATGCTCCAACTTCAGTACTCTCGCAGCCAGACTATCCGGAGTGTCATCTTTCATAACTGGAATCCGGCGTTGAGCAATTATCCTGCCGCGGTCATATTCCTCGTCAACTATATGGATGCTGACGCCGCTCTCTTTTGCTCCTGATTCTAATACAGCCTTGTGGACGTTCATCCCGTACATCCCTTTTCCGCCGAAGTCGGGAAGCAGCGCCGGATGAATGTTCACGATCCGGTCACGATATGCTCGGATTACCCTCGGAGGGATTTTCCTCAGATAACCGGCGAGTACGATAAGGTGAACATTCCTTTGCTTGAGAACATCCAGCATATAAGTAGCGAAACTTGCGCCGTCCGGATAGTCCTGTCGTTGGAAGACAGCCGTATTAAATCCCATATCGGCGGCAGTTTTCAAGCCCGGAGCATCCGGTTTGTTGCTCGCTACAAGGATGATTTTAGCCTGGATTTTACCTTGTTCAATCGCTTCGGCAATCGCCATGAAATTTGTACCGGTTCCGGAAAGGAATACTGATAGATTCATGTGATTTTCTTATTCAATTCTATCTTTAGCACAGGCGTCCCGTCTGCCCTGCTCACTTTCTCACTTTCTTACTTTTTTATTTTCTTACTTGCGCACTTGCTTACTTGCTCACTTGATCACTTTCAAACTTCCATCAGATTCAATTACAACCTCAACCCCGACTGGAAGTGTGAGTCTATCATCAATATGTCCGTATGGAAGATCACGCCAGACTGGAAAACTGAAGTTCCTGTAAAGATCGAGTACCGATTCGCAGACATCATCGATAATTGTCTGACCTTCCCATATAAAAGAACCAAGCACCAGAGAAGAGATATTATCAATAACTCCCGAACTGCCAAGCTGCCACAACATCCTGTCAACACGATACGGAGCTTCAGACAGATCCTCGATACACAGGATTGCTCCCGATAGATCCGGCATGAATTCAGTTCCGATGAGACTCACCAGCATGGCAAGATTACAGGGGATGAGTACTCCCTGCGAAGCGCCGGATCGAACCGGTGTAAGCCGGATGTCATCTTCACCGTCAAAAGTTAGTCTGCGCATCGAACCGTCGAGCATCCCGCGCAGATGCTTCAAAGAACCTGCTGTGACGTCTCCGCTCAAGCTCATTGCAGCCTGCGGTCCGGAATAGCTCCCCCAACCGCACCTGTTTAGAAGGACAATCTGAAAAGCGCTGATATCACTGAAACCGACGAAGGTTTTTACAGGACTGGTCGATATTGCCTTCCAATCCAAACGACTCAACAATCTCAGGACTCCATATCCGCCTCTACTGCAGAATATACATGAAACCTCGGGATTCAGCAATGCATTTGAAAGATCATTGAGCCGTTCCTCATCACTGCCTGCCAAGAAACCGGACCTTGATAGCGCATGAGGAGATAGTTGAACTCGATAACCCCACTCCTCCAATATCCGGATACCCTTCTTCAATCGTTCAGGGTCAACCGGTCCGGCAGGTGAGATTACCTGAATCCTGTCCCCGGCATTGAGCGGCGGTGGAAACTGAGCCTTAATCACCAAATCGTGGAAACCAACCTGTATTCATTGAATCCGAATTCATCCTTAAAAACGAAACGCTTGTTAATATGATTGTAATACCAGATCTCGAATTGTATTGAATTCATATCATCACCGCTTTTTTCGATTTCAGACGGTTTTCCGTATATAATCAGTATTTTACCTCTATCGGTCTCCCAGCCGTGACGATTACTGCCGAAGTGAACATTGGCATAGTTCACCCGGTTATAATATTCTATCATCTTACCGTTCTCGGCTTCGTTCTCACAGGGAAATTTTTCATTCCAGAACCGGATGAACAACTCCTCCTTCTTACTTGGGAATGCCGCAGAAAGACGCTGTATCTCTTCAATCGTTGCCACGTATCGCAGCTGCTGGATTGCCTGATTTATATCACCTATCATCCAGGGTAGTCCGTGAAAGTTTATACTGAATGATGAAGTGCGCTGAATAGTATCACCTTCGAAGAAAGCCCTTAGTGTAACATTATAACGGTTGAAAGTCAGATCTTTACAGGGAATTGCCATGAAGAAGGATGACAGTCTCTCACCGCCGACAATAGAAAGGCTGTCATTGAACCTGATAATTCCCGATTTTTCAGCGGCGATAAGGTTAATACTGCAAACTCTGGATGGGTCCTGGCGGAAAAGATCGAAATAACAGTAGAGTACGGATTCAGGATCGGAGACCATACCACTGACGGTTGGATGCAATGGAACGCCGGTTCTCTCTTCCAGTTCACTGGATCGAGCCCAGATAATATCGGAAACATCAAATTCATCCGATGAAGGATACTGCAGTTCTATTCTCTCCTCAACTGTCTCGCGTTTACGGGATTCCCTGTCCTCAATCTGCACCTTAATCGTATATTTTCCCACGGGTAATTCAACACTGAAAACATCCACACTGAAATCCCGTCGTGAGTTGGTCATTTCATAATCAGACACCCGCTTTGTAACGTTTCTGACCTTGCTTACAACCTGCCCCACATCAGGATCAATAATAGACAGGTTAAGTTGAACCGAGGCGGTAAACTCATCTTTATCTCGAACAAACAAGAGCATATCATTCATAACCTCGACGATGATGTCCACCCTGAACTTGTCCTTGTCCAGACTCAGACGCCGATGAGCGGAGATCACGAACAACGGTTGACCGATCTGTGCATTATTATGCCAGCGAGGTGTTTCCGATCCGTTGGAAACGGCGGAACAGCAGAATATCACAAGGATAGTGATGAATAATAATCGTCGCACCCTCATGCCTCCATTATCGCATCTACAAATAGTTTCGGTTCAAACGGTTGTAAATCTTCCAATCCTTCTCCCAAACCAACGAACTCAACCGGTAATCCGAGTTCTTTCCGGATGGGAAATATCACACCACCCCGTGCGGTTCCATCGAGTTTTGTCACAACGATCCCCGTTCCACCTGCGGCTGCGGTGAACCCGCGAGCCTGTGAGAGTCCGTTCTGTCCGGTGGTGGCATCCAGCACCAGTAAGACTTCATGTGGCGCTGTCGGATCCTTCTTTTGCAATACTCTGGAAATCTTTCCCAGCTCTTCCATCAGGTTTCGCTTAGCCTGAAGTCTCCCAGCGGTGTCAACTATCAACAGATCCTCTCCCCGCGAGAGCGCAGACTGATGAGCATCAAAAGCTACCGCTGCCGGATCGGCGCCGGTCTTCTGCTTGACCAGCCGGGCGTTTCCCATTTTTGCCCATATCTCAACCTGTTCTATCCCTGCTGCTCTGAAGGTGTCCGCAGCCGCTATCACCGACGTCTTACCCTGACGACCGTAATAGTGCGCTAACTTTCCGCTCGTAGTAGTCTTTCCCGAACCATTCACACCAACCAGTAAAATGACCCACGGTTTTTGCGTGAACCTTTCCGGATGCACCAGTAAACTGCAATCGGTCAGTTGATCGACCAATAACGATTTCAGTATCTTAAGCGGATCGAAATCTTCTCCTCTCTTTCGACCGCTATCGTTTTCGCGTAGTTTCTCAATTAGTTCTTCGACGGTATCAACACCAATATCCGCCTCTAAAAGTGCATCCTCCAACTCTTCAAGTATCTGGTCATCGATGTGCCCTCGTCCGAATATTCCTGCAATTCTGGAGATTGTCCGGGCACGGGTTTTCGCCAGACCTTCTTTGAAGCGTAACAGCAGACTCATCCGGCAGTATCTTCCTTTGCCGGTTTATCATCATGGCTCAACTGATCTCGCCAATGGAGCTTGTTTCGCAAGAGAGAAAAGAAAGTGTTATCACCGAAAACAACCAGTCGTGTTACCCATGAAGCACGTTTAATGGTCACTTTTTCGCCTGACTTAAGGATAATCATTCGTTGCCCGTCGGCAACTATCTGGAATTCACCGGCTTCACTATAGGCAGTGATCGATATAGTTCTCTTTCCGTTCACGACGAGCGGTCGGTTAGCCAGCATGTGAGGGTTGACTGGATTTATAATCATCGCATCTACACCCGGCTCAATGATAGGACCACCGACCGACAGCGAATATCCCGTTGAACCGGTGGGAGTTGAGACTATCAACCCATCGGCGTTAAAGATGTTCAGATATTCATCGTCGATAGTTGTTTCGAGACGAATCGTCCTCGGAAACGCACCCTTTTCCACAACAATGTCATTGAGACCAAAGAAACTGTCTCCACCTGATTCAGCGCTGATTTTAACCTCCAGCATTACACGTTCCTGGATTAAATATCTATCCTGAATCAGGTCTGTTATCCGCTGGTGCAGTTGTTCGACACCCACTTCGGCAAGGTATCCGAAAGCCCCCAGGTTTATCCCTATTATCGGTACACGATGCGGTCGTATGAGGTGAGCCGTCTGAAGAAACGTGCCGTCGCCTCCAAAGGAGAGTACAAAATCAACTCCTTTGGCAACATCCCCCGGTGGAACCGACTTGTAGCCGTCAATATCCATCACCTTGACAAGGTCGTCTGCCAGTACGAAGGAAATCTCTTTATCATTCAGCCAGGCGAGAAACGGAGGCAGAACATCGCTTACAATGGGTTTCCCCGTATTAGCAACTATTCCCAACCTTAACTTTTTCACGCTTTTACCCTTGCAGTAACGGACTTCTTTATCGTTTTTTTTCTTGCGGATCTCGAAGGAAGCCCGAACTGTTTTCGAGCCGCTTCCTTAATAGAATCGTGATCCAGTCCCACCTCAGCAAGCAGGTTGGCACGGTCACCATGTGTGATGAACCTGTCAGGGAGTCCCAACCTCTTAATATCTATTTCCAGACCGTAATCGCTGAAGAATTCGAGTAGCGCCGATCCAACGCCGCCCATCAGAGCGTTCTCTTCGACCGATAACCAATGTTTATATCTATCAGCCATGTGAGTCAGAGTTTCGGCATCAAGCGGTTTGATACACCTGAGATCGAGAACAGCAAGATCCAGCCCATCTTCCTCTGCAAGTTCATCGGCGACGTTCAGACAATCGAGCAACAAAATGCTTGTGCCGATTAGAAGCCCGTCATTGCCATCTCTCAGCAGTTGTGAACTCATAACATCAGCGGGTTGTTCTAATTTCTGCGGAAAAGAGACCGGTTTCCCTCGTGGGAAGCGTATGGCAACAGCGCCATCGATGTTAGATATCGCCTCCCGCAACATCTTTCTCAACTGATGATGATCTCTTGGAACAAGAATAGTCATGTGCGGTATATGCCGCAAGTAACTGATGTCGAATGAGCCGTGATGCGTGGGACCATCTTCGCCGACCAGTCCGGCGCGATCGACCCCGAAGATCACATGCAGTTTCTGGAGAGCGACATCGTGAACAATCTGGTCGTAGGCGCGCTGGAGAAATGTTGAATATATCATCGCAACAGGTATTAAGCCGCGTGTCGCAAGACCCGCAGCGAACGTAACGGCATGCTGCTCGGCAATTCCCACATCAAAGCATCGTTCCGGTATCTCCTCCTGGAATTGACCTAATTCACTGCCTTCAATCATCGCAGGCGTTATGGCAATAATCCGCTCATCCTTCTTCGCTATCTTAAGAAGCTCATCGCTAAAATGTCCGCTGAAAGTCCTCTTTGTGCTGTTTCCTTTTACAGGACCGATCTGCGGATCGAACTTACTGACGCCATGCAGCTTGGTGGAAGCCTTTTCAGCAGGACGATACCCCTTGCCTTTCTGGGTCAGAACATGAACCAGTATCGGTCCGGGAATATCTCGGACGAGTTTGAACATCCTGATCAGTTCCGGCAGATTGTGACCGTCGATTGGACCGATATAACGAAAACCAAGCCGCTCAAACCATAGCCCCGGAATGAGCATGGCGCGCAATCCGGCATCTACGCCTCTCAGAGCCTTGCGGAATTTTGCGCTGCGGGGCAGACGACCTGCCAACTGCCACATCCCGTCCTTGAGTTTCTCGAAACGTGGGTTGGAGCGTACAGCGGATAAATACTGTGATAAAGCGCCGACACTCGGTGAGATCGCCATGTGGTTATCGTTAAGTACTACAGTCAGGTCAACATGCGAAACACCGGCGTTGTTCAAACCCTCATAAGCCAGACCGCCCGTCATTCCGCCGTCTCCGATGACAGCGAGTACCTTGAACTTGTCTCCAACCTGGTCGCGTGCCTTCGCCATGCCGAGTGCAGCGGATATCGAAGTCGAAGAATGCCCGACAGTGAATGAATCGTATTCGCTCTCTTCCCGGTGAGGAAAACCGGATATGCCGCCGTACTGCCGGTTGGTGTCGAAACGTTTCATTCTGCCAGTGATTATTTTGTGCGGATATGCCTGCGCACCAACATCCCAGATAATGAGATCCTTAGGCATATTGTATATATAGTGGAGAGCTATCGTAAGTTCAACAGTTCCGAGGTTCGATCCCAGATGTCCGCCGGTACGTGATACAATATCGATGAGAAACCTGCGCATCTCTTCGGCAAGTTTCTCCATTTCGGTAATCTGTAATTTCTTAATATCAACCGGACTCTCGATTTGTGAAAGTAACGGATATTTACTCAGATCAATCAAATAGTTCTTCCTTTACTTCAAATCTGCCATCGACCTCTGTCAGAATTTTTAACCGCTTTTCAGCCCGGTCAAGCAACTGATGACACATTCTTATCAGTTTCTGTCCCTCCTCGAAAAGATCAAACGACTTCTCGAGTGGAGTATCACTGTTTTCGAGCTCACTGGCGATCTCTTCCAACCGTTTATAAGCCTGCTCGAAAGTGAGTTTGCTGTCTGAACTATTTTTTGTCATTCAGGCGAATCTCCTCCACAGTGGTAAGTGCACCGCCATGCTTGAAGGTGAGGTTAAGTTTATCACCGGTAGAAAGCGACGTGGCATCTTTCACTACCGATCCCTCATCCATTCTGGCAACACAGTAGCCCCTTTCAAGAACGCTTGAAGGTGAAAGTGCTGTAAATCGACCACTTAGCGCATCGATCATGCGTTTATAATCGGATATCTTTCTTACTAATGCGTGTTCATGTTTTTCAGCAATCTCATCGATCCGCATTCGTTCACCGGACACCCTGTTCACAACTTGTTTCATACCGTAACTATTGCTGAGGTTGCTGACTCGCTCACGCCAGAGAGAGATAGTGCGAGAAAGCGATCTGGCGAATTGCGTCGATCTCTCTTTTAACGATTCTATCAAATCGGCACGGTCAGGCACGATGAGAGTGGCGGCAGCAGTCGGAGTAGGAGCGCGTAGATCGGCAGCAAGGTCGCTGAGAGTGACATCAACCTCGTGTCCGACTGCTGAAACAACGGGTAATTCCGATGCCGCAACCGCCCTTACCACGACCTCCTCGTTGAACGCCCAAAGGTCTTCAAGCGATCCTCCACCGCGCCCGATTACAATTATATCAACTAAGCCCGACCGGTTGAAGTTCCCAATCGCTCGAGAGATCTCCTCCGCCGCTCCTTCACCCTGCACTTTGACGGGCAGCAGATAAATATCAACTGCCGGAAAACGAGAACTGAATCCCCACACGAGATCACGGATCGCAGCTCCTGTTGGGGAAGTTACTATACCAATGGCTTGAGGATACTTCGGTAAGGGACGCTTGCGTTCGGTATCGAACAGACCCTCATCGGCAAGCTTTCGCTTGAGTTCCTCGAATGCAGCCTGTAATGCGCCCAAACCAGCGGGAAGGATCGACTGGATATCGAGTTGATACCGTCCACCCTGCTCCCAGACTCTCACTTTACCGAATGCCCTGACCTGCAGTCCTTCCCGGAGCTTGAAGCCGGGTTCAGGACGGGTTCTCCACATCACACAGTTTATCTGGGCTGCAGCATCCTTAAGTGTGAAATAACGGTGCCCTGACTTGTGAAGAGTATAATTGGAGAGTTCTCCCTCAACCCAGACACTCGGCAGTCCATCCTCGATCAATCCGCGTATTATCCCGGTCAGACGGCTGACAGAGTATATTTCTTCAGTGGTTTTCAACGGGTAGAAAATACTGTCTTGTCATTGGGAGCGTAGCGAAGCAATCTGTTTGATAATACACTGTTCGAGTTTGCTTCGTCATCCGGCAGCTACCGGATTCCTCGCAATGACATTATCTTTATGATAATTAAGAATTCCCTGCCAGATTACTCTTCGTTTGAAATCTGGCAGGAACGTTATAATAACTTGTCTGGATTCCCGCCTGCGCGGGAACGACAATCATGAGTTTACCGGAATTATCTTTGCCTTGAACACGCCATTATCAATCTCAATAATGCCATAACTTGGATAAGGAGCCCGACATAGGTTTGTCGGGCTCCCCGGATTGAACATCAATACGCCGTCCTGCATTTCATTATGTGGGATATGACTATGCCCGAATACGATTATATCCGGTGTATTAAAACAGGCGCGTGCATGTAAGAGGGCATTCTCAGGCGAACCTGAGCCATGGGTTATTCCGATTTTTACACCATCAACGGCAATCTCCAGTTTATCTGGCAGTGATAAGACGACCTGACCACTGTCCATATTTCCTCGCACAGCATGCAGAGGAATACTCGAATCAAGCTGTTGATATAATGCATCTCCGGTAAAATCACCGGCATGTATAAGCATGTCGGTATTCGACATTTCCCGGAGAATTACTGTAGGTAAACCGGGCGTAATCTGTTTCAGATGAGTATCTGAAAGCACCAGGATTCTCATCAGAACGCCCCTCCTGATATGTTATCGGTTCTTCTTTTTATGACGATTCTTACGCAATCGCTTTTTGCGCTTGTGCGTTGACATCTTATGACGCTTACGTTTTTTACCGCAGGGCATCGCTCCTCGCAATTATTTGTGTTATTATTAACTTAATTCTGTGTTAGCACATGCTGTTCTGATTGAATTCTCAGAGCTTCACATTCGATACTGCTTTCCTAAATCCCGGCGCCGGTTTAAAAGTCGGGATGACTCTTTCCGGTACATCCACAGGCTCACCAGTTCGGGGGTTAACAGCTTTGCGCGCCGCCCGCTTCACGCATTTGAAAGTTCCGAAACGCCTGAGTTCAACAGTTCCACCGTTTGCCAGTTCCGATTCAATCATCTTCAATACTCTTTCGAACACCGCAGTTACCTCTGCGCGTGTCAGACCGGTCTTCTTTGAAATGTTCTCGATGATTTCTGCTCGATTCATTTTACTCCTCTCTCTATAAAGGTATTTATTCAGCTGTCGGAATAATGAGCCGCTGCCCCGGTTTTATCAGCGATCTGCGACGCAACCCATTTGCTTGTCGAATCGCTTCGACAGAAACGCCATAAGTTCGGGAAATATCCCAGAGTGTATCACCTTGAGCAACTATATGTTTGCGACCTTTAATGCCTGATTTTAGTTTTTCAACAGAAGTTTTCTCATGTACAATCAATTTGTCTGCAGAACTGCTACTATATAGACGCAAACGCTGCTTCGGATAAATGTATCTCTTGCCGTAAAGTCCGTTCAACTGTTTTAACCGTGAAACTGTGACACCATAACGCGAGGCTATCCCGCTCAAAGTCTCGCCTCTTCTGACAATATGAATCCTGCCGTCTGATGGGTATTCCCTCGGTTCACTCCTGACATGCTTCACCTTCTTTGCGCGTTCAGGAGTAATTCCAGGGATAATCAGCGTTTTTCCGGCACGGATCCGATGACGATTCCTTATCCGGTTCTGAGGATGCTGGATAATCAACCTCATCGGCACGCCGTATCGCGAAGCTATGGTTGAGAGTGTCTCACCGCGTCGAACACGGTGGCGGATATAACTGACCTTTTTCTCAGGAGGAATTTCAGCATATCTCGTCCAGAATTCCTCGTTTATTACGCCTTTGGGGAAATATACAGCCACACTATCGCGTCCCGGAGGCGTGCACCATCTCACGAGAGCAGGGTTGAGCTTCTTCAGCGTACTTAGATCAATCCCCGCCGCCTTTGCAAGCGAACCCAGATCAATGCATTCATCAATATAAACCTTCTCAGGCTCGACCGGTTGAATCGGATCAGGTTTTTCGAATCCATACATTTCGGGATTCTGGGCGATGATAGTCGCGCCTATGTAGGTGGGAACATAATTTCTCGTCTGCCGCGGCAGTCTCCTCAAGTTCCAGTAGTCATCTCCATAAGACCGAACGTGACGACCGACCTTCCCCTCACCACAATTGTATGCCGCCATGGCAAGATACCAGTCACCAAATCTCGCATACAACTCACGCAGGTATTCGGCTGCCGCACGTGTGGAAAGCTCAGGACTCCGTCGTTCATCGTACCACCAGTCGATCTCCAGTCCGAAATTTCTGCCCGTAGCAGATATGAACTGCCAGGGTCCTGCCGCATGCGCCCAGGAATAAGCATTTGTTTTGAAACCGCTCTCGATCATCGACAGGTAAATGATCTCATCGGGTAAGCCCTCCTCGCGAAGGATCGGGAGGATAATCGGAATCATCTCCGCCGACCGCTCCAGCCACAACTGCATCACTTTGCGACCTTTCGTAGTGAAGTAGGTTATGGCGCGTTCAACTCTCTTATTCCTGATGAGCGGAACCGGAGGCAGTTTCTCCTTGAGCGTTTCCATATCGGTTTCATCTTGATAGCTGTCAGGAATCGCCATCTCATCTTCGAAACCACTGATCTCTTCTCGTTGAACAGGAATCGTAATAAGAGAGTCGATCTCTTCCCAGATGAAGTGAGGATCGACGTCTTCGGGCAATATATCAAGGTGATGGAAGTAATCGGCGTGAACCTTTCTGGCTCGTTCCGTCAATTCCTCATAACGTACCATCTCAAGGCTTTCGGGTTCAGGCTCGATCGACAACAGAAGCTCGAATAACTGCTTGAATTCCTCCTCAGGAACCATACCACGGTTTATAAATGCTTCTTCTTCAAGATGTTGAATCAACACATCGCAACTATCAAGGAGATCAGGCTCATACGTTTCAAAGATCGGTCGATAATACACTTCCATATCAATGTTCTTGACAGACTGTGATTGAATGGAGACTATCGAAGTTAGCATCAGCATTAACGCTGTATGAGAGATAAGATTCATACTTTACCTAAGTCCCGAATATGGTTTCGTGGTCGAATTCACTAAGATAGTATATATTTTACCGTCCTGCAACCTTTTACGGAGATTTAACACTGTCAATCCATCGAGGTAAGCAGACAAATAAATGAGGACATTTTTTCTACAGACACTGAACAAGGTTTCAAGATATTCAGTATCAGTTTGAAACCCGACTTGCGAGCAAGTCGGGACACCCGACGGCGCAACAGTCTGTCCAAGAATGTCATCTGTCCGCTGGAAGACGCCCTCGTCTTCCAGCCAAGT
>JABMRV010000245.1 GCA_013202285.1 bacterium | reverse complement strand
ATCGTATTGTTGCTGACGGATTCGCCGATTTGATAGCCGACTTGCAAGCAAGTCGGGTCACCCGCGGTGCTTCCCATTCGATTTAGCAAAGAACATTATTAATGAATACTATCTTAACAATAATATCTGAAAGCTGGCTGATATTTGGGCAGATGTCGCCTTACCTGCTCTTCGGATTTCTCGTAGCTGGTATCTTATCGGTCACGATTTCACCTGCATGGATCGAGAGGAATCTTGGAGGTAAAGGATTTGGTCCGATTTTGAAGGCTTCCATCTTCGGTATTCCATTACCGCTCTGTTCATGCGGTGTTATCCCAGTGGCTGCTTCGATCCGTCATCAAGGTTCGAGTAAAGCGGCTACCACTTCCTTTCTCCTGTCCACACCTCAGACAGGCGTGGACAGCATTGCCATTACTTATGGTATGCTGGGTCCGGTGTTCGGTATATTCCGACCATTGGCAGCATTAATATCGGGCATAATCGGCGGTGTTCTGGTTATGTTCTTCGGCAATGAAAAGGGTGAAGTGGAAGGTAAAGAAAAAACCGTCTGTACCGATGCCTGCTGCGTGCCGCCACCCGGACAAAACCCCTTCAAAAGACTGCTCGATTATGGGTTTATCAGGCTGCCGGGTGATATAGGGTTTGCTCTGGCGATAGGCATTCTTATTGCCGGATTAATGACCGTTGTTATTCCGCAGGGTTTTCTGGAGGCTTATATCGGTGGCGGTGTGCTTTCCATTATACTGATGATGTTAGCCGGCGTACCGATCTATGTATGTGCAACCGCTTCGGTGCCCATTGCGGCTGGTTTCATGCATATGGGCGCTTCAGCAGGAGCGGCGCTGGCGTTCCTGATAGCCGGACCTGCTACTAATGCCGCCGCTTTCACAACAACCTGGAACTTTCTGGGACGACGGACTGCTCTGCTGTATATGCTGACTGTGGCAGGCAGCGCTGTTGGTTTCGGGCTGCTTCTAAACTGGATTATACCGCTATTTGAAGCGGTAACACCCGAAATCGCCGACCATGTTCACCTCAGCGATAATGGCGGTTGGCTGATTCACTTCTGGGCTGGATTAATGTTGTTAGTCGTTATTAACTCGTACATTGTAAAAAAGTATCGGAATAAACGCAAGCGTGAAGAGAATATTGAAGTTCCTCCGGAGACCGGTTCAGACTTAAAACGTTTGGAGTTAACGGTAACCGGTTTGAAATGCAGCCATTGTGTCGACTCGGTTGAACGCGGGCTTGCCGGAAGCGCCGGTGTGAAGACGGTTGCTGTTGATCTCAAAAACGGTCGTACAATCGTTACGGGCGATAACTTCGATAGAGATCATCTCATTAAGGTTATCGAGCAACTTGGATATAAGGTTAAAAAGTAGCATTATGGAAATTTACATCTGTTCAGTCTGCGGATATGAATACGTTCCTGAAGCAGGGATCCCTGAAAACGGTATTGAGCCCGGTACACCCTTCTCCGACCTGCCGGATGACTGGGTCTGCCCGGTCTGTGGGGCATCCAAGGATGCGTTCAAAATAGCCGGAACATAGTAATACTCACTCCCCGCATTCCCCTGCTATCGTTGGGAGAGAATCTAAAGAATCTTAACATCCTGGAATGGAAAATCCGCCAGACGATAAAAACCCGGATTGCCGAACTGCTTGCCGAGACCGATCTGAACACCGTTATCGAGAAGATCAGGAGCATACCCCCGAAAAAAGTCCTCAACTTCCTGATACCTCAACTGGTCAGCATCGATGAGGAGCTGAAATGGCGCACTGTCACCATCGCAGGCATGATCACATCCGACCTTGCAGACCGAGATATGGAAGCCGCCCGAATATTCATCCGCCGCATGATCTGGAACCTGACTGAAGAATCGGGTAATTGCCCCTGGGGAGCTCCCGAATATATAGCAGAAGTGTTAGCTGACCACCGTAAGCTCGCCGAAGAATACTCCAACATCTCTGTTTCTTTAATAATGCCAGATGGCAATTTCAGCGAATACGAACCATTACTGCGCGGCGCGGTATGGGGGGTCGGAAGGATCGCCGAGATTCACCCTGATCTCGTCGCAGACGCTGTGCCTTACTTATGCGATCTGTTAGCAAGTTCCGATGACATGTACATTAAAGGATTTTCCTGTCGAGCGCTTGGTTTGATAGGAGACCCCTGCTGTCTTGACAAGATTGAGGCGCTATTAACAGACAATTCCATGATAACGCTCTACCGAAACAGAGAACTTCAGAGTATTAAACTGTCAGAACTCGCAAGAGAAGCGTTGCAGAAATTGACCTGATATGAATTGTTTATTATAATTAGTGCCTGTTGAAAAACTCATTAAAATAGTCCCTCGCCTGTCGTCATCCCGAAGCGTCGGGATGACAGAAAAACAAGAATTAGCAGGCAGACGAGGGCGTCTGCCTGCGGTCTGGAAGACTTTTCAACAGAAACTAATTAATTGAGACTTTTATTTTGCTATAATCCATTTTCTTTCTAAAAGAAACCAGCATAATGGACGTCCTTATCTTATCGCGGCTGCAATTCGCAGTTTCAACCTTCTTTCACTTCCTTTTCGTGCCACTCACACTGGGGCTCTCCATCCTCGTCGCTTACATGGAGTGGAAATATGTAAAAACGGGTGATGAGTTATACCTGCGAATGACCCGTTTCTGGGGTCGATTGTTCGTCGTCAACTTCGCCATCGGCGTGGTGACCGGTATTACGCTGGAATTCCAGTTCGGAACCAACTGGTCGCGCTACTCTGAATATGTCGGGGATATATTCGGTTCGCTGCTGGCAATCGAAGCCACCGTTGCATTCTTCCTCGAATCAACCTTCCTCGCCATCTGGATCTTCGGCTGGAAACGGATTTCAAAGAAACTGCACGCCTGGTGTATCACCCTGGTTGCCATCGCCTCCACTATGAGCGCTTTCTGGATTCTCGCTGCCAACGCTTGGATGCAGCATCCTGTCGGTTATGTGATTCGCAACGGCAGGGCAGAATTGACCGACTTCCTCGCTGTTATTACTCAGAAAAACGCCATCATGGCTTTTCTGCATACCGTTTCCGCCTCCTACATTCTCGCCGGATTCTTTGTCATGGGTGTCAGCGCTTATCACCTGCTTAGAAAACAGAACGAACCGCTCTTCACGCGGTCCTTCCGCATTGCCCTGGTCTTCGCACTTGCCTTCTCCTTCTTTGAAGTCGCCCAGGGTCATCTCAACGGCAACATGATTGCCGAAAGGCAGCCAGCCAAGATGGCAGCGTGCGACGCTCACTGGGAAACAATGAGCAATGCCCCGCTGTATCTGTTTGCCATCCCTGACGAGAAAAACGAACGCAACTCGGTCGAACTGCTGCCAATCCCCGGGCTTTTCAGTTTCCTCGCCTTCAACTCAACCAGCGCTGTTGTCAAAGGTCTGAAAGATTTCCCCCGAGATGAAAGACCGCCGGTGCTGCTGACCTTCATCTCCTTCAGAAGCATGGTCGGGCTCGGATTCCTATTCATCCTTCTGACTGCAACCGGTTGGCTGCTGCGAAAAAAACTAATGCAATATCCATTGTATCTCAAGATAATGCTGTTTGCCATACCATTGCCCTACATCGCCATTGAACTGGGTTGGATGGTGGCGGAGGTCGGCAGGCAGCCGTGGATAGTGTACGGTTTGATGAAAACCTCCGATGCCGTTTCACCGATAGCAAAATCGCAGGTGTTGACTTCATTTATTGGTTTCCTGGTGTTATACAGCATCCTCGGAATAACGAACCTCTTTCTTCTGATAAAGCTTATCCGCAGAGGTCCTGAAGCCACCCAATTGAGCGATCAAACAGAGGAGGCTGCAGTGTGATGGAAACGGTCTGGTTCATAATCTGGGGCTTCCTCTGGGGAGTATATTTCCTGCTCGACGGTTTTGATTTCGGCGCGGGCATACTGATGCCTTTCATCGCCAGAGAAGAAACCGACCGCAGGAAGATATTCAACTCCATCGGACCGTTCTGGGACGGGAATGAGGTCTGGTTAATCACAGCCGGCGGTGTTACCTTCGCTGCCTTTCCCGGAGCCTATGCAACCATGTTCAGCACACTCTATTCTCCGCTGATGTTGATCCTGTTCGCGCTGATAATTCGCGGGGCAGGGCTGGCGATGCGCGGAGAGACCGAGAATCCATCGGTGCGTCGATGGTGGGACCGGTCGTTTGTAATTGGCAGTTTCGTTGCTGCGCTGTTGTTCGGAGTCGCCTTTGCCAACATCTTCAGCGGAATACTGTTCGACGGCGACGGCGTCTTTCACGGCAGCCTGCTGACGCTGCTCAATCCTTACGGTCTGTTGGGAGGTTTACTTTTCCTGATTTTTTTCCTCATGCATGGTGCGATATGGCTGGCATTTAAGACGGAGAATCAGTTGCACGACCGGGCGTCTCTTTTATCAGGTTGGTTCTGGGTTATTCTGACCGCGCTCTCGGTCATCTTCCTAATTTTGACCGTATTCGCCACCGATTTGTATGCCAACTACCTGAATAATCCGCTCCTTTTTGCGATCCCGGCATTGATGGTGACCGGATTGGTTTTTTCGGGAATCTTTATTCGCCAGAAAGCCTGGAAGAAGGCGTGGTTTGCTTCCAGCCTGTACATCTTCAGCTCGACACTGTTCGGTGTGATCGGGATGTATCCCAGCCTTCTGCCCTCCAGCATCGACCCTGCCTTCAGCCGTACAATTCACAACAGCGCTTCCAGTCCGCTGACACTAAAAATCATGCTGGTTGTCGTTCTGATCTTTATCCCCCTGGTGATTGTTTACCAGGCATGGGCTTACAGGATATTCAGGGGGAAGGTTAGTGGAGATATTTCCGGTTATCATGAAGGAGTTTAAGTAGTACTCACTTGCAAAGAAACCTATAACTGTCTCTTTGTAGTTGTGCTGGCTTCAACCACTATTGTCGGGCTTCAGTCCGCCCAAACTTAACTGACGGGCATTACGCGCTCCCGCGCCGCCTGAATGGACGTCGTCTTTTATTGCGGAATATCGCTAAAATCCCCCCCTGCTATTGCAGGGGGGGGTAGTTCAGATTCATCAAATCAGGGGAAAGCCACCATCAAATTATATTATTCAAAACCCGGTTTCTGAGAAACCGGGCAACGTTACTATGCCAATGAATATCTGAAACAATCGACGCATCTTTTCACACCCCCAACACCCTCGTCACAAAATCCACCCCTCCCCAACTTAGGAAGCTGCCGACGAGGACTGTGATCATAATCAGCAGCTTGACCAGGTCCGAACCCTTGAGGGTGCCCATCAACTGCGGGTCGCGGGAGACGTATGCCGAAGCAGCGTAGAACTCCTCGCCGATCAGCGTATAATCGCACGCCACAACGAAGAACGGCAACTGGTGGATGTTCGCCGTTCCTGCAACCTGGATCGCGCCGGTCGAATATCCGACCTCCGACACGATCAGCGACTCGGCGAAGAATGCTCCGAGGAAGAAATGCGCCGCCGTCTGCTCGCGGTTCATTATTCCCGTCACACCGGCGGTAAAGGCGAACTGCTCGTCCGATAGATAACGGATATCGTCCGGATTGTAAGCATCCGGTCTGCCGGAACTGAGATAGCCCTGCTTGACCGACTCCTCGGCTAACGGCACTACGAAAGCCCGGTTGAGCGGTACAATCAGCTTGACGTCATATCCCGCGCACTTCCGGGCAACTTCGGTCAGGATCACCATCGAGGCTATCGTCTGGATGTTATCGACGTCCATGATGCCCGGTATGTACAGCGCCGGTCGCCCCATCTCGGTGGCTCTCCCCAACGCTTCATCGATGGCTGCCATGCCGGCGATCTGGCGGACGAACTGCGATTTCCCTCGCTTTACCCGCCTGATGAAAATCAGCACCGAACCGAAATAGATCATTATTACTACCAACACGTTGGCTCGCTGAACGTTGAACAGGCGAACACGGGCGACCACCACCTCTGACGGAAGTGAAGCAGCCTTCCACCCTCCGGCAAGCGTTACCACTCGATACCTGTATTCAACTCCTGTATCGAGCCAGTCACCGGTTTCGGGATTGTTTCGGTCGATGAAACTGGTGTCATCCTTCGAAACCTCACCGACCTTTATCCAGTCTTTGCGATTCGCCTCAGTTCTCTCAATGATGTACCCGTCGATCTCAACATTAGGAGGTTTTTGCCACCGTACCAGCAGCATCTTACCGTCGCCGTCCGCGGGATTGACAGCCACCGGAACAAACGGTTGAACTATCTGGGGAGGCCTGGTGAGTCTCATCTGTCGTTTTACGCCCAGTACAGGGGATGTTAACACGAGAAGAGACAGGAGGAGACAGGTGAAAATATTTATGAAACTAAAGCGCATTCACGTTAGTTGATTAGAAGTGCAGTTTCAAGTTGCCGTCAGGTTTCAAGTCCGCCAGCTGTCGGATAACCTGATGGCATTACATCAATTAAGAACTCCCCTGCCAGGTTACTCTTCGTTTGAAACCTGGCAGGAACGTT
>JABMRV010000244.1 GCA_013202285.1 bacterium | reverse complement strand
TTGAAAGGATTGGGATAGACCGACAATGAGAACTCGGTGGGGAGGGGCGGATCAGTCTCACAATCGACCGAGACGTAATCGATAATGTCCAACACCAACAGCCCGCTCTCAGAAGCTGCTGTGTATGCATAATTGCCCGATATAAAGACGTCCACTACAAGATCAGGCGCATAATAAGTATCTATTAGAACCGGGTTCTCCGGATCGGCGATGTGTATCACGCATACGCCGCCTTCACCATCCGCTACATAGGCGTAATCGCCATATATAGTAACACCGTAAGCGTTCTCATCCGTGTCGTAGGAGCCTAATTCGGATGGATGCTCGGGGTCTGACACATCAATAATTCTCAATCCATAACGTTCGTCTGCAACGTATGCAATGTTGCCAAGTACGAAAACATCCCAAGCCCATCCTTCAGTGTTATAAGAACCGACTTCTTCAGGTTCTTCCGGATCGGACACATTGATAATCCGTAAACCCCTTATATCATCTGCTATGTAAGCAAAATCTCCTTGTACTGCAACTCCACGCGCTCCACCAGGAGTATCACAATGCCCAACTTCTGCGGGGCGTTCGGGGTCGTAGATGTTGATAATCCTTAAACCACTTTCACCGTCGGCGATATAAACATAATCACCGGCGATATCCACGTTCAGCGCCTCGCCGGGGGTCTCAACAACCGCCAACAGTTCCGGCTCTTGCGGGCTGGAGAGATCGACAACTAACATCCCGCCCGATCCATCGGCAACGTAAGCATAATTATCCACTACAACCACGCCGGAACAGTTGCCGTCGCTGTCGTAACTCCCCACTTCATAGAGATCTTCAGGATTGTAGATGTCGATGATACGCAGTCCTGCTTCGTCGTCCGCCACGTAGGCAAAGTCGCCATCGACATAGACACTCAGCGCCGAGCCGGGCGTGTCGCTGATAACACCGTCGATTGCCGAACCCGTCAACACAACCGTCTTCTGAGGGTTAATCTCGTCGTCGGAGAATATGTTCAGGGTCGCCTCGTGGATGCCGTCGTCAGTGGGCGAATAGGTGACCATCACCTGGAAGCGGCTGTTGAGTTCGATGAAGACTTCCCCGTCGAAGTCGTGGCTGAAATAATCCCCATCGACACTGACGTCCGATACGGTCAGATCAGTGAGGCCGACGGCGGTTATTGTCAGCATCATTGCACTGCTGCGATCTACTCTCACCATGTCGAAGCGCATAGTTTCCTGATCGACGGCGATGCGTGGACCGACTCCCGTGCCAGCCAACGGGACGATGAATTCCTCGTTCTGCCGGTCGTCGCTTCCGATGATGAGTGAGCCCTCGAACTCACCCGATCTCTCCGGCGCGAAGGTTACGGTAATATTGTGGCTGCGGTCGGGCTCGATGACGAATTCGCCCTCGAATTGGACGCCGAAATATGGGTCTTCGACGACAATGTCGAGGACGTGCAGGTCGAGCTGACCCTCGTTGCGGATGGTCAGTTGTCTATCGCGGCTGCGCTCCAGTCCGACATCCCCAAAGTCGATTATTTCGGGATCTGTGTCGATGAGCGCGCCGACTCCCCTGCCGGAGAGGGGAACCTCGACCGTTTCGTTGTCCGGGTCGTTGGAGGTGATGGTTATTGTGTCTTCGTAGTCGATGCCCAGAACCGGTGAGAAAGTAACCGGTATTTCAAGCCTGCCGTCCGGTTCAAGGGTGACTTCTTCATCGAACTGGAAGGTGAAAAACTCCGTTTCATTGGTGATGCTTGATATAACAAGGTCGTTGAGTCCGCTGTTATGGATTGTCAGCGGCAGCTCTTCAGTCAAGTCGATACCGACGATGCCGAAGTCCAGTTCCTGCGGGTGGATGGATATGACCGGACCGACGCCCACGCCGGTAAGCGCAACCTCGACCACTCCGTTCTCCTCGTCGTTGGAGGTTATGGTCAGCGTCCCCTCGAACTCGCGGCGTTCTTCGGGTGTGAATGTTACGGCGACGTCGGTTTCCGCATCCGGTTCGATGGTCAGCTCATCCTCGAAGTCCACACTGAAGTAATCGCCTACGATTGACATTTCGGAGATGATGAGGTCTTCGTTGCCGATATTGCCGATGGTGAGGGGCAGTTCCCGGCTCAGGTCAAGCCCGACATCTTCGAAGTTAAGCTCATCTATGGAAAGATCGATGCGGGGACCGGTAATGGTATAATCGGATACGTCAAGGATGAGGAGACCACTGCCGAAATTTGCAATATATGCGTAATTATCAACCACTTCTATATCGCGTGGTATTTCTTCAGTATCGCAGGATTCCACAATTTCAGGATCTTCAGGATCTGAAACATCTACAACGGCTAAAACATTATCTCTATAATCTAACACAAAAGCAAAATTATCTACGATAAAAACCTCACCAGCTCCTGCAAAATCACAGTTACCAACTATATCCGGATATTCCGGATCAGAAACGTCAATTATTTGTAACCCACCCTCATCATCGCCTACGTAACAGTAATCTCCTGAAACATAAACTCCACTCGCATATACTGGTGTATCGACAGATCCAATAATTTGGGGATTTTCAGGATCAGAAATATCCACAATGTACAATCCTGCCCTAGCTTGTCCGACATAAACAGTATTTTCAATAACAAAGAGTCGCAATGAACTACTTTCCATTCTACAATAACTGATTGTACGCAACTCTCTGGGATTGGAAACGTCAACCAGACATAAACCATGACCATCACATGGAACACATGCAATATCACCTATTACAATTAAACTATAGGCATAATCTGAGACATTGTGATTATCAAGTAGGGAAATATCGTCAAGGTCAGAAATATCAAATGATAAAAGACTATAACCACTTCCAACAAATGCAATATCGTCAACAACAAATATTCCTCTTGCACTGGGATTCTCATAATCATCGAAATTAGCTGCAACTTCGGGATTTTCAGGATCAGAAATATCTACTACTGTAAGACCCGAATTAAAATCTGCAATATACGCGTAATCTCCCTGTATAAAAACATCATAAGCAGTCCCGGGGGTATCACAACGACCAACCTCAGTTATTTCGGCGTGGAGGACACAAAACTGTAGAATTAATACAGTTAGTATGTACTTGATTTTCTTGTAATTCATGAGTTACTCCTTTTTCGTTTCACTTCATGTGGAAATATAGCGGTAAAAAATGTTTTTTGCAATACAAAAATGAGTCGCAATTATTATATCGTCGTTCCGGCGATCCCGGATTAAATCCAGGACAGAATCCACGTAATAACAATGACATATCTGGATTCCCGCCTGCGCGGGAATGACA
>JABMRV010000028.1 GCA_013202285.1 bacterium | reverse complement strand
TTTTGAACCTAACCGTGTCATTCCCGCGCAAGCGGGAATCCAGACAAGTTCATTATCTAACAAAATAGCTTTCTTGGATTCTGGCTTCCGCCAGAATGACGACCATAAGAGTGGATAATTCAAAGGACTCGAGGACACCCTGCGGCACACTTTAAGGTGGCGGACAGGAATGTCCACCCTCCCCTGTTTGCAGGATTCTACCTCAGCAGCACAATTCGCTGCAGCAGAACCTTGTCCGGTGTGGTCAGAAGGCAGATGTACATCCCCGACGAAACCTTCATCCCGTTCTGATTGCAGCCATCCCAGTGTGTGACATAACTTCCCGCTGAAATGCCGCCATGCTCAAGCGTCCTGATCCGGCGACCGAGTGGATCAAGGATTGATAAACTCATCTCCGTTTGCCTGGGGACGGCATAACTGATTGTAATAACATCGTTAAACGGATTGGGATAGACCGGTCCGAGAGCGAGTTCGACCGGTAACAGCGCATCCCCGTCACCCACCGAAAGCGGTGCGATGACTATGCTGAACTTCTCTGTCGAGCAAATGGAATCTATGCCGTCATACGCCCAGACATGCCAGTCGATGCCTCGCGGCTGGTCAGGTTCCAAGCCGAGAATGTGGCGGGGAACCTCGATCTCAGTTTCGTCCCATACGCCCCACGTTATTCTACCGCCGTTCGTGAAATCAAGCATCAGCGTGTAGATTATAGTCGAATCCTCGACGTCTGTCGACGGCTCCCAACTGAAGAGGACGGTCGGGTAGGATCGCACGGTATCACCCTCCTCCGGCGTGAGCAGGCTGAATGGTGTGGGCAGGTCGTTTACCGGGGCAACAAACACATGTTCATCATGGTGCGTTATTCCACCCCTGCCGTCGTTTGCCCATAAATCCAACTGTGTCCAACCGCTCCAGTCCGGAACAGGCTCTACCCATAACCAGCCGTCCGGTGAAACCATCGCCCGCAGACCATCGCCCTCTGCGCTGAACTGCATCTCGTCACCGTCCGGATCGATGAAACGGTAGCTCAGATTAACAGTTATCCGCCCGTCATCGTCCTCAGTGAACTCAAGGGCGAAACCCGGACCTGCCCACTCCGGAGATTGGTTGACGTCGTGGACGATCAGGCTAAATGAGCCGACATCGCGCGCACCCGCTTCATCCTCGACCGCGAAGACCGGTCGGTATAAACCCGCATCGTCAAAACCGGTCTGCCAGGTGAATATTATCAAATCAGGGTGTTCATAAACGAATTCTGCACCTCGCTCTCCTAAACCGTCATCATCAAAGAGCCTGAATGACAGGGAATCCCCGACTTGGTCAAAGTCGGCGTCTTCAATGACGATCGTGAACTGGACATGTTCACCCTCAGAAGTGAGTATCTCATCCGGATACTCTGTAAATTGGGGCGCGTCGTTCACATTCTCGATTTCGACGGAGAAGGTGAACTCCACCGGCTCATCACGAACCGGTTTCGACCCACCGGATATTGAACGCAGAGTCCGCACCGGTCCCGCATCACGTTCATCTTCTATCGGGTCATCATCCGCAATCACAGTAACATGCGCCTGCCCCACCCAGTTCTCGGTCACCGACAACCGGAGCCGGTTATCTTCATCGATTTCGGTCTGCAGGTTCTCGTCATCGCTCCCAGCCCAGAAGTATAGCTCGTCGCCCTCGGGATCGTCGAAGACGATATCGAGGTCTGCCACGACGAAAGGTTCAAAATCCTCGCGTAACTGCTGGTCGGGAATTTCACGGGCAATCTCCGGCGGACGGTTGCCCTCGACAACCGCACGCATCGGAATGCGCAGCTCATTATTTTCATCGTTGCTGATGAAGTACAGAAAACCTTCGTATATACCGGGTTCTTCACCAAGGAAAATCAGCACAACTTCCCTTTCCGCGCCTGGGGGTAAAACAAAACGCCCCTCTCCGAGGAGATCAAAACCGTCTCCTTCAACGTAAGTCTCGATCTCAAGGTCTCTGTTTCCTACATTCTCGACTACGATTGGAAGAGGATACTCATCAGGTGGAAAGAGATCATCGAACCAACCGTTCCAGTCGATCAGATCGGGATAACCGGCTTCTTCAGGCCAGTGCACGTCGATAGCCGGACAACCAACAACATCCATTATCACAGAGACAACCACATCCGGGTTTTCGGGATCGTTCGAGAGAAAATGAATCGCCGCCTCATATATACCCTCGATGCGACCGGTTGCGTTTAAGGTGAAAGTAATGTCACACTCCTCATCCGGTTCTAAAATGCCTTCCCTTGGATCAATCGTTAACCAGAAAAATTCCCTGATTCCGTCATCTATGATCGACCATTCAGGGTGATTTTCCGTTCCGAGCCAGAGATTGTAGCCGTCATGAGAAACTGAGAACCATTGATTGTCCCGGTATTCTAAATCCTGTCTTATCTCTACTATCTCCGGATGACGCATATCCACCTCGAATTCGTATAGCCCATCATCGACCATAATCCATAACTGACCATCCCGATGTCTGTCAACCCAGCAGATACTGCGGCAGTCTCCCTCACCCAACTGTTCCACCCGCCATTGAAGGACACTGGTCTGATGCGCCTCGCCGTTCCTGTCAATGTTGTAGAAGTACATATTGTCCCCATCAGGGTCGTCGATAACCATCAACCGCCCCTCCTCTTGACTGGCGGTTATGATGACCGGGCGGCGCGGCATTTCCATATTTCCCAGGTTATTGCCCTCCTCATCGAACCTGAGCAGATCATCGCTTCCCCAGATTGCTACATAGAGCACACCGTGCAACCAGGCAAGACCTGTCACTGTCCCGTTAACACCGAAACGGCGAACCTCCTCGAAATCCTCATAATTGTGGTGGGCGATGACGATGAGCCGGTTTGGATTACATGAGGGCAGCCACATCACTTCGTTGTCTTCATCCCAAGCGCTGCTCGCAATAAAATGGTCATCGGGTTCGCGGTCGAAGCTTAAACGGGCGATCTCATCGCCAGGATCATCGCGACGCGGTGTACCGGTCGATGAGACTGACCTGAGAGATCGCTGCTCGATACGATCACGTCCGGGTTCTGATATAACCTCAATTTCGATACGGAAGCGGAGATCGCTTTCACCCTCGTTTGAGATATTTATATTTGTAGCATATATATCTTCTCCATTGGGAGGGAATTCGATTTCAAGAGGTTCAACAATGATGACCGGCGGAAGGTAGGCAACCGCACGCATCGGAATGCGCAGCTCATTATTTACAGGATCGTTGCTGATGAAGATTAGAAAAGCTTCGTATTCACCGGGTTCGTCAGCTGCAACTTCGAAAGAAAGTGTGACTTCACTTTCCTCCCTGGGCTCCAAGGATAGACTATTTGGATTAACTTGAAAATCATCTCCTTCAACGGAAATCTCCTCGATCTCAAGGTCTGCGGTTCCTACATTCTCGACTTCGATCACAAGTTCATAAGGTGCACCTGTAAAGAGATCGTCGAACACTCCGTTCCAGTCGATCAGATCGGGATAACCGGCCTCTTCGGACCAGCGCACGTCGATAACTGGACAACCCTCAACGTACATTTCCACACGGACAACCACATCCGGATTTTCGGGATCGTTCGAGAGAAAATGAATCGCCGCTTCATATATGCCATGTAAGCAACCAATTGCGCAAAAGATGATTTCAATGTCTATTTCCTGATTCGGTTCTAAAATGCCTTCCCCTGGATCAATCATTAACCAGAAAAATTCCCTGATTCCGTCATCTATTATCGACCATTCAGGGTGATTTTCCGTTCCAAGCCAGAGATTGCGACCGTCATGAGAGACCGAGAACCATTGATTGTCCTGGTATTCTAAATCCTGTATTAACTCTATTATCTCCAGATTATCCTCATCCACCGCGAATTCGTATAGCCCATCATCGACCATAATCCATAACTGACCATCGGGATGTCTGTCAACCCAGCAGATGCCGCGGCAGTCTCCCTCACCCAACTGTTCCACCCGCCAATTGAGCACACCGGTCTGCCGTACCTCATCATCGGCGACCTCATAGAAGTACATGTTCTCCCCATCAGGGTTGTCGATGACTATCAACCGCTCCATCTCCTCGCTGGCGGCAATGATGGTCGGTTGGCGTGGCATTTCCAGTCCGCCCAGGTTGTTGCCTTCTATATCATACCTGAGTAAATCCTGATTGTCCCAGGTTGCCACGTAGAGCACATTGTGCATACTGGCGAGACCTGTCATTGCTTCGTTAATATGGAAAGCAACCTCTTCTTGGAAATTATCGTAATCGTGGTCGAACGTGATAGCGGAAATACAGTCTGGATGACATCTGGGCAGCCACATTACTTCGTTGTCTTCATCCCAGGCGCTGCTCGCAGAAAAATGGTTATCAGGTTCGGGGTTGAAGCTGAAACGGGCGATCTCATCGCCGAGATCATCGCGACGCGGTGCACCGGTCGATGAGACTGACCTGAGAGATCGCTGCTCGATACGATCACGTGGTGGCTCATCAATATACTCAATCTCGATATGGAAGCGGAGATCGCTTTCACCCACGTTTGAGATGCTGATGGATCTAGCCTCAATATCTCCAGTAAATAATTCGATTTCAATTAATTGAGCATCAACAATGATGACCGGCGGGCGGTTGAGTTCGATATTCAGCAGACCGTAGCCGAATAGGTTGTCCTGACCGTCTTCGCCGACATCGACGGCGTTCTCCTGCAGGTAATCGCGGAGTTCGACGTTGTCCCAGTTCGGATATGCTGACAACACGAGCGCTGCGGCTCCGGCGACGTGAGGACAGGAGGCGGAGGTTCCAAAGAATTCGCGCTCATAGATAAACGATGTTGTGCCGTCCGGAGCGCTGATCTCAGGCTTGGTTCTGCCGTCGTAGGTCGGTCCCTGCGAACTGAACGGCTCAAGGCTCGGTTCCTCCTCATTCCATTCCTGCCAGTACACTGCACCGACGGCGAAGTTATCCTCGGCGATGGCGGGAATGAGCACGCTCCCTGCGTGAGTCCGCCAGGCGATGTCGTAGGCTGTCACGAGCGTAAAGTCCATGCCGTTATCGCCAGTCTCGCTATGCACCATCACCCCGTAACTGCCGTCCCTCTCAGCCCGGTATGATACATATTCGTATGGTGGATCGTTACCGTTCTGCTGATTGCGCGATTCGGCGACGATATCCCATCTGTCCTGCTCCTCGTTCCACCAGACCATGTAGAGATCGAAATCCTGCCCCGATTCGGGGAAATCGTCCCACGCCATCGACGTCCACAGCGACGTACCCTCATCGATGTTGTACATGCGGTCGACCGCCGTGCCGAAATGGTTCACCGTCACGCCGTTGTCGAAGCAGTGGAAGTCACCCTCCTCATTCCGGTCGTCAAATTCTGCGCGGTAGTGCGAATTGGCGTAGTTTCCCGCCGAATTCACGTAGAGGATGCCCTGATCGAACGCCTCGTTGACCTTGCGCGAAATATGATCGCCACCCTGGAAGTAGTCTTCAACAGCGACAATCCAGCTTAACGACATGCTGATGACGTCCACCTCTTCACCAATCAGGAAGTCGATGGCGTTCTCAAGATCGGCATCGTTGGCGACTTTCATCAGGTAGAAATTCGCATCCGGAACCAGATCATAGATGATCTCTGTGCATGCGGAGCCGTGAACGCTGCCCTCGTCCATATCCACACCGGTGTAGTTGCGGACGGTCGGATTCTCCGGAAGTTCACCGGCATCCTGACCGTCGCCAAACCGGTTGAATCCAATATCGACGATGGCGACGCTGACATCCTGTCCGGTGATATTCTCTTCGTGGAAGGCGTTTGCGCCGATCAGTTCGACGCCTTCGCTGGTTACGTCGGCGATTGCCCTGAACGGTCGGTGGATCAGCGATACGTTGTCGATATTTTCTGAAAATGCTGCTAACTGATCCACAGGAATCCGGACGATTATGAAATGCTTGGAGCGGCTGTCAATCTCAACGCCGAATCTCTCCAGTACATCAGGACTTACATCGTCACTTACATAATCCCTGCGCAGCATCAGTTCGACGAGGACGCGTCCATCACTGAATGTTATATCGTGAATTCGGGCATATTCGTCAGCCGCTGTAGCGCCTTTCGAGTTAAAGGTATCCAGGAATCGGGACAGCGTGGATGTCAGTTTCGGATGGGAATAATTCGGCTTGGGAACGGCAGGTTGAGCCGATTTGAGGCTGCTGTTCGACGGAAGAGGCAGCGTTTGCAGATCATCGCCGGGTTCATTGATTGCTGAAAAAAGAGACCCACTCGCGAAGAGAAGTGCGAATGACAGGGAGATAAAGATCAGAATAAATACATGTTTCATCATCAGACTCCATGAAAGGAGATTCAGGTATTAGTGGGCATGAGACCCCGATAGTAGAACTGTCCGGAGTCTCCCATAAGCACTTAAATAAGCAGTATTTCGAGTATTTAATCATTCCCGAAGGGAATGACCTTTGAATAGCCGTGGGCG
>JABMRV010000243.1 GCA_013202285.1 bacterium | reverse complement strand
CTTATGAATTTTGCGTTTTTTCTTAGTTCTTCGATATTCTTGGCTCCGCAGTATCCCATGCCATGTCTTAGACCGCCGACTAGTTGAAATACATAGTTGCTAAGGGAGCCTTTATAAGGTACTCTTCCCTCTATTCCTTCAGGTACAAGTTTATCTGGTTCCGCTCCTTCCTGGAAATAGCGATCGGCTGAACCTTTTTTCATTGCGGCAAGAGAACCCATACCATAATATACCTTATAAGTTCGTCCTTCCCACAGCACTGTTTCGCCGGGTGACTCCTCAGTACCGGCAAATAGATTTCCAAGCATCACCACATCAGCCCCAGCGGCAAGCGATTTGGCAATATCACCGGAATATCTGATCCCACCATCGGCAACAATCGGTATTCCTCGACCTTCAAGTGCCTCAGAACAGGCGAGCACTGCCGATATTTGCGGTACTCCTATCCCTGCAATTATTCGCGTTGTACATATTGCGCCGGCTCCTATACCGACTTTAACGCCGTCTGCGCCAGCTTCCACCAGGTCTCTCGCTCCAGTCGAAGTGGCTACATTCCCGGCTATTACATCAACATCGGCATATTTGCTCTTGATCGCCTTCACAGCCTTCAGCACACCCTCGGAATGACCGTGCGCGGTATCAACAGTAATCAGATCGACGCCTGCTTCTACCAGTCCGGCAACTCGATCCATCGTATTTGAAGCCACACCAACCGCAGCGGCAACTCGCAGCCTCCCATGATCGTCCATACAGGCATTGGGAAATGCTCGCTTCTTCTGAATATCTTTGGCTGTTATCAAACCTACGAGCCGTCCCTCAGCATCGACAATAGGCAGTTTCTCAATCCTTTCAGCGTGGAGGATTTTCTTTGCCTTCTCAAGGCTCGTACCTTCCGTAGCTTTTACAAGAGGCGCCTTGGTCATGTAATCTGAAATCGGCAAATCTGTTTTTACCGCGAACCTGATATCCCTGTGCGTCAACATCCCGACAAGCTTGTAATTATCAACAATCGGTATTCCGGAAATGCCCGTTTCATTCATCACTTCAAGCGCTCGCTTTAACGGTACATCCGAGGGAAGCGTTATCGGCTTTGAAATGGTGTGGCTCTCCGATCTTTTAACCGTGCTGACCTGAGCGGATTGTTCTTCAATTGAAAGGTTTTTATGAATCACTCCTATACCGCCTTCCCGTGCAATTGCAATGGCTAACTCCCATTCGGTTACAGTATCCATTGCAGCGCTGGCGAGCGGTATGTTCAGTTCGATGTTGCGCGTTATCCGGGTCTTCAGATTCACATCTCTCGGTAGAACCGCTGAACGGCACGGTTCGATAAGCACATCGTCAAAGGTTATGCCCATACCGCTGACTTTCTGTTGAAGATTCCGGCTATCTGTTTCTTTATCCTTATGCATTGTATATTCCCTTATTGAACAATTGTTCCCCAGAAGAATCCCCAGTAATCAAATATATGTCGAGTATATTCAAGTCCGGTGAATAGTAGTATTACAACAATTACAGGACCTATTAACCATAGTGTGGTAACCAGAATGTTCGAACGGTTCACATGCTGGCCGATAATGGCTATAAGACGCTGGTGTGTCCAGATAGCGAGCAGGATGATAATCAAGCAGATGAACCAGCCCATGTTCAAATCAAACAACCGTTGCGATAACATACCGACAGGGAGGATAGCGAGAAAACCAGCCATCGACCAGGTAATGAAGGCTATTCCCTGTGCGAAAGTGCATCTCTTACCCAGTATCCTGCACAGTATTACAGTCCTGACAGCGCCGAGCCAGATGGATATAAAGCCGAGTCCCCAGAAGAAGGCAAGTCCTCTTGCAGGCTGCCATATCACAGTTGCCATCCATTTCAACATTCCAGTATCGCTTAGCAGGTAACCCATCGTCCAGTCAAGCGGGTAACTAACCCGCTGTGAGTGAAACCATCCAGCGCCTAACAACCCAAATCCGCCTGAGATCATCAAAGCTACAAAGATCGTCTGTCCCGTCTGGAAATATCTTCGATCACCGATACTATGAAAGAAGCTCTTCGGAGAGGTGAAAGTCCTGACCAGGTTAAGCCTAAAGATTTTGTTCCTTCTTACCGTCAAAAAGAGCACTATTATCAGTCCAAGACCTACAATAATAATCAGTTCTCCATCCTGCTCCGGTAATGATCCGCGAGCCAGCGGTATTGTTTTACCTGAAGCCCAGTACTCCTTGATGCGATGAAAGGCGAGTCGGGGATTTCGTTCGGAGTCACAGATTCCGGTAGTATAAAGGTAACTGGAACCTCTTAACGGGCTGGATATGGATGGAACAGCGCCCTCCCAGTCGGCAAAATCTCCGATAACAACGCCCATACATCCCTCAATCTGCTCAGTCTGGCGGATCATGTTCAGTAGATAATCCGCCTGACCTGCTTCCGATTTCGGATCTGCGTATCCTCCAAGATTACCCGGAAAAACAGCCCGCTGCAAACCGCTGATCAGTACGGGTCGGTCACCTTTAACCCGGTTCGGAAGCGGTTTATCGGTTTTCTCCAGGTAAGGAGTGATGACGAGAATGGCAAAATCCAGCGGAGCTGCAGTGAACTCTTCAACGAAAGAGATCGAAGCATAAACAGGACGGTTATCTAATTTGCGGGCAAGCTGTGTTAGCTGTTGATAATAGGCATCATTGTGACTGTTCGGTGCATTAATCTGTGCACCTATCCCCCACCCGGCGATACATGTGAACCTTCTGTCACGGTTTATCATGGCTTCGAGCTGCTCGGATGCAGAACGGATAAGCTCCGAATCATCCAGAATCGGATCCGGTACTTGAAATACCGGAAGTTCCTCAAAAACAAGCATCCCTAACCGATCGCACAGATCAAGAAAATAAAGTGAAGTCGATCCCTGCACAATCCGGACAGCGTGAATGCCAAGTTCTTTCATCTTCCGCAGATCCTGTTCGATCTGTTCTTCATCCAACGAAGTGCCGTGCCCTGGGATAAGTTCGGAATAATTCACGCATCTAAGCCACAACTTGTTGCCATTGAGTAAAAACCCATCACTCGTCAACTTGATACTTCTGATCCCGATAGCAGCGGCTGAGCTGTGGACGATTTCGGGTCCGATAAGTTGTCCCTGCACGGTATATAATCCGGGTGGAACAATTACGTTCCACATCTCAAGTCCCGACGGCTTAAGGATGTTTGAAACATCCAATACACCACCCGCCGGAAACACGATGTTCTCCTGACGGTCTGAAATGAGGATATTTCCAGTGGGATCGAGCAGTGAATACTCAAATCTAAAGGATGGCTCTATCGAATCAGGTGCACTGTAAAATAGATTTCGCAGTTCTGCATCGACGACTAAATGACCTTCATCAGTGTCGATCTCATCATCTACCCACCTGACTTCCATATCTGAAATGGCGGCTAATGGTGTGCAGAGGATATATATATCCCGATAAAGTCCGCCATAACGGCGTCTTGAGTATAAACCACCTGAGAGAGGAATGCCGCTATTACGCGGCGATTTGTTATCAAGTATTATTTCTATTGTGTTGCTGTCGGATTCGAACCTCAAAAGTCGGGGATCTATCTCGATCTGGAAGTGTATGTTATCGCCTCGACGAGTGTCAAGATGAGCCCCGTTGAGAGTCACTGCGATATACTCAGAGACGCCCTCCACAACCAACCGATAGGTGAAGTTTCTCACATAATCAGGTATTGTGAAGCTGCGTGAGAGTGTAATCTCACCCTTCCAACCATCCCAGGAAAAGGGCAGATGTATTTCTCCAAGATCGAAACCGTCAGAACGAACGGCTGTCCAGAGACCTGTCAGATCGAGCCGGATATCTTCCGCACCCTTCGACCATCTCCCTCTGCCGTAAAGCTCATGCTCCGTTTTAACTCCCTCTATGATGCGCATATCTCCCATATTCACGGCAAAAGACGCATCAACAAGGAAGGGAATTATCAATAAACCGCAGAGCCAGTTTATCCAACGGTATCTTCGCAACAGGTCACTCCTGAAGGTAATCTGATTTAATCAAGTATATTAGAGAAATTTTGGCTGAAAATCAACAGTTATGATCGCATGAATCGAAGTGAAAGGTATTTCGAGGGTGAGGATTGCAGTGGAAGTCTTTTGAAAACAGAATGGATAAAACCTACTAACTAACGCTTGTTGAAAAAGTATTCGTTTTGTCATTCCCGCGTTACTTTGTCATTCTTGCGTAGGCAGGAATCCAGACAAGTTTGTTATCTAACAATACAGCATTTCCTGGATTCTGGTTTCCCAGTCTGTCCGAAAATAGCGATTTCTGCATCACCGCCTGCTGGCAGACGCCCCCGTCTGCCAGAAATAACAACAACTTGGCTGGAAGACGAGGGCGTCTTCCAGCGGACAGATGGCATTCTCAGACAGTCTGTTCCACCTGAATGACGACCATTAAAGTGAATAATCCAAAGAACTCAGGAATAGCGGCAAATCTTTAAACTGACGGACTGTCATGCTATGCGAAATTGTATGGATGACATGACAGTATTGGTGGACAACAGAATTACGGAGAGGTGTAATTCATCATGACAGATCAACAGACACGGATGTACGAGCTCCTCGACACCCTCCGGGAGCGAACGATAAAGCTTGACTGCCTTTATCAGATCGAAGAGCTTCTAAGAAACTACGACAGAGATATTGAACCCGTGATGAAGGAAGCAGTCGAAATTATCCCAAAGGGACTGCACTGTCACGACTCCTGCAAAGTACGTATCACCATCGATGGCATCCCTTATCCCTCATCCCTCACTACTCATCCCTACACATGCGCGCTATCTGCGGATATCAACGTGCAAGACAAAACGATCGGTAAGCTGGAAGTTTACTACACTCTAAAAATGCCGGAAGAGGAAAAGGAGGCTTTTCAGAAAGGTGAAATTCGCCTGATCAACAGAATCGCCGAACGGCTGGGGGATTTTGTCCGGCACAGTAAACTCGGGAGCGTAATCCGTCAGCCGACGGACAGTGAGACGCAACACCCGGAGGAAAGGACAAACGACTGGCGCATAATAGTCGATATGTCCCGCCGGATGGATCGTGATCTGTACATCCGGATATCACGCAAGATGTTGAATTTACTCTGCTGGAATGGAATTCCCGAAGCGAACGACATCCTTAAGCAGATAAGCACGGATACTGTCGAGGATATGGAAGAGATATCCGAAGGAAGCAATCGTCCACGGCAGAGAAGGGACGATCTTGATGCGCTTGACTTGAAACAGGAAGTTTTCGAGATTGCCGCCAGAAACCTCTCCGATGATGAGATACTGAATTGTATCGAGAAGTGGATGCAGGAGGATCGTGCAAGTTTCCTGATCAAGACACTGATTAATCTTGACAGTTCACTCGGTGATATCGCAGACGCTATCAGACGCTTCGTACATCTCGCACCAGAGGGGATCGAGTTCACCGAGGCAACCATGAAAGGCATGAGTGTCGCATTGGTCAGGCAGTTCATCACCGACCAGCTCGACTACATCAAGATCGCTAAAAACCTGGTAAAGATTGAAGATTTCTACGACATCATTAAGCGATTGATATTTCAAGTGGGCAGTCACGGGCAGGTGGGCGGTAAGAGCGCCGGACTGTTCCTCGCCTGGCTGGTCCTTAGAAAACATGCCCTCGAGGATGATGATCTGAAGGGCATCCGCGTGCCGAAGACATGGTGTATAACGTCGGACGGGCTCCATAATTTCATGCACTTCAACAACCTTGAAGAGGTAACAGAGCAGAAGTACAAGGATATCGGGTTGGTTCGACAGGAATACTCACACATCATCCAGTTGTTCAAGAATTCCCAGTTCACACCGGAGATCATCCAGGGGCTCTCGATGGCGCTCGACGATTTCGGTGAAAGACCGATAATCGTTCGCAGCTCCAGCCTGCTTGAGGATAGATTCGGCGCCGCCTTCTCAGGAAAATACAAGAGCCTGTTTCTCGCCAATCAGGGAACAAAAACCGAGCGGTTACAGGCTTTGATGGACGCGATAGCTGAAGTTTATTCATCGACGTTCGGTCCCGATCCCATCGAGTACCGCGAAGAACGAGGATTAATCGATTTCAGAGAAGAGATGGGGATAATTCTTCAGGAGGTAGTTGGAACCAAGATCGGTAAATACTTCCTGCCTTCATTTGCCGGTGTTGCATTCAGCAACAACGAATTCCGCTGGTCCCCGCGCATCAAGCGCGATGACGGACTCATCCGAATGGTTCCGGGACTGGGCACGCGCGCCGTCGATCGTCTCAGTGACGATTTCCCGGTACTGATTGCACCGGGACAACCGGGCTTGAGAGTCAACGTGTCACGCGACGAAGTCATTCGTTATACGCCCAACAAGATGGACGTACTCAACCTGGAGAACAACAGTTTTGAAACCGTTGACGTTCGTGAATTCATGCGGCAGCATGGCGATGAGATACCAGGGGTGATGAAAATGATTTCGGTCGTGAGAGATGATCGCATACAACAACCGTCATTTATGGACCTCGACTTCGAAAAGGACGATGTTGTAATCACGTTTGAAGGTCTGATCGCCAGTTCACCCTTTGTCCACCAGATGCACAAGATTCTGAAAACGCTGCAGGAGACAATAGGCGTACCGGTGGATATCGAGTTCGCCCATGACGGTGAGCACTTCTACCTGTTACAGTGCCGCCCTCAGGGAACATCTCCCGAACATGCTCCAGCTCCCATACCGAAGGATGTTCCCGAAGAAGACATCATATTCTCCGCCAACCGCCACGTATCAAACGGATATGTCCCCGATATTACCCATATCGTATATGTCGATCCGATGAAATATGCCGAAGTGGATGATCTCGACACCCTGATGGAGGTCGGGCAAGCCGTGAACAGGCTGAACAAGCTGCTCCCAAAGCGTCAGTTCATCCTGATGGGTCCCGGACGCTGGGGCAGCCGTGGTGATATCAAGCTCGGAGTGAATGTTACATATTCCGACATCAACAACACCGCCATGTTGATCGAGATCGCCCGAAAAAAGGGTAATTACGTTCCGGATCTGTCTTTCGGCACCCACTTCTTCCAGGATCTCGTTGAAGCCGCTATCCGGTATCTGCCGTTGTATCCGGACGATGAGAACATCTTCTTTAATGAACGCTTCTTAAGCAATACACGAAATATCCTGCCGGATATCCTGCCGGAATTCGAGTTCCTTGGCGACATTATACGTGTTATCGACGTACCAAGAGTGATGACCGGTAAAGTACTGAAAGTACTTATGAATGCTGATTTGGACGAAGCTGTCGGTATTATCGCACCGCCATCGAGCACTGTTCCAATGGCGGGTAAAGAACAAACATACACTCAGATTCAGGGTTCCGACGACCACTGGCGCTGGCGCTCGAGGATGGCGGAACATATTTCCTCACAGCTCGATCCGGCGCGCTTCGGTGTGAAGGCTTCGTACCTGTTCGGAAGCGTAAAAAACGCTACTGCCGGACCGTCGAGCGACATCAATCTTTTAATACACTTCAGTGGAACAGACGAACAGAAGAAGTCCCTGATGCAGTGGTTCGAGGGTTGGAGCCTGTGCCTTGATGAGATGAACTTTCTGCGTACGGGATACCGCAGCAAGGGGCTGTTGGACGTACATCTCATCAGTGACAAGGATATCGAACGTCGCAGCAGCTTCGCTCAGAAAATCGACGCCGTTACCGACGCCGCAAAGGAATTGGTATTGATGGGGGCTGATTGATTTGTGGTGAAGATTTGTCGTAGTGGGAAATTCGGTAGTGGGCTCATTTGTATCTTGCGGAAATTCAATGTGTTGTGGGCGCAAAACGGGCGTGAAAAGGCGTGTTGTATATTTACGACAAGTTTGGATTAATTTGGCTCGTATCACTTAAAAAAGCTCTGGATTAAAATTAGAGAGGATTTTGCTTGACAAGAAAGCATCGCCTGTAGTATAATGGTGCTTATCATTTCCTTAAATTCCACTAAACGACGTTACTATTTAAACCGCACGGGCAAATATTTAGAGATATTCTACGTATTAATTATTTAGAATCTTTAGAAGTTTTTGCCATTTGATAAGTATTATGGAACAAAAGTTGCGATAATAAATGAGAGTGGCAAGTTAATCCTGATATTTCTCATATGTTTAAGGAACATCCGGAACAAATCATACTGTAAAACGTGTAATGGGGGGTCATCTTCCACGAAAACTTTATCAAAAAAATGGATAAACAGGAGAGTAAAATGGGCGCTGCTGAGAAAGAAAAATTCGGGGACTTCTTGGCTGTTGACGTTTTCAAAGCATTAGAAAAAGGGGGAAGAATCTTTAATGATTCTCAGTTTCGTGTTGTTGTAAAACGGGAATCGAAACCGGAACCGTATTGGTGTGCGATTTGTTTAGAAATGAATATAGTGGCAACGGGCTATACTCAACATCAAGTAATCGAAAACCTGATCGCACTTATGGCGTTTCATGTTGTGGACTATATTGATAATGATATTGAAAAAGACATTTTCATACCGGCACCAGCGGAACTATGGAAACCATTTATAAAAGCACGAAAGGTTCCAGAAAATTACTTCCCTCACTTACCGGGAACTGTAAAATTTCAGGGGAGGAATTATGGGACTGCATACTCGTTTGCGTAACAAGAAATTCTACGATGTTATTCACTATATAGAGAAAAATGGATTGGTTGTTTACCGAAGGCGGGGCGATCACCATACTATTCAAAATCCCAAGAATAAACGTACCTACCCCATCAATCCTATTGGTAAGAAGGAAAAAAATGCCATACCAGATCAATTGAAAGCTATGATGATCACTTTAGAGCTGTCTGACGATTTCTGGAATGACTTGTAATTCCATTCATTACAATTAAACCACCCCTCACCCCTCCTCCCTCATCCCTCATCCCTTATCCCTTATTACAGGACTTGCCAATCGGACAATTTTCTCGTATATTTGTTAGATTATGCGATTAATGAAACAATACCTGAATATTACATAAGCGAGGATAATTTCATTGGAGAAAAAGGAACTCCTTCACGAAGGTAAAGCTAAGAGAATCTACGCGACCGAAGATGAAACCCTGGTAATCCAGGAATTCAAGGACGACGCCACAGCTTTCGACGGCAACAAGAAAGGCAGCATCACAGGAAAAGGCGAGATTAACTGTACAATCTCATCGATTCTGTTCGAATACCTTCACAGCTATCATGTCCCGACTCACTATGTCCGCCGTCTCGAGGGTAACATGATGCTGATCAAGAAACTCGACATGATCCCTCTTGAAACCGTTATGCGCAATATCGCCACCGGTTCACTTGTGAAAAGACTGGCATTCCCGGACGCCAAACCGCTCGACTATTCGATCTTCGAACTATATCTTAAGAACGACGATCTTGGCGATCCGCTGATTAACGAATATCACGCGTTTGCAATGGGAATTGCGCGTCCGGAAGAGATTCGTTCGATGTACCGCCTGACCGCAAAGATCAACGCCATTCTGAAATCCTTTATGGAACGACGAGGACTGGTGCTGGTTGACTTCAAACTCGAATTCGGACGCGATGAGAACGGCGATCTGATACTCGGCGACGAGATCTCCCCGGATACATGCCGCATCTGGGATCGAAAGACCCATAAGAAACTGGATAAGGACCGCTTCCGTTTTGATATGGGAGGGGTTGAGAAAGCATACCAGGAAGTTCTGGACAGAATCAGCAACGTCTGATGTCCGGGTTGAAGGTTTCCCTGGCGCCGGAAGGCGGGTGGATTATAGCAATCAGCGCGGTAACGGTCGTTATCGCTGTTGTTATTTCAGTACTCGGTAAAAGTAATCATTGGCTCTGGCTCACCGCTGCTGCCACCATCTTGTTCTTCTTAGTCCTGAACTTCTTTCGTGATCCGGCGAGAACCTCACCGGAGGGAAACAACATAGTAATATCTCCGGCGGACGGGAAGGTGATCTACACAGGAGACGCGTCCAATAGTCCGCTGACTCCTGCGGGTAAGCTTGTTTCGATCTTCATGTCACCGCTGAACGTACATGTGAATCGGGCGCCTTTCAGCGGCAGGATTACCAGCGTCGAACATCGGAATGGTCGATTCAGATCGGCTTTCAAGGATGCGGCTTCAAGAGAGAATGAACATGTCGAGGTGATTATGGACACGAACCTCGGTAAAATTGCGTTCAGGCAGGTTGCCGGTTTCCTGGCGAGGCGCATCGTGTTCCATCCCAAATCCGGCGATATGCTTTTGACCGGAGAGAGAGTCGGCATGATCCGTTTCGGTTCGCGTGTTGACCTCTACCTGCCTGACAATGTGATACTTAAAACCAAAACCGATGATCGAGTTGTCGCAGGAGAAACAATTATAGGAGAATTCATTTAATGCATAAAAGGGCAGCATTACCCAACCTGGTTACCATCGGTAATCTTTTCCTTGGATTCTTCGCCCTGCTGTTGATCAGTCAAGATAACTTCGCGACAGCATGCTGGCTCCTGATTGTGGCTGCCATTTTGGATGGACTTGACGGACTGTTAGCCAGACTGGTTCGATCCGACAGCACGTTCGGAATACAGGTTGACAGCCTTGTGGATGTTGTCTCGTTCGGTGTAACCCCATCATTCTTGCTTTATAAACTTGTCTTCCATGACTTTGGTATAATTGGAATCCTGTTCGCTTTCATGCCGTTGCTCGCCGGTGTACTGCGACTGGCACGCTATAACACACTCGCACTTAACGCTGAACGTAAAAAGGGTTTTTACGGGATGCCGATACCGGCAGCCGCGATTATAATATCAAGTTGTTACCTTTATCTTAATGCCGTTCAGGGATCCACCGCAAACCAGACATTATGGTTTTCCATAACTCCGATGTTGTCGCTGTTGATGATAAGCCCTATCTATTACCGCCGCATGCCAGTAGTCACCATTCACGGTTCACGTCATCCGTGGCTTGGTGTAACGTTACTAATTTTAACAACTGTAGCTGTAATAATAAGACCTGCACTTACGATCTTCCCCCTGATGTTGATTTACATTATTACCGGACCGATTGAGCTTTGCGTTACCCAGTTACGCAAACTGCTGACACAACGAGACGAAAACGAAATATCTGAATCAGGAGCTGCAATAGGTCGAGAATCAGATAAACGCAGACGCAGGCGAAGGCTATGAAGGCGCGCGTATCCGTCCGGCTGAAACCAGCCATCCTCGATCCGCAGGGAAAAGCGGTACTTAACTCCCTGCAGCAACTTGGCTATGACGAGGTCACATCTGTCAGAATCGGCAAGCTAATCGAGCTTGAACTGGATTCACACGACAGCGGGGACATGGAACAACGCCTCGAAGAACTGAGCCGCAGGCTGCTCACCAACCCTCTCATGGAAACCTTCGATATCGAGCTTGAGGACGATGACAGAACCGGAGACCATTGAGACTACACGCTGGGGAGTGGTCATTTTCCCCGGCTCAAACTGTGATAAGGATGCACTCGACGCAGTCGGTCGTATCTGCGGTCAGAAAGCCACTCCTGTCTGGCACAGAGACATCGATCTCGAAGAGTTCGACGGTATCATTCTGCCGGGTGGATTCAGCTACGGCGATTACCTGCGTGCCGGAGCTATCGCACGCTTTGCAGAAGTGATGGAAAGCGTGATTGAATTCGCCGGGCACGGCGGATTGGTCATCGGCATCTGCAACGGTTTCCAGGTGCTTGCCGAGACCCGGCTGCTCCCTGGCGCACTCATGCGCAATAAGGATCTGAGGTTCATCTGCCGGGAAGTCAACCTGCGCGTTGAGCGATCTGATACTCCATTCACAAACATGATAGAGACAGGCAGAGTTATTAAGCTCCCCATCGCCCACAACGAAGGCAGTTTCTACCTTCCCCCGAAACAACTCGAAGAACTCGAATCAAACCGCCAGGTTCTGTTCAGATACTGTGATCCGAACGGAAACATAACCGCAGAGTCAAATCCGAATGGTTCGCTCAATAACATTGCCGGAATCGTCAATCGACAGGGCAACGTCCTGGGGATGATGCCTCATCCGGAACGACGCTGCGATCCCCTGCTTGGCGACCCTGACGGTTTTGACCTCTTCGGCTCTGCAATCGACTACATAAACAGGAACTAATCGTGGAAGAGACGCCGCGCGGGGACGTCAATGATAAGTCATCCGCCTACCGTCAGACGCCCTCGTCTGACGGCGAGCTTTCACAGAACGTAACGAACTTCCTCGAACACCTCGAGGAGTTACGCATCAGGCTTATCCGCTCCATCCTGTTCCTCGTCGGCGGAACGATAATCTGCCTCTTTTTCTCAGGTTACCTGTTGAGCTTTATCAACGCAACTTTCACGCCGAGCGAAACCGCTCACCTGACCCTGTTACATCCGACTGAAGGATTCGTGGTAAGGTTGAAGGTGGCGTTTGTGGCGGGATTGTTCCTGACTTCACCGCTCTGGTTCGGGCAATTGTGGGGTTTTATCAGCCCCGGATTATACGGTAAAGAGAAACGAGTTATCATGCCGGCGATAGTCCTTTCCGCAGCAGCCTTTATCATCGGTGCAGCCTTCGGATATACTATCCTGCCCTATTCGGTTGAGTATTTCAGATCCTTCGCCCTGGATAATATGACCGTCAACTGGTCTCAGGGAAAATACCTGGATTATGCGCTGAGGCTCATAATAGCTTTCGGTGTAGTTTTCGAGATGCCATTGATAGTTTATCTTATGGCGAGGATGGGAGTAGTAACGACCAGGCAGTTGAGGAAATACCGCCGTCATGTGATTGTCGGCTTGCTCATCGCATCGGCGTTTATCACACCGCCGGACGTGTTCACACAGATAGTGCTGACCGTCCCCCTGATAATCCTGTATGAAACAGGGATAATAATGGCTTCCATCGCCATCCGAAAGACTAAAGAAACAACATGAGTGGTTCGGAAATACTGATAATCATGGTCGTGGCTCTGCTGCTGTTCGGTGGGAAAAGACTACCGGAACTGTTGCGCACTTGGGGGAAACTTCTGCGCGAGCTGAGACGAAACTACCGTCAGTTCAGACGGCAGATCGGGCTCGATGATATCGACGATATACTGAATGGGAAGAAATAGGGAAGGAACATAGTTGTTTATCACCACCCTCGAAATGATCGGTTTCAAATCGTTCGCCTCGCGAACCAAAATTGAATTTCGCTCCGGTATAATGGCTGTTGTCGGTCCCAACGGCTGTGGTAAAACAAACATCGTGGACGCCATCCGCTGGGTATTGGGAGAACAACGTACCAGTGCGCTCCGAGCCGAACGGATGGAGTCGGTCATCTTCAACGGCACTCCCCATCGCAGACCACTCGGAATGACCGAGGTAACGCTGGCTATCGAGAACACCAACGGTGTCCTACCCTCTCCTTACTCGGAAGTCGCCATCACACGGAGGCTGTACAGGTCGGGTGAAAGTGAATATTTGATTAATCGTAATCCCAGTCGCCTGCGCGACATCAACGACCTCTTCGCCGATACCGGTCTCGGCAACAGTGCATACTCGATCATCGAACTGTCGATGGTCGAAGGCATAATCTCCGGTCCGTCCGATATGCGTCGTCTCCTGTTCGAGGAAGCCGCGGGTGTTGCCAAGTTCAAATCACGCAGACAGGCTGCTCTGAGGAGACTGGAGACAACTGGTGAGAACCTCGCCCGAATAGACGATATATTCAAGGAAGTGGAAAAACGATACCGGTCGCTTAAGCGCCAGGCGTCTCGAGCCCAGCGATACAAGGAAGTTACAAGGGCAATTCAACTCAGACTCACCATCGACCTCTCAAACGAACGACTTGAAATTCTGAACAAAAGGATACCGATAGAGGAGAAGCTGGGAGAATTAGAGGACGAGCTGCATGAAGCGGAAACCGCAGCTACCCGTGCAACATCGGAATTACTGTCGCTTGAAGGTCAGGAACTCTCGATTATCGACAAAGCGCGGCGCACTCAGGATAACCTTAAAAAGATAGAACGCCGTGAAGTTGAACTGGATCGTGAACTTGCCCTGACAGAACAGAGAATTAAATTTCTCGAAGAGGAAACCGGCAAAGCCGATCAGCGCCGGAATGAACTAACCGACAGGATTAAATACACCGGCGAACAAGCTGAGAACGCCGGAAAAGAATGCGACTCTCTTGAAAAACAGCTTGAAAATTCACAGTCAAAGCTCGATGAATTGGAGAAGAACCTTACTGATCTTGCTGCCGATCTCGAGACTGCACGCGACAATCTGACCGAAAAAAGAAACGCCGAAACCGAAGCCCGGCATGCACATTCCTCGTTTCTTGAAAAGGCTAAAGGACGGGAAGATGAACTCCTCCACCTGAGAAAACGCCAGCAGGCGCTGAACGATCAGCTTGCAGGTTTGCAGGCGAGACGTAAAGAAACCGGCAAATCCCTCGCTGACGCCCGACAACGGCTGAAAGAGGCTCAGAAAGTTCAGAAAACGGCTGTGAAAGGAGATCGGGAAGCCGTTGAAAAGCTCTCTTTTGTTCGCAAAGAACACGGAACAGCTTTAACAGAACAAGCCGGCGCAGCCGCTGAGCTTGAAGCCGTCAGGATCGCCCTGAGCGCTCATCGCTCTCGCGCCGGATCGTTAACCTCCCGACCGAAATCACTGCTGGAACTTGCTGAAAAGGAGAAGCTCAGCTCTATTGCCGACCGCATAGAATGCCGCACTGAACACCGAGCGGCGGTAGCGGCGGCTCTCAGCGGCATACTCGAAGCGTTAGACAGACCGGACTTTGATGCTGTAATCGAACTGTCAAGAGGAATAGAGAAAGATAAACAGGCGGTTCTCCGTTTTCCTCTCGATACAAAGAAAACTGCAATCGAACTGAAGATGCCTCCCGGCGCTGGCGACTGTCTTTCCGGTCCGAGCCTGATCAAGAATAAAGGCGAGTTTGGGGATTTCCTGCACGGCAGACTGGCGAATCTGCTGCTTGTACCGGATCGTGAGACTCTAACGCTGCTTGCGCCTGTGGCGATTAAACAAAATCTCCGGCTGGTGACCACTGACGGAGAGCTGTTTGAACCCGACGGTATCCTCCATGCAGGCAGAGTAGATCCCGAAGCACAGCAGGTGGGGTGGCTGGAGAGGCTACGGGAACTGGAAAAGAAGGATCGCAATCTACAGAACGCTCACAAGAAAGCCGAAAGATCTGCCGTATCATTGGCAGAGAAACTAACCGAGGCTGAGCACAAAACCGTTGAGATACGAAAGTCACTCCTGAATGCAGAGGAAACTGTCGGTGCTGAAAATAGAAAAACCAACGATCTGGAATCGGATTTGACCCGTTTCGAGCAGAGGATTGTCGAACTGACCTCCGAGAGGGATCAAATCGACGGAATTATAGAGAGTCTCCCTCTGCCTGAAGGATTCGAGGAACGGGTGAAAGAACTTGAAGCGGATGAGCGAGGAAGCGAGGAAGCGAGGAAGCGAGGAAGCGAGGAACTCCGGGAAACAGAGAATCAACAGCGCGAAATGACCGGACAGCGCGCTGTTGTCAACACCGAAGCCGCTCGCTACGGTGAAAGACTGGAGGGAGCGAAAAAGTCTGTCGAAAGGTTCACCGGAGAAGCGGAATCCGCCACTGAAGATTTAGCCCGTCTCAATGCGCGCATCGCAGAGAGCGGTACAGAGCATGACCGCGTAAGGCAGGCAGGCGAGAACATCAGAGCGCAGATCGAGTTGAACAACAGTGAGAAGAACGACGTTCTCGACGTGATTGAATCTGTGCGCAGACAGAGAAACGAACTCAAGGAGAAACGCGCTGTCACCACCAACCGTCTGAACGACGCTCAGGAAAAACAGAAGCTCGCTCTCAAGGAAAGGAGCGGACTTGAGGCGGATGTTATCGGTTTCCGCGAAAGACTGCGTGAGGTGGACAGACGGCTCAGCGAGGATGCAGATGTAAAACCGGATGCGGTAAGTGAAATGTCGCTGGCAAATGCCGAGGCAGAACTTCAGGAGGCTAACCTGCATGAACTGTCGCTTGACAGGTTGAAAACCAGACTGCAGTCGATGGGACTCGTCAATATGCTTGCGCTGGAGGAACTCCCCGACGTAGAAGAACGCTATCGGTTTCTCAGCGATCAGAAGGTGGATCTCGAGAAGGGCATCGAGGTTCTGGAGGAGACCATCGACCGCATCAACCATGAAGCCCGGAGAATATTCCGCGATACTTTTGACAAAATCTGTGTTAATTTCCATGATATATTCCATTTGCTCTTCGAGGGCGGTGAGGCGCAGGTCACCCTGATGGATGGTGATCCTCTCGAAGCGGATATTAGTATCCTCGCAACACCGTCCGGTAAAAAGCTGCAACCACTGACAATGCTGTCGGGCGGAGAAAAGGCATTGACGGCAATCGCTCTCCTGTTTGCGATATATAAGGTCAGACCGAGCCCGTTCTGTGTGCTCGATGAGGTCGATGCTCCCCTTGATGACGCCAATGTAAATCGGTTTAACAGACTGATCCGCCGGTTTGCCGTCGATACTCAGTTCCTGATTGTCACTCACAACAAACGTACCATGGAAGCTGCGGACTGTCTGTACGGCGTGACTCTAAGCGAAGACGCATCCTCTCGAATGGTCTCAGTCAAAATCGAAGGCAGCGAAACGGATGATGAGAATGCTGAAGAACAAAAACCGGACGATTAATATCATCATCCTCGCGCTGGTTCTCTTTGTTTCCAGTGCCGGAGGAGTGAAACTGAATCTGGATAAATGCCGTTTCAAGGGTGAGAACGGAGATTCCTTCATGGAATTGTACCTGGAGATTCCCCGGCATGCTCTGATCCATGCCGACTTATTCGGCAACAGCAGCGGGTGGTGCGGAGCTATCATATTCGAGGTGGTTATCACTTCCGATAAGGTTCTCCTCGCTCGTGACCGCTGGTTCATAAATGACATGGTTACTGACCCTGAAGAAATCGATCCGATGCAGAACATAATCGACGTCCGCAGGTACAAGCTTTCACCTGGGTTATACAACTTCAGCGTTACCGCAACTGACAGCCTGTCGAAACAGAGCTGGAGCGCCGACATGCTGGTGGAAATCGGCTCCTATCCTGACGATGAACCCGCCATTTCCGATATCGAACTCGCCAGCCACCTGATTCCTCCGGATGTAATCGAGAAGTTTGACCGGGATGAATTCGGATTGATCCCTGTTCCGAGCCTGCTTTTCGGCGAGAAACGCCCGTATTTCATCTATTATCTGGTGGTATATCCCCCTGTTGAAAGCGAAGACAAACTCGATTTCACCGTTCAGCGCAGTGTTGTAAACGGATTCGACGATACTGTCGTGAAGCTGCCTGAAACAACCTATTATAAGAAGCACGATCCTTTCTGGGATGCGGACAGTGTGCTGCTTGAAGGGTTGAGCACCGGAAGCTATACATTCATCTATCAAATAATAAGCAGCAGAGGCGATACAACTGTTCAGTCCAAACGATTTTTCATCTACAGGGATGACATTGAGATCACGACGCCTGAACCGGCATTAGACAGCCTGGAGGTAGAACGCGAATTCCGTGAAATCAGGATACTTCAGTCAAGAGAGGAGTATAAACAGGCTTCCAACCTGACAATTCCGGAGAAGGCTCGTTACATCCGTTTATTCTGGCAGAGGTATGATGATGACCCCGGTACACCGGAAGTCCCGTTCAAGCTGGAGTTCCGAGACCGTGTCAAGGAAGCTGATCGACGCTGGACGAACTCCCGGCAGGAGGGTCATGATACCGACCGCGGAAGGATTTTTGTCCTTCATGGCGAGCCCGACGACCGGGATATTCATTTTCTCGACCTGGGCACCAAACCGTATGAGATCTGGGTTTACGACCGTCTTGAGGGCGGGGTGTTGTTTGTTTTTGTCGATCGAAACGGTCAGGGTGAATTCCCTCTTGCACATTCAACGATGCGTGGAGAAATCCAGCATCCAAACTGGTTTGCGGATTACGTCACCCGCATCGGCGCAGATTCAAGACGATAAGCGGAGTTTTCCATGAATAAGGTCCTGGTTCAGACAATCGGGCTGACGAAGAATTTTAAAGACCGTAAGCGGGGAGTTATCGAGGCGGTTAAAGATGTGACCTTCGAAGCGCATTCCGGAGAGATATTCGGTCTGCTCGGTCCCAACGGCGCCGGAAAAACAACCGCTCTCAGGATACTGGCTACAATCCTGAAACCGACCGCAGGAACGGCAACCATCGCCGGATATGATGTTGTCAGGGACCCCGACAGCGTTCGACGCTCCCTCGGTTTCCTGAGCAACGATACCGGTTTATACGGGCGTCTGAGCGCGCGGGAGATGATCATCTATTTCGGCAAACTGTACGGTATGGATAGCGACAGGATCGAAGCACGACTAAAGGAACTCTGCGATCTTCTTGATATGTCCGAATTCCTCAACCGTCGCTGTGGTAAACTGTCAAGCGGACAGAAGCAGAAGGTTTCCATATCGCGCACCATCGTACATGATCCGCCGGTGCTGATCCTCGATGAACCGACCACCGGACTCGATGTACTCGCCGCAAGGAATATCGTCTCATTCATAAGAACAGCCCGCGACCAGGGGAAATGTGTGCTGCTCTCCACGCATATAATGGGCGAAGCGGAAAGACTCTGCGACCGAATAGGCATCATTCACAACGGCGTTATGACGGCTGTTGGGACGAGAGATGAATTGTTTGACCGTTTCAACGCCGACGAACTTGAAACAGTATTTTTGAGAGCGGTAGGCGAAGCGGCTTAAAATGTATTATATTGTATGTAATTAGGGTCTGCTGAAAAAGTTCTCCAGACCGCTGGCAGACGCCCCGTCTGCCAGAGATAACAACAACTTGGCTGGAAGACGAGGGCGTATTCCAGCGGACAGATGACATTCTCGGACAACCGGTTTCACCGGAACAACGAAATAGAAATAATTTGATCAATCATAAACCGTTAATTATGCCAACTTCTGACAATTCAACCACAACATTAACCATCATTCTCCTTTCCGGACTGATTCTCGTCTCAGTCAGCGTCTCGATTGCCGCCGACTCCGATCTGGATGCGAGACTGAGATCGGATTTGAATTATCTCTGCAGCCCGGAACTGGCAGGCAGGAATGTGCCGGGCACAAGCGGCGACCGAACAGCTTTGTGGGTTGCTGGGCAGTTCCTTGATATTGGGCTTCATCCGCTCGTCGGTGACAGTTCCTACCTGCAAAAGGTTCCCCTGGTTGAAGCACTGCTCGATACTGAGATCACGAGACTGACCCTTTCAAGCAGCAATTGGATAGAAGATTTTTGGTGGGGAGAGGACTTCTATATATTTCCCAAAGGCATAGCTCCCATCGATACAATACTCAACGCGTCGTTCTGTAGTTATGGCATCGTATCAGAAGATTTGGGGAGAGACGATTTCGGGAAAACCGCTGTCAACAGTGCCGCCATTGTCCTGCCTCACGGTCCCAGTAAAGCCGGTCGTCAAAGATTAGCGCCGTTCAAAGCCGCTGCAGCCCAAAGAGCCGGTGCGAAGATGCTATTAATCGCCTATCCGATCTGGAACGGAAAATCTTGGCCCCCGAACGATCTCGGTGATAAGATCGAAGCAGCACGCCGCTACCTTACAGACCTGCCGGATGCAATTCCATCCTTTCCACTGATTTACTTAAATGGTTACATGTTGACTAAGCATATTGCAGGTGGTGATCCTTACCAGGAGTGGGAAGACGATCCCGAATTCGCTCGCGCCATCGCAGGTGTCGATGTAGCATTGAAAGTTGGCTACCGCGACCGTAAGGAAACTCACGGCTACAACGTTATTGGCAAAATCGACGGTACTGTGAATGAATACGTTGTAATGGGCGCCCATTACGACCATCTTGGAGTTGTTGAAGGGGATGAAGGGGGCGCTTACTACCCCGGTTCGGACGACAATGCCTCAGGTGTTGCGGGACTGTTGGAGATATGCCGTCGCTGGGCGAACCGGAAAATGAAGGGACGTGGGGTGATCGCCGTCGCATTCACCGCCGAGGAGGACGGTTTACTCGGTTCACGCTGGTTTGTGGATCACCTGCCGGTTTCGAAGGAGTCGATCATAGCCATGATCAATCTCGACGGGATCGGACGCCGCGGCTTTGATAATATGCGGAGCGTTGACCAGCCGGATGCGAAACCCGATCCCCGCTATGCAGCGGCATATTATTCAGCGGCGTCACCCGAATTGAAAGATATACTTCACGGCGCGGGGAGCGGTGTCGATCTCGAATTGAATATTCAACCAGTGAACAGTTTCGGTCACTTCGGGGATGCCGGTCCTTTTCATGAAGTTCACATACCGACTGTCAACCTGTTCAGCGGTTTTCACCAGGACTATCACAGCCCAACTGATACACCGGACAAGATCGACTATGAGAAAATGTCACTCATTATCGACCTGTCGGATACGCTGTTGAACATACTGACTGAAGAAAGTAATCGAATAGGTTTTGATTCTTCAATTAAAGTGGAAACAGTCATACCCCACTGATTTTCACAACTGGTTCTAATGTTAGTACTCGCTTGCCAGTCTGTTCGAGAATGTCATCTGTCCGCTGGAAGACGCCCTCGTCTTCCAGCCAAGT
>JABMRV010000242.1 GCA_013202285.1 bacterium | reverse complement strand
TCCCCATTCAGCCTGAAGAGGCAGATTGATGCCTAAGGATAAGACCAGTAGAATAGTCAATATCCAATGGCGGGAAGGATATTCAGGTATATTGCCTCCGCCGGAACCTTGTCCTGGCGATATAGTATCTTCAGCGTTAAAATACAGAGGTAGATGGGAGTGTTCTTTGCGGTTGCCAAACGACTCCTCCTCTTCCGCTCGCGATTGTGGTGGGCAGAGAGGGATTCGGGAATGTGAAGAGTTGGGTTTCAATTGAGTTACCTTCGCTTATGAGTCTTAGCTGTTCCGGTCAATTCTCTACTTCGGGATGCCACTTCAATACTCGGTCAGAGATACTCATTCGTCAACTTAATCGAGCAGAGTTTTCCGCACATCGTGCAGACGATCTCATCGTAGTTTTCGCTCTCCTTACGCATACTTCGAGCGAGATGCGGGTCGATTGCCTCACTGTACATCCCTTCCCAGTCCAACTTCTTGCGATGGGCTGACATTCTGTTGTCCCAGTCCATGGCGCCCTTGACGCCCTTCGCCAGGTCTCCGGTGTGAGCGGCGATGCGGGTGGCAATCACACCCTCCCGAACGTCCCTGACGGTCGGCAGACGCAAATGCTCCGCAGGTGTGACATAGCAGAGGAAATCCGCTCCCGCCGCCGCGGCTATCGCTCCACCGATAGCTCCGGTGATGTGGTCGTAGCCGGGCGCAACATCCGTTGTTAACGGACCCAGCACATATAAGGGAGCGCCGTCGCAGAGCGTCTTGGCGAGCAGAACATTTGCCTCAACCTGCCGCAGAGGAACATGCCCCGGACCTTCGATCATGGTCTGGACTCCGAAGTTGCGAGCCCGACGGAACAATTCACCGAGCGTTGTCAGTTCCTCAAGTTGTGCCGGATCGGTTGCATCGGCAATGGCGCCCGGGCGGAGACCGTCGCCGAGGCTCAGCGTAACATCATACTTAAAAGTGATTTCAAGAAGACGGTCGAACTGTTCATAGAGCGGGTTTTCCCGTTGGTTATGCTTCATCCATGCTGCGAGGAGGCTCCCGCCGCGGCTGACGATGCCTCCGATGCGACCGGTTTTCTTAAGCTTGCTCATCGCCTCCTGCGTTACACCGCAGTGAACGGTGATGAAATCCACTCCGTCTTCGCAGTGTTGTTCGATATGATCGAACAGTTCGTCCACTTCCATGGATACAATTTCGCGATCCTCGCAGTCTAACTGAGCGGCAAGCCCATAGATAGGCACTGTTCCGATCATCACCTGGCATTCGTCGATGATAGCCTTACGGATCTGGGAAAGATCACCGCCTGTCGAGAGATCCATCACGCTGTCCGCTCCCGATGCAACGGCAATATGCAGCTTGTCCATCTCTTCATTGAGATCCGCATGGTGACCGGATGTGCCGATGTTGGCGTTGACCTTTGTGCTTAGTCCTTCTCCGATTCCTTTCGGTGAGAATTTTCGCTTCACGTTCAGTGGAATGACGACCCTGCCTGCTGATACTTTATCACGAATCTCTTCGGGAGACAGTCCTTCATCTTCGGCAACCTTCCGCATCGCTTCGGTTATAATACCTTCCCGCGCTAAACTTAGTTGTGTCAATTTATTACTCTCTTGGTTAAATGCTTGAAGAATATAACTTCATCATCCTGTGTGTTGATTGTTGTGCGTTAAATGCTACGATAATTTAACCGGTTGATTTGCCGGTTCAACGCTGGCATTCAACATTAAGGTATCGATTGTTAATCGACACTATTTCATCAACATAGTTTTCTTTAATACTACCTGCTTAGAAGCCCCCAACCTCACGAAATACACCCCCGACGCCAAATTCCCTCCGTTCAGTCCAATCCGATATGATCCCGCGTCGAGCCTGCTGTCGAGCAGAGTGAGAACCGGTCTGCCGGTCAGGTCAATCAGCGTCAGAACGACATTATCGCCGCGCGGAAGAGTGAAGCGTATCGTTGAAGATGAGTTGAAGGGATTGGGATAAACAGCGAGCTGAAACATCCCCGGCATAAGAATATCGGTTTGGATATAATTATCCTCTCTGTCCGGTTGAGAGAAATATGACGTGCCCGCATTGTAATCCGCCGCAACGACGATCTCACCGTCCGATTTGACGTTGAGTACCGCACCCGGAGTATCGAAGGTCTCAACTATTTCAGGTCGGCGAGGATCGGATATGTCCACGACCGCGATACCGTCCCAGACCAGCCCCACGTATGTGAAATATCCGTCGTCATCGACGCCCTGGCAGCTCTCGAACTCAACTGTGCTCAGCAGTTCAGGATTCTCCGGGTCCTCTATCGAGAAGATGTGGAGACCGGTCTGGCTGTCGGTTACCAATGCCAGGTTATCCCTCAGCGCAATATCCCAGGCGTTGTTACCCGGTACCTCGAAATCCGCAAGACGAACCGGTTGACGCCGGTCTCGACAGTCGATAATGCTGAAGTTCACCTGGTCGGGCAGATATGCAATACCGTCCCTGACCGCGACATCTTTAACTCTGACGGTCTCGATTTCACACAGCGGCTGCATGTCAGCGGGATCGGAAACGTCGCCGATCAACAGCTTCTGGTGCGCGGCGATGTAAAGGATGTCATCCTCGACCACGCAGCCCTCGACCCAGTCCGTTCCGAACTGCTCTCTCGTCCAGTGAGCTACGACATCAGGCTGCGTCGGATCGCTGACATGATAGATCATCAGTCCGTTACCGTCCGCGACGTAAGCATGATTGCCGTCGATCCATATATCCTCCGCTAATCCTTCATTGTCGCACCAGCCTATCTCGTGTGGGCTGGATGGATCGGAATAGTCTATGATCCTCAGACCGCCGTGTCCTTCGGCAAGGTATGCCAAGTTGTCTCTGACGAAAACGCCCTCAACCTGGTGAGGCAGGCGGTAAAGCCAGTTGACGTATGTGCGTTGCAGATTTTCGAGGTTGATGGAATATATCCCATCGTGCGCTTTCAGCACCCATGCCTCATCCTCCCTGAGCAGCGGCGCTCCGACGTCGCCCCCCGTCCAGCGATACCAACGGAGAGAATCAAGCTCTGCCGAGTAAATCCCCAGACCTCCCTCAGGCTGCTGCCGGTGGCTTCTGTGAGTCACAAGCAGCTTTTCACCATCGAAAGACATGGGACCCGCCTTGCTGCCTTCGTACATTATCGGAGCATGAGCTATCTGTTCGGGTTCGGTCGGGTCGGCATAATTCATCAGGTAAACACCATCCAAACCGGCAGTTACGTAACACAATGTATCATCCACCGGCAGGAAGCTCCCGATCCAGTCACCGAAGCCGTCAACATGGAGCGATTCAGGTTGAGCCGGGTCTGAGATGTCCATCAGCAGATATTCCTCACCGTATGGTCCTATCTCCACCAGAAGCAGATCACCCATAACCTCGCATGTCGAGAATGCATTGTACACCTGCGATGTCCAGATTGTGACGACCGAATCGGCATTATCTGCGAGTAAGACTATCTCCGGAGTTCCACCCGTAACGACGATCTGACCGTTCGGCAGAACCGAGCATGAACTGAGGCGCACATCCCCGGGCGGCATCCAGTGGTTTAGTCTTCGCAAAGGTCGCTCGCTGATGTCATATAAAAACAGACCGTTGGCATCTGTTGTGATATACAGCCTGCCTTCATGGTAATCGAGATCACGGAGGGAGCCATACACGAATATCGTATCGACCGGCGGGGAGTTGCCTTCATCCGGATCAAAACCGAAGATCGTACCGCCTCCCGCAACCCAGATTCTACCTTCAGCTTCAAGAATGTGATTCGGTGGTCCATACGGCAGCGATCCCACAGGTTCCCAGGCGTTACAGTAATTTGGGTATAAAAGAAATCCGATCAACAGGATGATCAGGCTTTTAGACCACAGAATACTATAATCTTTCATGTAATACCTCCTTTACCGAATCAGCGCAACCTTTTGCATACTTGTTGCGTTTGCGGTTTCAAGCCTTAGCAGATAAACGCCCGAAGCCAGTCCGCTGCAGTCGATGGTTACCTGATATTGCCCGGCATTCTGCATCTTCCCTGATGAACTCCACACTTCAATGCCACCGATTGAATACAGCTTCAAATCCATAGATGCCCTGCCGTTCAGGTTGTAACTGACAGTGAAGATTGAATTGAACGGATTGGGATAAACAGAAATATCAAACTCATCCGGTATGGTTTTTACCTCGTTCGGTACTGATGCATGTTGCGAAATGTCATAACCGGCGTTTATGTAGCTGTCATCCACCAGCGCTGCGACCCAGCGGTTGCGGATGTAACTGTTTATCTCCAGCCTCGCATCCCGCCATCCCAATTCACGGTATTGGTCAATCTGAGTCCAGTCGATGTCAATATAATTCAGTCCTTTTATCTCCGGGTGATTATCGAGGAATTCAAAGAAAGGCACGAAAAATGATTCCCAATCGCGAATGCCATCGACTGAATCTGCATCCTCCTCATCCGGCGTTATATCTAATCGTACTGCGGAAAGTTCATTCAGAAAAACCGGCTTACGGCGTTCTCTCGCAAAAGACAGAAATAATTCTGTTTTACCTTTTTTAGTTATATTTCGTAGATCTCCACGAGAGATCGAATCAGGCAGGTCAGGGTCGAAACCGGCTACATCAAAAGGATCGATCCCGAACCAGTCCACCACGTCATCGCCCGGATACCATTTCCAGCCAGCCCTGTTTGAGTCTGCAAAATCCGATCCTGCATCGGGTTCATAGCACCAGACCGTGGCGAAGTTGTCGATACCGCGGTCACGCAGTTCCTCAACCAGTTTGCGGAAAGCCAACGGATAGATGAAGGGATGATATGGATTCCAGTTGCCGTTGAATTCAAACCCAATCCTCAGAAAAAACGGTCGATCCACCCGGTTGAAGGCAATTTCCAGCGTGTCGATGTAATTGTCCAGCTCATCGGTGAGTGCAAAAACGGAATCGAGCATGTGTACGCCGTCCCTCGTGAAGTGCAGGCTGTATTCGATATACTGGCTGTCCGGATGGAAGATCGGGTTCGTCAGCCCGGCTATGACGCGCTCCACGTTCATGTCCCTGATCCCGGGTAGTGCGGTGTTGACCTGCAGGATTAGCGGATGATGATCGTCGGGGAACATTTCAGAGTATAACCTCACGCTCTCCCGGTAATTCCAACCAACGCCATGATATAGCTGTCCATCGGGTGGTTCGTACTTTGCCCCAAAGTGAGCAGATGCGACCGAAAAGATTGCTGACAGTGAAAGGAATACGAAAATGTATAACAGACGCTTCATTGAGTGACTCCTTATCGAATTAATACTATTTTACGACTTTCAACCGCGTCGCCGCTCTTCAGCGACAGCAGGTAAACTCCCGAAGCCAATCCGCTGCAGCCAATGGTTACCTGATATTGCCCGGCATTCTGCATCTTCCCTGATGAACTCCACACTTCAATGCCACTGATTGAATACAGCCTCAAATCCACAGATGCCCTGCCGTTCAGGTTGTAACTGACCGTGAAGATTGAATTGAACGGGTTGGGATAGACTGAAAGTAATTGAAATCCATCAGGAGTGATATGGATTGAACCATTATCAACTTTTTCACTTCGCTGGTAAACGATCACTATAAAGTCATTGGTGTGCTCTATTGCCAGTGCCTCAAAATTGCCTCGTTGGACTATCGTCAAAACTTCACCCAGGACATTGTAAACAGTTACTAAACTGTATTCTTCGCTACATCTTATAACTAAAACATATGGCTCTCCTTCCCATGAGTCGAAAAGAGCATCTTCCCATTTCACACGAACGTCCGATGTTTCCTCATGAAAAGAATAACGTCTAAAGAGTGAATCAGAGAGATCTTCTGCTTCCCTTACAGGCTGGATTAGCGACCTCAAAAATCGATAGGTCTGTGCCGATAGATATTCCTCTTGGTTATCATCATATAAACCGAAGAAATGATCCGGTGGATAACCTGTCAACGGTGTACAGATCCCTTCCAGTCCGAACGCCATGCCGAGTATCCACTTGCGAGCCATGTCTCCCGCATGGAATCGCTCCTCGTATTCGGTCAGACCGCCCTCTGCGAGCTGCATCGCCGCCTCAGCCGCCAGCCAGGGTTTAACTTCACCGCCCGAATCCTGCACAGTCTCCTCGAATGAACCGAGTTCATCGAAGATAAAACGCGGTTTAAAATGATAATGAATATCAAACCAGTCGAGCCATGCGGTTTGCCCCGCCATAACGTCCGCCCAATAGTTGGGAGGCATACCTCCGCGTCCCACAACCAGGCGGGTTACATCCTCCCAGTCTTCAATTCGAGTGGCATGGCGTTCAAAGCGCGATTGCAGCAAAGTTATCAGCGAATCCTGCAGTTCCTCGTCCGCCTCGCCCAAGCGGTGATATTTTCGCGCCAGGCTTCTCACCAGGTTAAACCCGCCGTGCGAGACCGCTATTTCGATGTCGTTATCATCGGCGGCGGCATGTGCGGCAATATAGAACGTTCTCAGACAACGGACGTAATCCTCGACGCTCTGCTCCCAGTCCCGGTCGATCACCCAGTTATATTCCGGTTCGTTGACAAAGCGCAGATATGGAGCATGCGCCGCGTCGAGTTCAGCAATATGTTCGACCAGGCGATAGGTAAAATCATATAACGCTTCGGAATATCCATGTTCGGGAGGATCGTCCGCGAGCGATGTACGGCGATCCAGGTCATCCGGAGCACGCATGTCGCCACCGCACGCCCAACTGGAATTGCACGAAACCACCAGTACTGCTTCGCCGCCGAGACGTTCTGTCATTTCGAGGCTGTTGTCCAGAGTCTGCCAGGTGAACTCGTCATCCGAGATCTCACTTCTTGCCCACGACACCGCGAAAGCATAGTAATGAGCGTTGAAACGTTCATATTCCTCGTCGGGTAACCGGGTGTTGATATTCCGTAAACCCCAGTAATCACGTCCGTGCAGATCGCCGGTGAGCGAAAAAAGCAGAACCGGAATGAGTAGAAGCATTATTATACGCATATTCTTTCCTTTTCAAGAGATTATTTAGTGCTTGTTGAATAAGTTCCTTCTGTGTCATTCCCGCGCAGCAATGTGTCTGAGGATGTCATCTGTCCGCTGGAAGACGCCCTCGTCTTCCAGCCAAGTT
>JABMRV010000241.1 GCA_013202285.1 bacterium | reverse complement strand
GTGTTGATTAAGTAGGTCCTGTTGAAAAACTCTCTGCTGTGGCATTCCCGGGCAGGCGGGAATCCAGACAAGGTATTGTTATTACATGGATTCCGACGAAACAGTTTGTCCGATAATAGCTCCAAACGTCCGTTCTGGCAGGTCTTGCGCCGTAAGGCGTGTGACCTGCCAGTTTATAATCTTATGTTATTTCGATACTTGCCGTCAGGTCACACTGCGACTTCGTCGCAGCAAGACCTGACGGAACAGGTGGTTTCACTATTCTCATACAGATTAGTACACAGGAATAACAACAAAGATTCTTCTTAAACCGCACGCGACATATACAGTATCACACCCGAAGTAATCACCCATAACAGCACAGCGAGTTTTATCCCCGTATCCTTCAACAGAAGTTTGGTAGGATCCTCACCGGCGCGTCCCACCAGCGCTAATTGCTGGTAACGGAAAATCCCATACAACACAAACGGCAAGGTATAGATAAGCGCATCCGTATTATGTTTGGCAATGGTCTGCTCATCGACGGTATAGAGCGCATAGCAGAGGATCGTCATCGCCGCCAACACGTTGATCCAGCCGTCGATCACACTCACGCCGGGATACTTGGTCAACACCGCGCGCGTGGGATACTCCCTGCTGTCAGCCTCATCACCCTCAGGTCGGTCGAAAGCGCTCACCATCTCCTGACGACGTTTTATCATCGCCAGAAACAGGGCGATAGTGAACGTGCAGAGGAGCAGCCAGTTGGATAACGGTTCAATGATAATCGATGCACCGAGCATCACTCGAATAACAAAACCTGCAGCGATTATTATTACATCGAGTATCAGTATATGGCGCAGATAGATCGAATAGACGATCATCAGAACGGCGTATGTAAGAGCTGCCCGGATCGCTACAGGGCATCCCCAGTAAAGCAAACCGATGCCGATAATAAACGATCCCACCGAGAGCCACGTAGCGGTTCCGATTGATAGAGATCCCTCCGCCACAGGGCGATGTTTTTTAACGAGATGCAAACGGTCTTCGTAGCGGTTGGTGATGTCATTGAAGGCGTAGATAGCTGATGCTATGAATGAGAATCCGAAAACACCTGTCAACAGAGGCAGCCATTGGGTAGGATTGAGTATCTGCAGCGTGAACAGTGCAGGCGCAAGTACGAAGCTGCTCTTGATCCACTGGCGGGGACGCAGAGTCCTCAGGATAAGTTGTGGAGTACCTGGGTTTTGGTTTCTTCCATCCATCGCGCTTGAATAATTAATTAGAATACAGCACAAATAAACTTTTACCGGTTTGTAAGAGACACTTCGTGTTCCGGTGGGTCTTGCGCCGTCAGGCGTGTGACCCACCAGTGGAAGCGTCAGGTCACACCGTGACTTCGTCACGGCAAGACCTGACGAAACTCAGGGAAGGGTTACATCAAGTGAAGATTAAAGCCCATAAGAAGGAACCCCCCCTTCTTTTCCCCCCTACAGAGTAAGGGGGAATGTCTTACTCCTCTGTCGGATTCAGTTCATGCATCTTGCCAAAGTCCGACAGCGGTCTGTCCATCTTCTCCTCGTCGCCGATGACAACCGTGATGAGTTTATCAGGATGCAGAAGCTCCCGTGCAGCCTGTTTAACATCTTCAAGAGTCAGGTTCTGGTAAGCCTCAAGATCGCTCGTGGGTGTATCTAACGGCAGACCGCGCCACATGAGATATGTCAGCCTGTAAAGTATGTCACTGCTGTCTTCGTATTTCCAGACATAGCTGTTGACAAAAGCATCCTTGGCGCGTTTAAACTGCTCTTCGGTTGGTCCGTTCTGCCGGTAATCTTCGATGACTTCTTTCATCAGCGCGAGGGTGCGTCCGGCTTGATCCAGCCGAGTTGAGGCAGACGCTCTGAACCTGCCGATAACAGGTACGGGAGTTGAGAAACCCGACCAGACTGCGTATGACAATCCTTCATTAACGCGTATTCTCTGCTTGAGGATTGACGTCCAGCTGCCGCCGCCGAGCATGAAGTTCATGATTTCAGAAGCATGCCGTTGCGGGTCGTAGTAGTCGATGGTCTGGTGTCCCATCGTGATAAACGCCTGTTTGACATCCTTCCGGTAATAATAAACTCCCGGCTCTGCCGGTTCAGGCGCCGGTGGCAGAGGTTCAATCTGTTCAGAACCTGATTGTAATTTACTCGAAAACTCTTCCACCAGAGCCTTAACCTGTTTCGTAGTTACATCACCGGAAAATCCGATTACTGATCTTCCAATATTGAAAACCTTTCGGTGATAATTCAGCAGGTCTTCACGAGATATTAAATTAACAGTCTCCTCGCTGGTTTCACGTCCGTAGGGATGACCGGGATAGATGAGTTTATTAAATTCGCGGAATCCTATTCCTCTCGGTCTGTCATAGCGGCGCCTGATCCTCTCCAGCATGGTACTGCGTTTCAAATCGATCATCTCCTCAGGATAGGCGGGATTTTCTATCAGTTCAAACGCCAGACCGATGAGGAAGTCGAGGTCGTCCTTGTGACAGAATCCGGCGATTCGCAGCAGTTCCGGTCCCGCCCATACACCCAGCCAGGCAGCCTTGTATTCAATGATGTCATTCAGGCTGTCCGCAGGGATGTTTACACTGCTTCCGTTGCGTAGTGTCCAGGCAGTCATCTCCGCCAGTACGACTCTTTCTTCGGGATCGGGGGATGCAGGGAAGTAGAGCGCAAAGTTGACAAGAGGAACTTCATCATCTTCAACTACCAGTCCGGAGATACCATTATCGAGGGCGAAAATGTTGTAATCCGGCATTTCCCACTTCATCTCGGGAGTATCGATCTCGCGATAGTTCTGCGGTTTCTTCGCATCTGAAGCCGCAGGAATGATCAACAGGATGAATGCGAACAGCAGTATCCCAATTGCAATGTGTTTCTTAATCATCTATTCCTCCATTCCTGTTGTTTCTGTCTCAGCCATTTCGAGCGGTTTGACGAGGATTGCAACTGTACGGTTCTTTGCGGTGAAGTATTTCTTCGCAACTCTCTGGATATCATCAGCGGTTACCTTCTCCAACCGGTTGAAATCCTCGGTTACAGATCTCCAGTCTCCACGATTGACGAAAGCGGAATTGATCGTGAACGCCAGGGCATAATTAGAGCCCATTCGACTTAGCTGATGCATCTTGAAACGGTTGCGGATTCGTTCGAGTTCACGGTCGGTGACAGGTTCGTCCTTCAGTTTTTCGATTTCTTCCAGGATGGCAGTTTCAACCTCCTCAGTTGTGTGAGGTGCTTTAGGTGTAGCTTCAACATAGAAGAGGTTCGGATACCTATCCGCCGGTTCTTGCCCGGTAGAGGGTGAGGAAGCGGTCAAACTCTGTTCGACGAATATTGATTTATACATCCGAGATGTTCGTCCTGCGGAAAGAATGTAGTCTATCATTGTCAAAGCATAGGAATCCGGATGAGGTGCGACCGGAACGTGGAAGCCGATACCCAGCCGTGGTTCGGCATCAAACTCAACCTGAATCCTTCTCTCACCGTTCTGTTCAGGTTCGACGACCGTCATTTCGTCGGCGACTTTACTTGGTTTCCAGTCACCGAAATATTTTTCAGCAAGTTTGAAAACCTCCTTAGCATTAACATCACCGACAATTGTTAACTGGCAGTTGTTAGGTGCGTAGAAACGTTTGAAATGTTCCTCCATATCGGTGCGGAGTGTAAGCTCAATGTCAGATAACCAGCCGATTATAGGTCTTCCGTACGGGTGTGCTCTGAATGCGGTACTCATGAATGTTTCCCATAGAAGCCCGCCCGGTTCATCCATGTACATCCGTTTTTCTTCCATGACCACCTTCTTTTCGCTGTAGAACTCCCTGAATACGGGGTTTGTAAAACGGTCGGCTTCAAGATACAAAAAGAGTTCGAGACAGTTCGACGGCAGTCCGACCATGTATGTTGTCTGGTCGTAAGAGGTGAATGCATTCTGCCTCCTTCCGCCGCGCATCTCGTAGATCTGCGAGAGTTCATTCTGGTTGATGAACTCGCGCTGCTGAACGATCAGATCAGCGAGTAAGGCACGGTGTTCAAGAAGATCTCGATACAGTGTCCAGTAATTATTTTCACGGTCTTTTAACAGCCATTGTGAGCGTGACCATTCTTCCGGGAGATCGGTGAAATCAGATGGAAGCTGTTCGAGAACCGCTCGCCAGCCTGCGGCTTCGTCCGAGCCAATCTCCTGACGAATCTCTGCGGTGAGTTCAGATTTTACCTTTGCTGCATATTCGTCGAACAGTTTAAATCGCCAGGGCTTAAGCGTAATCTGGATATCCCTGATTGTACCGGCGATCTCTTCAAGCTCATCCATGATGGGAACTTCACTGGCATAGTCTTTTGTGCCTACATTTTTCGAGCCCTTGAAGAGCATGTGCTCAAGAAAGTGTGACAATCCGCTGTGATCGGGCGACTCATGGCTTGCACCTACACGAAAGGAGATAAGTGTGAAGAACACCGGCGCGGTATGACGTTCAACAACGACGATCCTGAGTCCGTTATCGAGGATTTTTTCCCTGACCCTTTCGTCCAGTGTACCGGCTTTGCCCGCTGAGGCAAGCTCGGCAGTGGAGATCGAGATCAGGAAAATCATCAGGATGCTAAGATAAAATTTGTTTCTCATAAGATTCCGTTCTGAAAATTTGATTTTTCTATGTTCTAAAATACGGTATTATCACAGTTAATTCAAGCACAGGATGTAATACCTTACAGAGTTCTCAGGTTCTCCCCATTCGATGTAGCGAAGAACCAAATAATGTGGCGGACAGGAATGTCCGCCATCCCCAGTGAGTGATATACTGTTTAAAAACTGTAAGTGCATTTAATGCTGACCGCGTCGTTTTCGCTGAATTTGCCGAACATGGAGCTGCTCTTACCGTTGAAGATAGACGCGCTTACTTCGATAACCACAGCATCCTCAGGTGAGTAACGGATTCTCGGTCCCGCGAGATAACCTTCATCTTTCAGATCATAGATACAGAAGAGTTCGATTGAGTGCGCATCGCCTGAACCGAACGGCAGGGCGATACGGGTTGTCAATGCCTGTTGTAACGGTAATCCGACGCCAAGTTTACTGGTTATTTTCTCCTCTTTATCCCGTTCGGCATCATCGGCGATTTTAGTAATGATCTCCTGCAGGAATTGGACGTTTACTTTCAAACCGTTATGGAACGTATAGTCGGAACCGACCACAAACTGGATATGCGGATTCTTAATAATCGGATCGATCCCATCTTCATCCCTGGTAATGAAATATGCGCCCTCTCCCCAGATGCCGATCGATTTCACACTGCCGGCGAAATCAGCGCCGAGCATTCTAACGCGGTGAAAGAGCAGCCGGTTGATTCTCATAGTCCCTGTTTGCATGTTGTATATCATCTCAGGGGTATATATGCTCTCAAGACCGTCATAAAATGACATTGAGAAGTCAAACATTGAGATCGTCTTCGAGAGCCGTAATCCCCATTCGGTATTGTCGAGATCGTCGCTGGGGTACGTCGGGGAAGGCATCTCAGACATTTCCTGCTTGGTCAAGAAATTCCATTTTGAACCTGGTTGAGGCAGCTTCATTGCTTCAAACTGAGGCTTCCAGATGGTCTCAAGATCAAATCCGACGATATACCAGTTTGCCTTCAGAGCGAACAATCCGATTTTCCTGATGATCTTATCCTCGAGTATATTCGCCAGATCCTGCGGATTGAGGACATCGGTCGGATTTATCTCATCGGCTTTTCCCCACGTCATCAACTGCTTGCCGAAACGAAAAGTCACCCAGTCACAGTAGTAATCAATATAAGCCTGCTTAAGATCAAGCTTGACTTCATCGTCTGATCTACCGTCATGAGACAAAAAGCTGCGAACAAAGAATGCGCTGTTCTCGCCCATACCTGATATGAGTTCCAGTTTCAGCCTCGATTCCATCAGGTCTATTTCATTCGGTGAGTGAGTGAACCCTCTGATCCAACTGCGCAGAGAACCGCGCAACTCCCATGTCTGGGCAGAAACATCTTCACTATGTAACAGAACTATCGATAATGAAATTATCAGAAAAAACAATTTCTTCATATTATAACCTGCTATTGAATCCTGGTCATATAAGAGGATTTGAATACCTGTTCATCTATACCGGTATCGACCTCAACCTTGTCGAAAATCAATTCCGTCTTATGCCTGGTTTTGAGGTTTTCCATTGTGATATTGCTGGGAATCCAATATTTACCCGATTGTGAAACATTGATGCTCTTGATCTTTCTCAGGTTTCCCTTCCTGTCGTAAAGTTCCTCTCTTACCGGTGTGAAATGTTCTTTCCATATCCAGGTGATCATTTTTAAATAGTTCTTCGAAATCCCCTTGTGCGGAATTCTCTCGATCACCCAGCATGATTTCTCTTCAAGCTGTTCCTCTCTGAGCAGGTTGTAATCGAAATCGTTGAGATTGGGTGTTTCCATGTCTTCGTATGTGAAGTCCGATCCCATGAAGTTGCTGTTCCTGACACTCGAAGCGATACGCCTGACCTTACCGAATGCAGGCAGGTAGATCCACATGTCGTCATCGCGGTCATCATGCGAGATCCGCAGGAAACTCGAACCCTTCACGTCGGCGGGTTTGATGAACCACATGATCTGTTTCTCATCGCCCATTCGATAGGTCTTGACGGAACGGGAACGAATCTTCCCTCTTTTGTCAATCAGGTTCATGGTCATTTCAGCTTTCTGATCCGTCGGGATCAGACGTTGATCGACCTTCTCCATAATCTGGTAGGCGGTCATGGTCTCTTGTGCTGCGGCATTATCTCCGATAAGGAAAGATGCGGTAATGATTGTAATAATAAGAATAGAGACAGGTGATTTCAACATTTTCTCCTCAATGGTTATACCGTTTCTATTTTGCCCTGGTGATTATCAATGCTGATGCCAGTATTGTCAGTGCTCCCATGGCGCAGATCATCATCGTCATGGCGATAAGCGCCCCAAGATACCTTACAGGCAGAAATCCCGAAGTCAGCAATACCAGAAATCCGCAGGCGGTCGGTAGGGCATCGTAGAGAATTGGCTTACCAACTCTTTTAATGGTGGTTCTTATTGCTTCAATTGTGCTGCTTCGTTGCAGTTCAAGCTTGTATCTCGAAAGGAAATGGAAGGAGAAATCTATTCCGATTCCGATGATGATGCTGGATATTACGGCTGTCGGAGTACTCAGGGCGATACCGAAGTATCCCATCAGACCGAAATTGATGAACACTGTTATTACGACCGGGATAATTGCGAGGATCCCGATTACTCCTGAGCGGTAAATTATCCAGGCAATCAGAGAAATAAGAACAACCGATATCAGCAGACTTCTTATCTGTGAGATTATTATCAGGTCTGCCATATCCTTCAGGAATACGACCATGCCGGTTATCTCAATCTTCTCCATATCTTTGAAGTTTTCCCGGCAATACTTCTCTACCGCATTGGCAATTTTGCTGGTACGCTTTGTACTCACCGATTTCAGACGCGCTACAACCTGGGCGTTTTCATAGCTGTTGTCAACGAACTGTTCAAAGTCTTCGGGACTGCCGGACATGCTGTACATCAGCAGAGATTGCGCAATAGCTGATTCCGTTTCAGGGACTACTTCAAAAGCCGGATTGTCATCGTTCATCACCCGGTTGATCTTCTTTACGATTGTCGCAAGTGAGAAGGATGATCCTGTTTCAGGGAACTTCTCAAGGAATTGCTGTATATCATCCATTGCCTCAATTATTTCCGGGCTCTGAATATTACCCTTGAACAGCAGATTGAGGTTGACGGAACCGCCAAGGTGCTCGTTCACTTCTCTGTCTGCCTGCCGGATTTCACTGTCATGTGGGAAAAAGGTGATGGGATTCATATCCATCTGCGGCTTGGGAAGTCCGAAGGCGAAGATAATCATCAGGATTATCCCTGAGAAGAAAAAGGACTTCCTCCAGCGGGGAACCGTCTTGCTTATGGTGTTCAGGAATCGGTCGATTAAACCGGTTTTTACGACTTGTAACTTTCGCTTCGGGACCGGAAGCAGCGTTAGTATTGCGGGTACTAACGTCAGGGTTATCAGGCTTGCCATAAATACGCCGAATGCAAGGAAAGCGCCGAATTCAGCGAGTATGGTCAAAGGAGCCGTCATCATAGTGGCGAAACCGACAATAGTTGTAAGCCCAGCCAGTGCTACCGGAGTGCCTACATGATCGATGGTTCTTAAAAGGGCTTCTCTTTTGTCACCTGTAATCAAAATCTCGTCGTAGAAACCTGCGATTATATGAATAGCATAAGATACACCAACTGCAATCAGTACAACGGGCATAATGTTGTTAACAACCATAAACGGCTTGCCCATGTGCCCCATCAGACCAATCATCGAAACAGTACTTAACAAGGCAGCTAACAACGGTATTATCATTCCTGTCAGCGTCCCGAAACACAGGTACATGATTATACAGACTACCGCGATCACAAAGGGGATAAGTCGGCGAAGATCATTCTTGATCTTGCTCCCCACGATGCTCATTATTACGGGAGTGCCGGATAGATGAATACTTTCGGGAGATTGGAATTTCTCGACAAGTTCACTCACCTCTTTGTATATCAAATTGGTATCGGTGTCTTCAGCAACAACAGCTATTACAGCGGTATGAGTGCCATCGTATGAGACAACCTGACCGAGATAGGTTGAATCCTCATACAGACGTTCTCGAAGTTGTTCAATTTCTTTTGACGATTGTGGAACTTCCTCCATGAACTGTGTCACCTCAAGCCCCCATTCCATACCCTTGATCTGCTTGATGGTGGACAGGCTTGTAACCTTGGTAAAGCTCGGCATCATCTCCAGCGAGTCGGTCATAGCTTTTACTTTACCGAGTGTTCTGCTGTTGAAGATATCCGGTTCGGCGCTGATGGCGATCAGGATGACGTCAGACCCACCGAATATATCATCTAATTTATTGAGTGTTTGCCTGGAAGGAATATCTTGGGGTAGCATCTCCTTGATGTTCTCCTCGATTCTGATTTTTGGAATTCCGGAAGCGAGGAATGCAACAATTATCAGGATGGAGATGATTATCAGTTTAGGATGATCGGTTACTGCTTCAGCAATCTTGCGTATCACTGAGGTCTCCAATTTCGGGTAACAAAAAAGGACTGTGTAACCAGTCCTTGATAATTTCTAAACGAAAGTTAGCATCAAATTATCACAGAAAGCGATGCAGGATTGAGTTTCGTCAATGCCCACACCTCGTCAAGGTCTTTACCATCAAGACCAAGTGCGGGTAGTGATGCGGGATATACTTCATCCGGTACGGGATTGCCGCTTGAGCCTATTTTATACTTATGGCAGAAATAATTTGCCAGATGAACGAGACTAATCTGGTTATCTGTGAAGCTCTCGTATGGTTCATGGTGATAACGTATCGCCAGTATCAGGGCATTGGGCAGCTTCCAGCTTTCAGTTATCAAGCCGCCGAGAGTCGGGTGATCGATCTTGATAAGCTCTTTGGAAACCAGATGAAGAGGTCGTTCTTTCCGGTGTGCAATCTTGAGAATCACATCAAAGATTTCACCGAAATGCTGATCAAAAACCACCTTCCCGAAATCATGCAGCAAGCCCATGGTGAAAGCATCCTCCGGTGGAATATCCCTACAAAGCTTACTGAGTTCTTTGGATATATAGGCAACTCCAAAGGCATGCTTCCAATAATCGTCACGGTTGAAATGTGGACTATTCCTCGATGGATAATTGCTCATCAGGCATGCTGCGAGAGATATGTTTCTGACCTCTTCGAGCCCCAGGATTACAATTGCCCGGCTGACATCACTGATCTTGCGATAGAAGTTGAAGTAAGCGCTGTTAACGATCTTAAGCAGTCGAGCTACAATCGTCTGATCCCGTCTGATTACATCTGCAAGATCTCTTGCGGTTGAGTTAGGATCGTTGGTTATATTGATAATTTCCTTAGCCAGAGTTGGTAGTGGTGAAAGTTTATCAATCTGTTTGATCTGCTCCTTGATGATCTCTGCGGCATCGGATATGATGTTCTCATGATCGCCGGTCTTGGTTAAGGGAAACAGATTATCAATATATTTTGCCAGACGCTTTTCATTAACGGGTTTTAACAGTACTCCGGAGACACCGAGGTTCTTCGCGCTCATCATCAACTTGTTGCTGCGAACGACAGTACAGACGATTACAGGAATATTCTTCAGATCTTCTTTTGAGTTCAGTATCCTCAGCAGTTCAGTAGCGGAATAGTCCTTCAGTTCCCATTCGGTTATTATCAGATCAGGTTTATTCCTGGAAATAGTTTGCAGAGCATTGCGTACGCTGTATAAGATCTCAATCTCGCATTTTCTTGAGGTGCTCAGCAGACGAGCGGTTTCGTTCGCTGCGGTTGGAGACTCATCCAGCAGGAGGATATTCAGCTTGTTGTTATGATCCGTGTTCATTCAGGCGGTTTATATTTGCGGGTTTGTTGTCATAGAATGAAAAGTATATAAACTATTATATCATAATGATTCAAATAAACTAAGTCATTTTTGATGTTTTGTCAAGTATGAAGTTGAATCACTAATGGGATTGAAGAAATTTCAATAATTACATGATTTTCCGTCACGTAATGATAATTGGTGGATCATGAGAGGGGTGACATCTGGTTTAATAAAGCTGGTGAGGAGTGATCGGCTTGGATTTCTTTTAGAGGAGGGTGATTTATTGATTTCCTATTGGAACGATTCAAACTAAATCTGCTTTAATCTACATGGAATTTCAGGGTCAGACAATATAAACCCGATTAAGAGGTATATTTTTCTTCGCAGAGGGCGGTACAATCTCCCATTTGACAAGCTTTGTTCGCAAATCCCGGACCTTCCAAGCCGGAGTTCTTACAATTATAAAGAACGGATTCTGCCGGTCTGGCTCTGATCAGGATGATTAGTTGTGGTTTTTCCCATTTTTTTCTGGGAGCTGCATCTGTGGGCATAACCCGAATTCTCCGATAAAAGGTGAACGTCGTGAACCTAAAAGGGGGGTATGTATCGTAGTGTCGTGGTGTCGCGTTTCCGACACTTCGACACCCCGACACCCCCGTAATCTGTCTGTCACCATATACCTTGACTGACAACAGGATGGGAGTTAGAATACTACCTGATTAACATCGATTTTCGAACTGCATGGAAACTGTTGGATTGCATCGAGATAAAATAGAAACCCGAAGCGAATGAACCGGCATTCCAGAGTAATGAATAATCCCCTGCAGCCTGATTAGTGTTTACCAGTTCCTCTACCAGGCGTCCCTGAATATCAAGAACCCTGATTGAAACTCTGCCAGCCTCCCGTAATCCATATGTTATACGTGTAATTGAGTTAAAAGGATTTGGATAGTTTTGTGAAAGATAGTAATTAGATGGAACAGATGCAACAGTTTTTATATCGAGTATTACGATATTGTCATTTTCGTACAGTAAACCTCGACCGCGATGGATTTGAGAAGCGATAACAACCGAGGTGGTTTCTGTCCGGTTATCCCAGAGCTTTAATTCAAAGGCTTCACCTTCTATCAGTCCCTCAACAGCTTCGGTTTGAGGATCGTCACCCCAGACGGCGATGCCGCATTGTCCATCCCTGACAAAACCGACACCGACCAGGCTTCCTGAACTGCTGAAAGCGCCGATCTGGTCGCCGTCTCCTACAGTCAGGTTATCAAAGGATGTGACAAGAACGGACATATTTTCTCCGGATCGATTAGTCAACTGCCAATGTCCGTTCAGAATGGAATAATCGGTGAATTCAACGGATGAAGCCCGTTCCTCAGGCTCAAACGGATAGTTCAAAACAACATCATTATCGACTCTGACCTTATATCCATGCTGGGGAATCCACGGTGGCATATTGGAGTAATTAAATTCCGGCACCAAGAAATATCCCTGTTCATCCTTGGCGAGTAACACGTGGTCGATAATTGGAGAGAGGACAAAGAAATCCGGATCGGATGCATCCAGCGGGTAATCCGGGAAATAGGCGATCATATTCCAGCCGTCTTCCAGCGATATGTCACTTTGAGCGGGAATCGGGACACCATACCAGGTAATTGATGTGTCCATTGTCATTTTGATGAGGTATCCTTCTTCATAGTTCCAGTAATCTATACGATTATAATCCCACTCAGGAAGCCAGAAATTTCCCATACCGTTTTTAATTAATATGATGAGTTCCTTGAGAGGATCAAACATCAAAGGCAGATCAGGACCTCGCTCCTCACCGTCAGCATACAGATCATGCGTAAGCCACATGTTCAACGAAACCATACTCCAGCCTGCCTGCAGTATTAATTCCCATGAGGGAATGTCTCGTTCGGCTCTTATTTCTGTTTCACTTTCTTCATCGTCCGGATCGTTGGAACTGATTGTCATTAGAGCATGGAAGACATGGTAAAGGTCTTCATCTGCATACGAGAATTTCAGTGTGTCATAATAAATATCTCCAGCATCCAGAGAAACTTCGTCATCGAAATTGACGGAGAAATTTTCACTGTCAAACATAAACTGGCTCAGGACAAGCTGAAGGCTTCCATCGTTGGACACCCGGAAGGGCAGGAGATATTCTTCATCGGGAAGCAGCTCTTCGTAAACCATACTGAAGTCCATTACATCCGGATAACCTGCCTCATCACTCCATGATACCAGAATGTCCGGAGCGGCTTGTACGGTCAGGATAATATCAATCTCAATAAGAGCTTGATCCGGATCATTGGTGATTATATTGAGAACGGCTTCATAATCACCGAGCTGCTTGTTCTGAGCGTTAAATCTCAGGGTTATCGTTTCATCCTGATTTTCAGTGATTACCCCATTCCAGGGAGAATATCCTAACCACGAAGTCCGACCAAGGGAAAGCATATATCGCAGCATTTCCTCTCGAGCGGAACCCCATTGCCCTTCATCATCCCAGCTCTGCCACTGAGTAGCGATAAGGCAGCCCGCGATAACAACTGCTCCATCACCAAAGTTGTATGCAACCACGCCCGGATTATGTGAACTCTGACCTTCGACTATAACCTGATACCAATCGCTGTCACCTCCGTCGATGAGTTCGTTAAACTGTTCGATTTGAAAATTGGAGTATAGGAAGTAATTCCCTAACAGTACATGTCCGTTTTCCCATTCCATCTGCGATATCAGGAAGTTCTCTTCGCCGTTTACGACAACTACGCCGTTGGCATCGAGTCCAAATTCCCATCTTATATGACCTGGCGCCTCAAATGTGAATTCAGCACTTCCTCCGGTCTCGAGGTACATAACGCCGCCGTTATCGATATATTCTTCAAACCAGGCGAGGTTATTCCGACAGGCGCTATGAAAGCCCGCGCCCTGACGATTACCAGCCACGATAATTGCCTGGTATTCACTCAGGTCGATGTTGCCAATGTCTCCGACACGAGTGTATGAATCGTACTCGACGTCTATCTGGTCCAACCAAACCTCGGAGTAGAAGCCCCAATCACCTCGCACCTGGAAGACGGCATATCTTCCATACAGTAAATCCCGTTTCGGAAGAGTAATAGAGTTTACATTTCTCAATACTCGCTGCATATCATCTCGATCGGGTCCACTGACGAAATCATGTTCTATTCTGAAGTGAAGATCAGCTTCTCCCTCATTAAGAACGAGAAGATTTTCTGTATTGATACCGCCTTCCGGTATCTCCATTTCAATTGATTCAGCAGGATCGACGACTATTTGAGGCGATTCGCAACTTCCACCAAAGAGGTTTATGGAATATTCTTCATTCTCAGGATCGTTCGAGGAGAGGATCAATTCAGCATAATAATCGTCCGACTCAATTGGGGAGAAAGTTACGGTTATTACTGTATCCCTGCAGGGATTAAGATCGATGCCTTCTTCTTCGTTGAACTCCACATTGAAATACTGCGAACTTATTTCAGCGTCAGTGATATTCAGGATGGAACTGCCGCTGTTATGTATTGTCAGCGGCAGATCATAACTGTGGTTGTTACAGGTAAAACCATAAGCGGCATTGAAGTCGATTACATCAGGATAACCGTAATCCGCCGACCAGCTTACCGATATTTCCGGGATGCCTATTATCTGCAGATCGATGCTGATGGTAGTATCGGGATGTTCAATGTCATTGGAGTAAATGTGGAGATGTGCGTTATATTCTCCTTCAGCATAATTTGCGGCGTCCAGAGTAACGGTTAACTCTGTTTCATCTTCAGCATCGACAGTATCTTGATATGGTATCCAGGTCAGCCAGCGGTTTAGGTTATGGAGATAGTCCAGGTATCTAAGTGTGCTGGGACCGGTGCGTCCCCAGTCAAACCGTTCAGGTTCATTGTGCAGCAGACCATCGAGAGCGCCGGAGACCATGCAGAATCCCGATCCGTAATCATAAGCAACAACTATTGGTATACCGTTGCCGTTATCTTTGTTTTCGCGTACTAATATGACCGGATCGAGGTAGCTGTTCTCTATCCGGGCGAGACGGTAGTTGCTGTAAACTGAATAACTGAATCCAGTCAGTTCTCTGACTTCATTCCATCCCATCAGGTAAAACAGGTAATTGTTAATGCTTGATAGAGCCGTAACACCTTCAAAAATACGCTTTTTTGTAGGACAAAGTCCTCCAGGGTGTTCATATTCGATTCTGCTATTAAGATCACCTGTGCACATATAGTAAACGCCGCCCCTGTCAACGAAATCTTCGATTGCGGAGAGCTTGGCGCTGTAATCGTTGAGGAACTCCTCAGATTGACCGTTGGCGATCCAGATTATATCGAATTCACTGAAATCGGTAACATCCTCGAAATCGTCGAAATTGTCGAAGTGTTCGTATTCAAGATTTTCGATACTATCGAAGATCTGTCTCAAGTCGTAGTCCCTGTTCCAAGGGTCGATGTTTTCGGCGAACAGAGCAAAGCGTGATTCAACCACTCCCGGCAGATGAAAACCCTGCTCAGGCATTGATTCAATTTCGAGCCTGGTTCCGCTGATGTATAGTGGGCAACCGCCGGTATTACCAATTGTTATTTCAGATTCGGATGTTTCATTGCTGTTCAGAACGGTGGAAATTTCTGCCGGGTCTAATGTAATGATCTGAGGATCCTCGGGGCAGTCACCTGTAACTGGAATTACAATTTCACCGTCATCACCGTTTTGAGCATTGCTGTGAATGGTGATATCACCATTGAAGTCATCGTAATCCTGAGGTTCAAATTCGATGTCAAAAGTCCATCTCTCTTTGGATTCAAGTACAATAGGGAAGTCGATTTCTTCCAGTGTGAAGGCTTCATCGCTTGAAGTTATGTCTTCTATTTCGAGGTCGATTCTCCCATTGTTGGTTATGTTTATCGAATCGATCTTGCTATGTTCAAGCAGTAATTGACCGAAATTAATGCTTTCCTTATCCAAGAGCATTCCTGCCGAGTCAGGATATTCTATCCATGGGCAGCCGATGCCGATGGCTCGTCCGGCTGGCGCCAGGTCGGATTCATCATCGATGAACTCTGAAAACGCGATATTCAGACCGATGCTTCCATCTCCATTCTGTATGCCGATACATGTCATTCTTCCCGTTCTCTGATTGTCAGCATACTGGAAGACTATCGCATCATCATCACCGTGCAAGATAATCTGGAACATCTGTTCTGTCTCGTCACCACCGGCATAAACCGGAATATTGATCCAGCTGACAACGGCGATTTCTTCATCGGGATCTGTAAGAAAGTAAATATTACCGCCTTCTCGTGGGTTCAGATCCACCCACTGAGCGGCAAGTATGTTAAAGGGTTCTTCTGCTGATGGGAGTTCGAAGGGATCTCTTTCCGTCGAATTACTGGTGAAGGATATTAAGCCGTTGTCGCATACCCTGATAGATTCGTATTCCACACCGTAATACTCGAACGACCAGCCGAGATCGAGAGGTCCGCTGTTCCAGTCGTCTCCTGCGTTCAACCGGTTATCCTCATCGGATATCTCAGTCCACCTGAAGCTCGGACCGGTTGCTTCATCGCCGTCGAGCCAGTTGTAACCGAATTCATCCCGGTCACTTCTTTCATCACGACGGGGTTCGTCTCGAACGGGAATATTCCCGGAAGTTTCTATCTGTTCTTCGCTTGTGGCTGAAGAGATCTGCGCTGAGAAACAGAAAAGAATCAGTACCAGCCCAAGGAGTGGTAAAATAATGGCTCGTTGCATTATTGCCTCTCTGGCTGAATTGATATTGTAAGTTGCGGTTTTATACATCAGGTTGTAATAAAATCCTGAGGAAAGCCTTATAGACTATAATAGTACTACTTTATATCCTTAAAAATCAATCAAACCCATACCGTTCCTAAAGTGATACGTTCTTTTTGTTGAAATACTCGATCTATATGAAAAAATATGTGCATATTGTGCAGGATGAATCGTTTATATCCTGTTATCGGCAGAGTGTGAGGTTTCTTGGAGTGTTAATATGTGTTTTATCATCGCGGAATTGTGTGAATTTGTGAACTTGTGAATTCAATCAGGCATATATTGGCTGCCAATGCACCGCCGTTGGCAGGCAGGAACGATTATGATTGAATCGATCAAATTTCCTTGAGTTCAAATTTTTCCTCTGTATCATAGATCAGATGTACCTTCCTGGAATTAAGAAAAGATTCAAGGATTACAGGTCTCTGCCAGAGATGTTTGACGAATTTCAGAGTATGTTCAGTGTAATCCCTGTCAAGTTCACGACCATCGAATTCATGAACAAGCAGCAGCTTTCCCAGACCGTTGTAGTTCGCATCATGAACCTTAACGACGGGTAGGGAATTCATCCCAACCTGCCGAATGATGGTGTTTTTAACATCCTTCCAGTCCTGCTCGGAAGCTACCTTTGTCACGACGCGTTCATTTCCTGCTGTCTCATGCTGGTAGAGATCCATCTCTTCCATGAGTTCTCTCGTCATGTATTGCCGTATGAATGATTCATCCCGGTCAGTTTCGCGAACCTGGAATATCTTCTGTCCCGTCTGTGCGGGATCGTTTTGATTTTTGGACTTCTCACCCTCAGATCGGTTATCCCAACTTCTTTCAATATCCTCAATTAGCTTGAAGCCGATATAATAGGGATTAAGTCCTCTTGGTATCGGTCTGACAACCTGGTTATGTCGCACGAGAAACTCCATGTGAAGATCTTGCGGTAGATCAAGCTTCTCAAGGATTTTCTTATGCCAGTAAACCGCCCAGCCTTCGTTCAGAATCTTTGTTTCAATCTGAGGGATAAAATAGAGGGTTTCATCATGGACAATAGTCAGCAGATCTTTCTCCCATTCCGCCAGCATTCGGTTGTTATCCCTGATGAACAGGAGCAGATCCCTGTCACCATTTTCAGGGAGGTCACCATTCTGTTGATCAAGACCTTTCTGTCCTTCAATGGATTGTTTTTTGATAGCAGAGAATCTGCTGCAGTTCATAGATAGACCGTGTGCAGCGTCCAGAAATTCCTCGACTTTCTGGAAACCTATATTAGGATCTTCGTTGTATCGTCTGATACGGTCGGCGCGGGTTTTGAATTTTTCAAGCGTGTATTCTGCATGTGTCTGTTTGAACATGAAATTATTCTTGAAGAAGTCGTTATGTGCATAGACATGCGCCATTGTAAGTATCTGCAGCAAAAGGCTGTTGTCCGACATCAGGTAGGCAAGGCAGGGATTGGAATTGATAACCATCTCATACGGAAGACCGGCGACGCCGTAATCATAGAGCGTTTTCTGCTTTTCATACTGTTTCCCGAACGACCAGTGTGGATATCTCGCCGGCATCCCGGAGTACGACATATAGCCGATCATCTGGTTATGATCGGTTAATTCGAAAATCTGGGGGAATGGATCAAGTCCGAAAGCTACAACGATTTCTTTGATCCTTTCGTCCCACTTTTCAAGTTCATTTATTATGTATTCCGCCATTTTTCGATCCCTGTGATAGAATTGGTCAGTGAATTATTCGCTATCACTGTCAGCCGACATCAAAGTCTTGAAGGCGGGCCAGATCTCAGATTTGCGAGTTATCTTGACCATCACAAAATTATCAGTTTTTATCGGTTCGAACACTTTGAACATTGATGATTCGAAAGTGCTGATACGACCGGGTTTTATCTCACCGTAGCCGAACAGGTTGCAGATCCCGGTCAGTTCTGTTGCAGCTTTGATCGCCGCAGGATTGTCGGAAGCCCAGTTATCGCCGTCTGAACAGTGAAATGCATAGATATTCCACAGCGACGGGTGAAAGCGGCTCTTGATGATCTCCAGCGCCTTGTTATAGCCAGAGGATATCAACGTACCGCCCGACTCTCCTTTGTGAAAGAACTCCTGTTCATTGACTTCCCTGGCGGATGTGTGATGACCGATGAAGACCAGTTCCGTGTTGCGGTATTTAAGCTTGACAAACTGGTAGAGGAGGAAGTAGAAACTCCGGGCAAGAAATTTCTTGGTACTGTCCATCGAACCGGAGGTGTCCATTATGCAGATTACAACGGCGTTGGATTCCTCCTTGACATCTTCATCCAGTCGCTTATAGCGAAGGTCGTCCTGATGGAATGGGAAACGTTCCTCATCCTCTTGCTTTGAACTGCCAATGGCGGCGCATTGGCAGCCTTTTAAACTACTCTCTGTCTGCTCAGTCTGGATTGGCTCTGTTTCATCACCGTTTTCTCCGTTCAGGATTCTGTCGGTGGAGAGCTTCCTCTTGATGCGTTGTACTGCGGTCTTCTTTCTGTGGAGCCGGGCTCTGATTCCGACCTTCTTTGTGCCTTTCGGTTTGAGCAGCCGTGTGGATTCGATGAAACGGAATTTCTTTCTTTCGAGGTGCGGCAGCTCGAGGTCTTCAAAAAGGATGTCGATTAATTCATCGATGGTTATTTCGGTTTCGTAATAATCCTCTCCCGGTTGATTCCCTGCTTTTTCGCCCATCGGGCTGCCGTCCGAGTGTTCTTTACCTACTACGTCCCCGGGTTTTGTATCACCCTCTCCCTGACCCGCGCCAGGCGTATTATCACCATATACAAATCTGTATTCTTTAATACCGCGAATGGGAATCTTTATTACCCGATCGCCGGACTTCCCGATTATCGCTTCCTCAGAGATGATGTCAGCGATGTTCTCCTTAATATTCTCACGGATTTTTTCCCGGTGTCTGGCGCGGTCAGACGCACTGCGGTCGCTGCGGTAATCCGAAGGTTGTATGAAGTATGCCATGATTGCGCTCTTTTTTCATGTTCTTTCTTCTGCTAATCCCTCCAAAGATTATTTGCCGCATACTTCAGGATAGTATCGACACAGGATTCGCAGTAACCGTTTTCTATGAGCTGCTGAACCATCATGTCGTATTTCTCCTTTTGCTGCTTATCTCGAGTCCTTGCCATTGTTACAATTCTTGACAGGTCTCGCACTGACGTCAGCAGTTTCTTTTCGATTGCCTCCTTGAGCGGTTCGTAACTCTGGTAATCGACGCTGCCGCCTTTGCGCGTTACCGACCAGAGGAATGCGATCACATCCTGGCGGAAACCTTCTGCGGCTGTTCCAGTGATACCGATCTGATCCTCGATTGAACTGAGGAATTGAATGTCAGGTTCGAGTTCCTCCCTGGTGTTGGGGTCTTTGATCTTCGTTTTATTAACGAATGCTTCAGCGTGATCGAGGTAATTCTGAAACAGCGCCTCAGCCTGCTCCTTGTAGGAATAGACGAATGCCCTTGTGATCTCCTTCTCAAGAATTTGCAGATATTCCTTGTGCATTGTATCCTGGAGGTAGGTGAGATATTCCTTGCGGGTCTCGTCGGGCAGATCTCCAGTCTTTACCCGCTTGATCAGCGCATCGGCAACATTGATCGGATTGATGCATTGCCCGTCACTTTCCGTGAGAGCCTGATCGAGAGCCTTGGTGATAAACCGCGTGGAGATACCAAGCATACCCTCTCGCCTGGCGTCCTCCTTCAGTTCCTGGATATCGATTCGCTTGGTCTGTCCCTGTTCGAGCACTTCCTCACCGTTATAAATCTTAAGCTTAGTCAGCGGATCGACCTTGTTGCTCTTCTCAAGCCTGGTCAGGATAGCGAACATGGAGGCGAATTCGAGTGTGAAGGGTGCAATGTGTGCCCTGAAGTCCGAGGCTTCGATTATCTTACTGTAAATCTTAACCTCCTCGGAGATCTCGAGGTTATATGGCACCGCTACCACCACAATGCGGTCGAGGATGGCTTCATTGGTGTGGTCGGACTTGAATTTTTTCCACTCAGCCTCGTTTGAGTGAGCGATTATCACCTGATCGATGTGTACCATGCCGTGACGACCGGGCGCGGGGATCATCTTCTCCTGCGTGGCGGTGATCATAACGTGCAGGTATTCGATTTCATTCTTGAATACCTCTATGAATTCGGTCATGCCGCGATTACCGACGTTCAACGCACCACTCAGGTCGAGCACTCGTGGATCGCCCTCCGAGTATTTGTCCAACTTGGAGATATCTTCACCGCCGATAAGGACCGAAGTGTCCTGGTTGTTGGGATCGACGGGAGGAACAACTCCGATTCCGATCCTCGACCGCCTGGAAAGGCGACTGGTGACAACTCCGAACTTCTCGTAGTTGTTATCCAGTTCATTCCTTAATCTCCAGCGGCACACGGGACATAAATCACCCTCGATTTTCACTCCAAGCAGCTTCTCGAATTGAGGACGAAGGTGATTTGGAACCAGATGAAGAGGTTCCTCGCGAATCGGGCAGTTTTCGAGGTGGTAGATGATATTCTGTTCGAGAGCGCTCTTGATTTTCTCAACCAGCGAACTCTTGCCGGAGCCGACGGGACCCATCAGATAGAGAACCTGCCGCGATTCCTCACCCTTCATCGACGCCGCATTGAAGTAGTGCATAATCTGGTTGATGGTGGGTTCCAGCCCGAAAAACTCATCTGCAAAAAAGTTATATATCTTGGTTGAATCGTCCGTGTAAATCCGCCTCAATTTCGGGTTGTCAACCGTTGAAACATCAACAATCCCTGGCGCCATGAGTGTATCGTAGATACGCTGGTGAGCCAGCTTGGAAACCGACGGATCCTTTTTTACAACATCGAGGTATTCGAGGAAGGTGCCGCTCCACTTCTCTTCAGTCTGAGCATCGCGATCTTCAGCGATGATCCTGGAAAAATCAACTTTTGCCGCCATTTTTCTTTCCTCCTACATTTGTCAGCATTTCGTTTTCCGGTAGTAACTTCAGTAAGAAGATGAATTGATTGATTTCTTCCTTCTATTATGTTATACGTATGTTCAGTATATTTGTTTCAAGAAGTGTTCAGGATAGGGAGGGTTAGTGTTTGTTAGTAAAAGGGATAAATAATTTTGAGTATTTTGTGTCAATGGGAGTGACTAAAAGAGGCAAAACATCCCCCCTGCTATTGCAGGGGGGAAGACATTCCCACCCCCCCCGGTTACCGGGGGGGGAATTAAAGGGGGGGGT
>JABMRV010000240.1 GCA_013202285.1 bacterium | reverse complement strand
TACGCCCACGGCTATTCAAAGGTCATTCCCTTCGGGAATGGTGAGCTGATCCCTGCTTTCGCAGGGATATGGCTGGACATGCCACCCATTGATGGCAATCATTAACCACGCTATTCTCCGAAGAATAAAAAACTCAAAGGCAATTATGAAAGACGAAAGAGGACCGTTGCCGGTTGACGGTCGAATTCAAGAGATACTTAAAGAACAGATGATGCCGGATGCAGATGAGTTGGGTTCGCCTCCGGGCGGGAAGGCGAGTGAACCGACGGTTGAGGACATCCGCTTCGATATAACACCCGAAGAACTGATTACCTATCTCAAGGATTATCTGGTTGGGCAGGATCGTACCATCGAGATAATCGCCACCAAGATATGTACGCACTTCCACCGCATGCAGCTTGAGCGCGATAATCCCGATCTGCACAACATCGTCGGCGATGTGAAATCTAACATGCTACTGATCGGACCAACCGGCGTCGGGAAGACTTACCTGATAAAACTGATCGCACAAAAACTGCGTGTACCGTTCGTCAAGGGAGACGCCACTAAATTCTCCGAAACCGGCTATGTCGGCGGGGATGTGGAAGACCTGATTCGTGAACTGGTGCATCAGGTCGATGGTAACATCAAGCTGGCGGAGTACGGCATTATTTATATTGATGAGATCGACAAGATAGCTTCGAGCGGCAACTGGCTGGGACCGGATGTCTCGCGCAGCGGCGTGCAGAGGAATCTCCTTAAACTGATGGAGGAGACCGAAGTTGATATGAAAGTTCCTCACGATCTCGCAAGCCAGATGGAGGCGGTCATCGAAACCCAGCGCACAGGCAAGGTCGCCAGGAAAAAGGTTAACACGCGCAATATCCTGTTCGTCATGTCCGGCGCATTCCAGGGACTGCCTGAGATTACTGCCCGGCGTCTGAAGAAGGGAGGCATGGGATTCACCGGCGCGGCGATGACTTCCTCTGAAGACGTCGAAAACCTGCTCGATAAACTCCATGCCAGGGATCTCCACGATTACGGTTTCGAATCAGAATTTGTCGGTAGAATTCCGGTCGTCACATATCTGAGCGTGCTGGATGAGGAGGGATTGTACAAGATCCTCAAAAGTCCCAATAGCGCCGTCATTCAGGGCAAACAACGCGATTTTGCCGCTTATAAAATCGATCTGACCTTTGGTGATGATACGCTAAGAATGTTCGCATCCGAAGGATACGACGTCGGTACCGGCGCACGCGGTCTGGTCAGCGTTGCAGAGAAACATTTACTTCCATTCGAGAGATCGCTTCCTTCGACCGGAGTAAGCAAACTGCATATTACTGCCGAGGTGTTGAGAGACGCTCAGAATTATCTGCATGAGCTTATCAAACAGCATTCGTTCGAGAGCTTTGCGGAGAAGTTCACCGCACGGACGGGAATAAACATCGAGTTTTCCTCAGGGGCGGTGAAAACGGCGGTCAATATATCGGCTGAACGCGGTGTGAACCTGAGAACACTGCTTGAAGAATCACTGAAGGACTACGAATACGGTCTCAAGTTGGCGGGTAAGAAGAGATTCACTGTTACCAGGTCGGTGCTCGACAATCCGAAGGGCTATCTGGATAAGCTGATAAAGCAGAGCTATAAGACACAGCAGGAACGTTAATCATAATTGGATCGGAATGTGAAATCTATAAATGCAGCCAGATGTCATGTTTGGCTGCATTCTCTTTTAGAAGTGGTATTCAGATACTCACATAATCGACACATTTGATGGCGCACCTTTTGCAATAATAACATGTTTACAGGTTCACATCTATCATACATACATAAATTCACTACTGAACTGTGTCTGAAATGCACAGCGGCTGTGAACCGTGTTCGCACCTTGAGATCTCGATTAGGGTTTATTATTAATAAGTGAAGTTTATTTTGGGCACAATCGTCGTTCCGACGATCCTGGATTTAATCCAGGACTGAATCTACGTAATAACAATGACATGTCTGGATTCCCGCCTGTCAGACTGTCCGAGAATAGATTTCTACCTCACTGCCTGCTGGCAGACGCCCTCGTCTGCCAGAAATAACAACAAACTTGGCTGGAAGACGAGGGCGTCTTCCAGCGGACAGATGACATCCTCAG
>JABMRV010000239.1 GCA_013202285.1 bacterium | reverse complement strand
TAAGGCTGATGAATGAAGCGCATGAGAATGACTTCGGAATCGCACTGTGCGATGAAACGAAGAAGTATGCGTGAACTGGCATACACAAGCGGAATTGTTGAAAAAAGTGGGAGCGTGAACCTGAAGAAGAGATCATTTTCATGATCAAATCCGATGCGAATTAAACCTTTGCAAATACGTAAATGTGTTCGGGTAATCCTGACGACGTACATGGGAGGTGGTTAACCTAGGTGTTGCAGTAGGTAGAAGCAAAGGCTCAGTGCAGACTGGTCCGTTTGGTAGTCAGCTTCATTCTGAAGATTATAAGGAATCAGGTATTCCTATCATCACCGTTGAACATCTATTAGAAAATTATATATCACATAATAATTTACCTCTTGTTGGTGAGGAAGATTACAAGAGATTGATAAAGTATAAACTGAACGAGGGAGATCTCGTTTTCAGTAGGGTTGGTGCAATAGATCGTTGTTGTTATGTAAGTATTTGTGAAGATGGTTGGTTGTTTTCCGGTCGATGTCTTCGTGTAAGGAGCGGAGAAACAATTAATAGCAAATATCTTGCGTTTCAATTGAATTATGATTAAGCTCGTAATTGGATATTGAATAACTCCGTTAGCACAACAATGCCGTGTCTTAATACAAATATTTTATCTCAAACGCCAGTTTTTTTTTACCACGAATTGAAGAACAAGTTGCCGAAGTACTCGATTCAATAAGAATGGTCATCAAGGACAGTATGATTCGTAAATCCAAATTAGTTTCTCTTAAAACCGCCCTAATGCAGGACCTCCTCAGTGGAAAGAAAAGAGTTACACCACTATTGAATACCAAAGATGGAGACTCAATCAATGAAGATATCTGAAGAAACATTTGTCTCTTGGTCTAAAGGTCCAAGCGAGACAGAAACGAAGAAGTGCTCAAACGCGGAAAATGCTATCAGGGAAGCTGTAAAAGCCGATAGGGAACTGCTGCAACTCAATCCAACTGTATTATCACAGGGATCTTATAGGGCACGCACCAATGTCCGTCTTAACAGCGACGTTGATATCTGTATTCGCTATAATAACGAATTCTTTCCAGATTATCCACAAGGTACAACAGCGGAAACTTTCGGAAACAAAGATGGCACTCTGAAATATGCCGACTTCAAAAATATTGTTCAGAGAGCGCTTGAGTCTTACTTCGGAAGAGGGACGGTTACTCGAGGAAATAAGGCGTTTGATATACATGAGAACACGTATCGAGTTGATGCTGATGTTGTTGCAACATTTGAGCATCGACGATATACAGGCAGAAAGAATCCGGATGGCACTCACCATTATCATTCAGGAACCGCCTTCGATACTGATAAAGGTGTGAGGATAATCAATTGGCCTCAGCAGAACTACGATAACGGTGTAAAGCGTAACCAGGAGACCGAAAGAAGCTATAAACGTGTTATCCGCGTCTTCAAAAGACTGCGTGATAAGATGCAGGATGACTCAATTCCAGGGGCATCAGGGATTTCATCCTGGCTGATTGAATGTTTGATATGGAATGCAAAATTGGAGGTATTTAAGGAGCCCACATATTCCGACAAAGTAAAGGCACTAATTATCGATCTCTGGAATCGGACGAAGGAGGATAAAGATTGCTCAGAATGGGGTGAAGTTAATGAGTTAAAATATCTTTTCCGAAGCTCGCAACCCTGGACTAGACAGCAGGTACAGGACTTCCTCAAAGCTGCCTGGAACTACATAGGTTACAAATGAAAAACATTAAACTAAAAGCTTTAGCACTTTTTCTATTCGTGCTTTATGCAATCTGTTTCATTGCGGTTGCTTTGTGTACGAAAGCTGAAATTATAGATGTATTTAGCGCTTTAAAGGTTGCCTATAAAACAATCCCCTTAGTTTTGCTGCTTTGGTTAGGATTCACATTGTACGCCTGGAGATGGTGCATTTTTCACGGATGGCTGGTTCCTTTTCCCTGCCTTGATGGCACCTGGGAAGGATCAATCCAAACGACTTGGAAAAACCCAGAAACTGGTGAAATACCGGGACCGATACCAGTAATTCTGACTATAAGACAATCATTTACTCGTGTGAGCTGTGTGATGCGGACTGCTGAGATGACGAGTAGGAGTTATCTTGGGGATTTCTGGTTAGACATTGAGGAGCAGGTTAAAAAGCATGGATACAGCTACACTAGTAAGCCGTCTGTATTGGTTGCTGAACGCACTCAACCTCATGATGGCTCCATCGTTTTTGACATAATTGGAAAGCCTGTCGAAAAACTACACGGCGTCTATTGGACAACAAGAAAAACTACTGGCGAGGTTACTCTAACTTTTCGTTGCAATAAAAGACTCGAAGAAATACCCAGTCATATGGGAACGCATCCGATGAGTAATAAATAGGAAAGCAATATGGCATCTTCAAGTAATACCGCTGATTGTTCGCCTTCAGAATTGATTGGATAGTTCGGGAGCAAATCAGGAAAAGTGTCCAGGTAATTTTGACGACGTACAGCCCAGTGGACAGCCACTAGTTATCTAGAAACAAGACCCGAAAGCGGATATATCTGGAAACCATATAAATAGACGTTAACCCGAAAGATTGACATGGCACACAAGTTCACGCTGAATCCGGAGAGCCTCAAACGCAGGTTCGCGGTCTATGTTGTTGTGGCAAATGGCAGTGTAGATGCCAAGCTCTACGTGGGAAAGACCGGGGACAATCGAGACGGGTGCAATCCTGTCATCTCGCGTTGCGGAAACCACTTCTCTTACAACAAGGTGCATAGCCAAGTCCGCAACAAGATAAGCGACCACGAGGACAGAGAGTACACGTATATCTTTGACCACTTCGACGAGTATCATCACAGTCTTTCAGAGAGACGACAGGCCATCGACAGAATTAATGAAATGGAACGGTGGCTGAATCAAGAGGTCCAAGATGCCATTCGTGGTGTGGATCATTGCGAGTTGCTCAATCCATTCTCTAGCAGCGGCTACGTGCTACCTGCCGAGCGCTCAAGGAGATCTGCCTTCCGCACGGAGGAGGTGCGCAAGAAAATCGAGGGAATCGTTGCAGAAATGCAGCAAGAGATTGGGCTAACCAGCTCGCGGATGAAGAGTGCTGTTAGCCTTGGCAGATGAATTACGTCACGCCAGTGAGCGTGGTCGTTAGATTGCAGGAAGTAGAGGGATGACGAAAGAAGAGTGGGAGACACTTGGCGTCCAAACATATGGGCTGCCACCGGACCTGATCGTGCCGATTGCCGCCGCAGATATCGAAGCCATTGAAACCTACGTCGGCATTATCCAGGTGCGCATAACCGGGCGTAAGCGACCGACAAATGCGGTTGTGGTCGCAGCTCACCAACCGAGCCGAAACCCCCAGGTTCCACTATGGGATCAAAGCGAAGCCAACCACTTCTATCGTTGTCTCCATCCATCACGTCAGTTATGGGTTCATGTTGACTACACAGGCTACAGGAGAGCCTGGAAGCGGCTTGGATTTGACGAACTCACCAGCGAACTGTTCTTAGACCACATAAAAAACCGAGCCGCTGTGCGTATCAGTGGCTACCGACACCCGTTTCTTCGATTGTGTCCGGTTTCAAGAGAGACGAATACAAGTAGTGGGTTAGACAACGGCGCGGAGGGAATGGAGAAAGTTGAACTGCGAAAATTGAAACATCAACCAGCACACAAACGGCAACAAATAGAGCGACACCTTAATGCCCCGGTAGTACTCGCCGATTCCATTGATCTGACTAAGATGCTCGACATACCTACGGGACTATCTGAGTTGCAAGGTGTCGCGTCAATGCTCAAGAAATTCTATGCCAAAAACGATTGAGTCATCCTACGATAACCGAATCTTTGCTCAGTGGGTAGGTAAAAACTGTCATACTTCTGGATCGCAGCTGTCAGCAGCCCTGCAAAGAGTTGCAGAGACAAGCTAACCCTCCGATGCTGCAGAAGGGGCTTCGCCCCACCGCTGATCGAGATCGTTGAATAGCGAATTGAGAATGCGTCAGCGGAGTTTTATTGAGAGCATCTGGTATGAGCGCGACGGCTGCCACGATCTTCGTAGCCCCAGCAACCTCCAGATCCTCTCCCCTACCTCGAACAAATACCCACACAAGCCTGAATAAAGCCACGTGTGGCGACTTCTCCAACGGATTCGATATTTTATACCAGTTGCGAGTAAGAACAGCGACAGGCGATATAAATGGTAATTAAGGAGTTAATTTATGTAAATGGATCAGGGAGAGGCGCTGAAAGAGAACTCGTATGAGAATAAATAGCTGTATCTATCAGACACTGTTGTCAGAGACATCAAACATAAAACCCGCAAGAAGTACTCATCCGAATGGAAAATCCGCATCCTCCTCGAAGGTCTGCGAGGCGAAGATAGCATCGCTTCAATCTGCCGTCTGAATCAATGACTCACACCGCTCATTTCATTTTCCTCCGAATGTCCGCGACCGGAGAGAGCCCGGTTAGCATTTGCTGTGCCTGCTAATGCAAGCATGGCGATTGTAAGTAATAGAACTGTGACGCATGACTATTCTCCTCTCAAATGACTCATCAGAAATCGCTGGAAAGTTATCAATTTGCGAGGTGTGGTTTGTGAAGATTCGTTTAAACATGAGATTACTTAAATAACCGCTCGACAACTGAAAATCAGTGAACAAATGCAGATTCATTGCTTTACATTGAAGTCTGTTTTATATTGCGTAAATAAACTTCATTCAAATCGTAAAGTAAAACTTATGGTCTCCTTGCAGATATCTTCTTATTCGCAAAAAGGGAGGAACACCTGATGAGCTACACTCAAAAGATTCTTTTCATAGTTATCCTGATAACAGGATTCTTCTGTTATGCTTCCGTCATTGCAGAAATCACAGTGGAGCCATTCGGCTTCGCGGTTTCGGTTGAGGAAGATGGCGAGACTGAGGTCGAGCTAGTGCTCAGCAACAGTGACGAAGAGGATGTTGCATTCAACATCGATTACGAATTGATCGTTGACGAAGACAACCGGCAGGCAGGTCCACGACGCGATGACCCCGGAGACATCCTGAGACGTTATGAGATACCTTACGTTCACACTATCGGGCTCGCCTGGGATCCGGAACAAAACTGGATGTGGGGTCTCGACTGGAATGTACGCCGGTTATACGCAATCGACGTCGAAAATGGTGAAATTCAGGTTAACATTCAGTTGAACCAGGGCATGGTCGGTCTATTCCATCATGATGGTGTGATCCATGCTGGCAGTTACAATGACAACAGTCAGATCTTCCGCTGGGACACCGAAGGCAACGCCATCGGAACATGGGAACTTCCCATTACACTGGCGAACACCCATATCGGCGGGGATGGCGAATACATCTATACGGTTGCCTATGAGAGAGGCGGAGGACGCGGTGATGTTCACGTATTTGAAATGCAGGACAATCCCGAGGAGGTGGCGGTAATCGACTGCCGCGAAGGTATCGGAGTCGATGTATGGGGGCTCGTGGTAATACGAGACCATCCGACCGGATGGCTCTGGCTCTGCAACCGTAACAGCATGTTCCAATATGATGTGGATGGAGATTGGCAAGCCGAACTCGTCCAGGATTTCGCCACGGTCGCTGCACATGATGTAGGAGGTCATTGCGGTCTGTCACACGACGGTGAGAACATGTGGCGGGGCGTTTACGGCGTAAATGATCGAGACTGGTACGTTATCGACGACGGCGTCCGGGAATTCGATATGCTGGTTCTGGATACAGAAGAGGGAGTTATCGCTGGTCAGGAATCGGAAACCGTAACTGTCACCTTTAATCATGAGGATTACGAAGATGGTGTTTACAACGTCCTGATCGAAATCGAACTCTCCGAACCGGAAGAGGAGCGGGACGACTTCGAGGAGAGCATCATGCAGATCACGGCACTGGTATCGCTGAATACTCCCGTATTCAATATCACGGGAACCGTAACTGAGGCAGGAGAAAACAATGCCATAGAGGGCGCAAGAATTGAACCGGATCGTTATTTCATCGCCGTATTCAGCGATGAGGAGGGTAATTACGTTCTGCCGGATCTCCCCCCCGATGAATACACACTCACATTCAGCGCAGCGGATTTCCTCACAACCAGCGAGCAGGTTCATATCGAAGAGGATGACGTCGAGCTTGATATTGCTATGCTCCAGGCAGTCTTCGCACCCAGCAGGGATGATTTCCTTTGGTCACTTGGACCAGAGGAAGAGGTCGCCATCGACTGGCAGGTTACCAACAATGGCAACGGTCCGTTAACATTCAGCGTCGAGCGGCGGCTGACGGATGAGGAGGCAAATGCGGATCCCTGGACGCTCCGTTATGAGGCTGCCATTGAGGAGATATACCAGGATAATATGATTAACGGTGTCACCTTCGCCTGGGGGCATTTCTACGTTTCAGGCGGCAACAACGGCGAGAACCCGAGCCTGATCTATGTCTTCAACGACGAAGGTGAGCGGATTGACGAGTTTGAGCAGGCGCACGAGTCACGTTACGGCATGCGCGATCTGACTTATGACGGCGAACTGATCTGGGGGGCTGACGAGAATGTTCTCTACGGTTACACCACAGACGGCGAACATGTAGAAACACTTAATGGCGAAGCACAATCATACCGTTCTGTGACTTGGGATCCTGTCAACAATCGCTTCTGGTCGGCGGATATCACATCAGATATTTATGCCACCGATCGTGATGGTAATCATGTTGAGACTCTCAATCGTCCCGACGGTGTTAGCATATACGGACTGGCATACTACCGTGAAGATCCTGACGGTTACAACCTTTACATCTTTTCACGTGGCGATGAGATCGACCTCGCCGTTTATAAGGTGAACCTCGACAACGGCGAGGCAATGCTGGTAGCTGAATTCGCTGCTGACGGTGGCAGACCGGGCGGTATTCATATCACCAACCTGCTCGATGTGTATAGCTGGGTACTGATGGGGATCGTCCAGACCCCCGACCACATGATGGTCTGGCAGCTTTCGACCAATCTCGCCTGGTTCACAATCGAGCCTGAAACCGGCGAGATCGAAGCTAATCAGAACATGGACTTCATTCTTACCCTGAATTCTGCCGACTTGCCTCCGGATAACCGTTTCGACGGCGAACTTGTATTCCGGCATGACGGAGTCGGAGGTGAGACAATACTGCCCGTAAGACTGGATGTGCAGGAGGTGTGGTTTCCTTCCTGCGATCTTGACCTGCATATCGGCTGGAACACGGTTTCGGTGAATCTTCATCCCTACGATTACGATGACATCCGGGGGTTGATGGCGCCATTGGTAGAAGAAGACCTGTTGATCATCATGAAAAACGGCGCGGGTGAGTTCTACATTCCGGAGTATAATTACAACGACATCCCCGGCTGGTTTGCTCCTCAGGGTTATCAATTGAAGATGCGTGATGAAGCGATCTTCACTCTTGAAGGGATATCAGTTCTTTTTGAAGAACCGATTGATCTTCATGAGGGCTGGCAGTTGATTTCCTACTATCCCCGCATCCCGATTGAGGCAACGATTGCCCTGTCTGGGATAGAAGAGAATCTGATCATCGCCAAGGACGGACACGGCAACTTCTATATCCCCGACTGGAACTTCAGCAACATGGGCGACATGCGTGAGGGGCAGGGCTACTATGTCAACGTCGATGCCAACAATGTGAACCTTGTCTACCGCTTGGAGCGACCTGATGAAGAGGGAGCATTTGCCGGGATGATTTCACACTCTTCCGTTTACGATCAACCCGGTCGTCTGCCGGTTCATTCTATCACCAGCGTTAACATGAGTCTGCTGTTGTTAACTGATCAATCGTTGACTGGTGATATTGGCGTGTACTCGTCCGGCAATTTGATCGGTTCCGGAGTGATGCAAAACGGCGTCTGCGGTATAGCTATCTGGGGTAACGATCCCTCAACGAACGAGATAGACGGCGCTCTTGAGGGTCAGCCGTTAGAGATCAGATTGCTGAGTAATGACAGACTAAATACTCCGGATTACACAGCTCTTATCGGAGAGATTATCTATCATACTGACGGTTTCGCTGTCATTCAGTTGACCGCATCTTCTGTAATACCTGTCAAATTTGGTATCAGTTCTGCTTATCCGAATCCATTCAATGGACAGTTGCAACTTTCTTTCACCCTCGTTAGATCAGGAATAGCATCGATAAAGGTTCTAAATATTACTGGTCGGGAAGTTGACTTGATTGTTTCGACTCATTTCAACAAGGGAACTCATAACATCACATGGAACACACAAAATTTGCCTTCCGGCTTATATGTCATTATCTTGAAACAAGCTGAAAAGCAAGCAACGCGTAAAGTTCTACTGATCAAATAGTTTATCTACGGAGCAAGCAATGAGAAACATCTTTAGAGCAGGATCAATATCCATTCTTGGTCTCATGTTTATCTGTGTTTCTGCCCACGCACAGTTCGAGCTACTCTGGGGGGAGAATCAACCGGGTGGTCTTGGAAATATCCACGGAGTGACCGTAAATCTTGAAAACGGTGACATCTTTATTTGCGACTTCGCTAACGTTCATCACTTTGACAGTGAAATGGAACGTATCGGGACTATCAACTTTAATCTCGGATCGATTCGCGGGCTCGGATTCGACACCAGGGAGAATCTGCTTTTGATTGCGAATTATGGTGCCGGCAGATATGCAATAGCCGATCTTGAGGGCGAAGTTCTTGAGAATCGGGACGCAGGTGCAAATCTCAACACGATAAGCTATGATCCGGATCAGGATCTGTACATCCTTGGCGATTGGAACCGGAGAGTGATCTTCCGTAACCGGCAACACGAGGTAGTCAGTCAATTCGATGTGGATGTCAACATCACCGGCATTTGTTATTACCCGGTTAACGGCACTGTTTTTGTTCTCGATACTAACGATCCCATTCTCGAATACAGCATCGATGGTGACCGCATCGCTGTTGCATTGCCGAATGACCAGATTACTGGAAATGGTCAGGATATTGCCTATGATCCGATGAGTCGCATCCTCTATGCGACTGGTCAAAATGCCTGGCTCGGCGCCTTTGAGGACAATTATGGAGCTCTTCCCGAGCCTCAGATCGAACCTGAAGCTTTTGAGGCAGCCATCGGTTTCGGTCTCGACGGCGAGGAGACATTAACGATTACCAATGTAGGCGAAGAAGAGAGCAACCTCCGCTTCTCGCTAAACGATGTCGGTGAAGGCGTTGACTGGCTCGAAATCGACCCGGAATCGGGCGTGTTGGAACTTGATGAAGAAGCTGAAATCACTCTTTCTTACGCCACTGAAGAGCTTGAACCGGGCATCTTCGAGCGGATAATTATCGTCAGAACAAACAATCCCGAGTTTTTCGAGGTCGAGGTTCCGTTCGAGCTGACAGTCATTTCGGGCTTCGGTTCATTGACCGGTACGGTAATTGATGCCGCCTACGATTCTCCGGTCGAGGGCGCGGTGATCTCAATCCCCCGCTTCGGATTCGAAGCGACCACTGCCGAAGAGGGCGTATAT
>JABMRV010000238.1 GCA_013202285.1 bacterium | reverse complement strand
GGAAGAACTCGGATCCTCCACCGCCTGATAATATCTTGCACATTACTTTGTCATTCCCGCGCAGGCAGGAATCCAGACAAGCTATTGTCATTTCATAGCTCCCCGCTTATGTGGCAGGACACAGAAGGAACTTTATCAACAAGCATTATTATAAAGTGTCAGGCAGTCTGCCGACTGGCGGATGCCACACAAGTTATCTGATTATAGAGAATTAATGAAAATAACTGAACCACCTGCTTGTCCGCATTGCGGCGATATGACGAAAAAGATGGAAATGCCCATGGAAGCGGCTTATGACGGTTCTATTTTGTATGTTTGTTTTAACGATGATTGTCCATATTTTATTAAAGGATGGCAATGGATGTGGGACAATTACCGTGTAAAAACCTCCTATCGGCATCGAGTCAATCCAGTTAACGGCACAACCGGTCCGCTACCGGTGTGGTCGAAAGATGCCATGAAAGATCGCATTTTGAGTTGAAAGGAAGACAATCCCCAGAATGACTGAGATAGAAGACCTTAAGGAACAAATTCTTAAAGAATATCCTCGCTTGGGATTAGAGGATAAATTCAAATTTGAATGCGGTCCACATCTTGAATGCTTTAATGTATGCTGTTCTGATGTGAACATCTTCCTCACGCCTTACGATGTATTGCAGATGCGAAAAGCTCTCAATATTGATTCCACCAATTTCCTCTCCAAGTACACTATTATTCCGTTCGATAAAAAACAGAAACTCCCCGTACCGCTTCTGGATATGAAGAAAACGGAAACTAAGGAGTGTTATTTCGTCGATGCCGAGAAGGGCTGCACCATATACGACCATCGTCCCTGGCCCTGTAGAATGTATCCCATCGGTTCGGCTTCTCCCGGCGAGACGGAAGTGCATGCCGAACAGTTCTACTTCATGATGCATGAGGATCATTGTAAAGGTCATCAGCGCTCCAGAGAGTGGAGTGTTAAGGAATGGCTTGAGGATCAGGTCCCGAATGAATATGCAGAGTTTGGGGAACTCTTTAAGAGGGTAACGCTGCATCCCGCATTTGCACAGGGTAAGGATCTGGCGCCACCGCAGATAGACATGTACTGGACTGCGTTGTACGATATTGATAAGTTCAAGAAATTTATTTTCGAAAGTACATTTCTCCAGCGATTCGACATAGAGGATGACAGGCTTGATGCGATCAGGGAGAATGATGAGGACTTGTTGTTGTTTGGTTTTGACTGGCTGCGATTTTCTCTGTTCGGTGAGAAGCGGATACAAATCAGACCTGATGCCGATAAATGGATAAAGGGAAAAGACGCCAAACCTTCGATTAAGGATGGCTGAGGCAGTTCTAATAAAACCGGACAGGAGTCTGGTTCGTAAGATCAAAGCTGCCGGTGGCGAGACGGTGGAGAAGTGCTACCAATGCGCTACCTGTTCAGTTGTTTGTGAGCTTTCGCCGACAGAAAGACCTTTCCCCCGCAAAGAGATGATCTGGTCTCAGTGGGGACTTGAAGACAGGCTGATGACGGATCCGGATATCTGGCTCTGTTATCAGTGCAGTGATTGTTCAGTGAATTGTCCTCGCGGAGCAAAGCCGGGCGATGTAATGGCTGCGGTTAGGCGCTTTGCATTCGAGCATTTTGCATTTCCGGGATTCATGGGGCGAGCCCTGGCGAGTCCTTCGGGTCTGATACCGCTCTTGCTGTTGCCGGTTATTATCCTGTGCTTAATAGTATGGCAGGAAACGAGCGGGAATCTAACAGCGCTCTTTCAGGCGTCGGCAGTAGTTGATTTCGACTACTTTCTACCGCATGGACGGACGGAGATGTTGTTTATCATCGGCGCACTGTTGGTGGTGACATGTATGTCCATCAGTCTGTTTCGTTTCTGGCGGGGGATGGATAAAGCGTGGGGAGCGCAGCATAAAACCGGATTTATACCGGCGTTGATTGGTGTGGTGTTTGAGGTAATTTTACACAAGCGCTTCAGTTCCTGCGGTGCAGCTCGCTACCGTCAGTTTGCTCATTTACTCGTGTTCTTCGGTTTTGTCTTTACGGCTCTCGCAACGGCTATGGCAACTTTTGAGATGCTTTTCCTGCATAAATTTCTGGGACTGGAAGGGCATTATCCACCGTTTTCGCTGTTGCACCCGATAAAGATATTTGGTAATATCGGTGGATTTGCGATTGTGGCTGGTGTGGTGATTATGATATATCAACACATTACCAATTCGGAAAATGCCGGAAAAGCGGTTTATAGTACGTGGCTGTTCATCTGGATGACTGGTCTTGTTGCGGTTTCGGGGCTTGGAGCGCAGTTTTTCAGGATAGCCGGAGTAGCGGAGTTTGCCTATCCGTTCTACTTTTTACATCTGCTGACAGTCTTCTTCCTGATCTGGTATGCGCCGTACAGTCAGTTCGGGCACATGTTTTACCGGACTTTAGCTATGATATTCGCGCGGAGTATTGGGCGGGAGGCAAAGGAGATGAAACCGTTACCGTAGGGGCTGATTTATCAAGCCCGTTTGTAGTTTCGATTGTCATTCTGCACTAAGTGAAGCATCTCTTTTTACAGTATTTCAGATTCTTCACTTGGTTTAGAATGAATGGAGAAGCAATCGTCAGACTGGTTTACAAGGTTTAATATACATCCCATGTTGGAGATACATTGAATACCGATCTTTTAGTTATCGGCGGAGGGATTGCCGGCATCACCGCTGCAGTTGAGGCGGCTGAAGTCGGCAAAGAGGTCGTTCTGGTCGAGCAGGAGCACTGGCTCGGTGGTCGAGTTGTGCAGATGCACAAGTACTTCCCCAAGCTCTGCCCGCCGATGTGCGGTCTTGAGATCAACTTCCGCCGGATTCGCCAGAACCCGAAGATCAAGGTTCTGACGGGCGCGAAACCGACTAAGATAGATGGTGACGCGGGTAATTTCACGGCGACGATCAGTATCGAGCCTCGCTATGTGAATGAGAACTGCACTGCCTGCGGAGATTGTGAGAAGGCTTGCACGGTCGAAGTTTCGGATCGTTTCAACTTTGGCGTGTCGAAAGTTAAAGCCATTCATTTGGTCAATGAACTCGCTTATCCCTACCGCTATTTCATTGAGAAGGATGCAGTCGCTGATCCGGCAATGAAGGATATAGCGGATAGTTGCGAGTATAAGGCTATCGATCTCGAAATGCAGCCTGAGACGGTTGAAGTAAAAGCGAAAAGCATCATCTGGGCTACGGGCTGGCAGCCTTACGATGCAGCGAAGATTGATAATCTCGGCTACGGAACAGTTCCGAACGTGATTACAAATATGAATATGGAGAGAATGGCGTCCGCCGGCGGACCTTCCAGGGGGAAGATCACCAGACCATCCGACGATGGCGAAATCACCAGGGCGGCTTTTGTTCAATGTGCAGGATCACGCGATGAGAAACACCTTCCATATTGTTCGACGGTCTGCTGTATGGCGTCGCTGAAACAGAGCAGGTATATACGCGAACAGTATCCCGATGCGGAGATACATATTTTCTTTATAGATGCACGCACTCCCGGACGCTGGGAAGATTTCCTCCAGGAGGTTGAGGAAGACGAGAAAACGATTATCCATCGCGGTAAGGTAGCAAAAATAGTCGAAGCCGATGGCGGTATGATTACTCTCACTGCGGAGAACACGCTTACAGGTTCGCTCGAACAAGTTACTGTCGATCTTGCAGTTCTTGCCACCGGTATGGTTCCCAATGCGGCAGCGGATAAACCGCCGGTTTCATTAACTCAGGATGAGTTCGGCTTTATCGAAAACAACGGCGGATCGACCGTGATTGCAACTGGAGTTGCCGTTGCACCCAAAGATGTGGCTGCGTCGAATGAAGAGGCGACCGGAGCTGTCATCCAGGCACTGCAAATGATGGTGGAGAAATAGATTATGGATGCCAAAATAGGAGTATATATCTGTTCGGGCTGCGGCATCAAGGATGCGATAGATGTTGACGCTCTCACATCACTCGTCGGTGATGAACTCGAATGCGAATTCAGCAAGAGTGATCCGTTTATTTGCGGTGATGAATGTCTGGCTAAGATAAAAGCCGATATTGAGTCCGAAGGACTGAATAGAGTCATAATTGCGGGTTGTTCCGGCAGGTATTTTACTGACAGGTTCAAATTCGGTGATGATATACTTGTAGATCGTGTCCCGATCCGCGAATATGTTGCATGGAGCAGCGATCCTGAGTCGGATATAGATGAGATCGAAGAAGTGATCCAGGAACTCGCCGCGGATTACATCCGTATGAGTGTGGCGAGGATGAACAACAGCGAACCGCCAACACCGATTGAAGAAGAGACATCCCGGGACATCCTGATTGTCGGAGGCGGAGTTGCAGGCATGAATGCCGCACTCGCTTCGGCAAATGCGGGTTATAATGTTACGCTGGTTGAAAAAGAAGCTGAACTGGGCGGGTGGTCGCGAAAATTCAAGGCGGTCATTCCGCAGTCAGCGCCTTTCCATGAACTTGAGACACCTCCGCATATTGAGTTGGCGGATTCTGTTCAGAAACATGAGAAGATAAAGGTCTTCACATCTTCGACAATTGAGAAAACATCCGGTCAACCGGGGCAATTCGATGTTACAATCCAGAACGGCTCCGGTGGGGAAACCGTCAGAGTCGGCGCGATTGTTCAGGCTACCGGCTGGCTGCCTTATGAACCGGAGAATCTCAAGGATAAATACGGATACGGCACATTCGGCAACGTCATTACAAATATCGCGATGGAGGAGATGGCGGTTAACGGGAAAATCAGCAGACCGACTGATGACGCCGCACCGAAAAGCATTGCTATAATACACTGTGCGGGTTCACGCGATAAGGAACATCTGCCGTATTGCTCAGCAGTCTGTTGCCGGGTTGCCCTGAAACAGGCGCTCTATATCCATGAAATGATGCCTGAAACCGATGTATATCTGCTGTACAAGGACATTCGCAGTCCCGGTCTTTTCGAGCAGTTCTACGAAAAAGTACAGGAAGTGGAAGGTATCTTCATGACCAAGGGTGAGGTTGTTGAGGTTACTGAAGAGGATGATACCAGTCTCTCAATCACTCTGGATGAAACCCTTTTAGGCGAGAAGATCAAGATTCAGGCAGATATGCTGGTACTAGCTACGGGAATGGTGCCTACAACACTGGTGGATGAAGACGAAATTGAAGAGGAAGCCGAAACCGAAGCCGAAGAGGAAACACCTGATGAGACCGGCGAGGAAGGCGATGAAAAATCGAAAGCCTCCTGTGCAGAGATCGGCGCAAAGATACTTAACCTGACCTATCGCCAGGGCACCGACCTGCCGACATTGAAGTACGGCTTTCCGGATTCTCATTTCATCTGCTTCCCGTATGAGACGCGCCGCACCGGCATCTATGCCGCAGGTGCGGTACGCGCACCGATGGATATGGGGATGGCAAAAAACGATGGTCTCGGCGCAGCTCTGAAGGCTATTCAAACTGTCGAGACCGTTTCACAGGGGATCACAGTTCATCCAAGATCCGGCGACGTCAGCTTCCCCGATTTCTTCCTCTCGCGTTGTACACAGTGTAAACGGTGTACGGAGGACTGTCCGTTCGGTACGTTGGATGAGGATGACAAGGGGACACCGGAGCCGAACACATTGCGCTGTCGTCGATGTGGCATCTGTTTGGGCGCCTGTCCTGAGCGAATTATTACCTTTAAGGACTTCTCGCCCAACATGATTACACAGATGATAAAGTCGATCTCCATGCCGGAGGAGTTTGACGAGAGACCGCGATATCTGGTCTTTCTGTGCGAGAACGATGCCGTACCGGCGCTTGATATTTCCGCCTGGTACAGGCATAAAATCGAACCCTGGGTGAGGATTATTCCTGTTCGGTGTATCGGCTCAGTAAATACTGTTTTCATTGCAGACGCCCTCTCTGCCGGTTTTGACGGTATCCTGATGCTCGGCTGCAAGCGGGGTGATGATTACCAGTGTCATTTTGTAAATGGAAGTGAGCTTGGAGACTACCGAATGGAGAATGTGCGGGAGAAACTGAAGCAGTTGGTTCTTGAATCTGAAAGGGTACAGATCGATCAGGTTGAGCTTTCGGACTGGCATAAAATCCCGAAGATGATTAACGATTTCGTCGAAGAAGTGAACGATTTAGGAATGAACCCGTATAAAGATTTCTAAATTAGAAAGTTAGGAAGTAGAAGGTTAAAACGGGGAGCGCCGACATTCCTGTCGGCGAATCCGCCGACTGGTGGATACAAATGTAACCCGGTTTGTCATTTGACTGACCAGGTTTGCTGAACAACCTGTACATTGATAATAATCGCTACCCACACAACTGATGGGTAGCACTAACGTGAATAAAGAAAATTACAATAAATCCATTTTAAGGAGAGAACATGGCGGATAAAACCAAGGCTACAGGAATGCTTGCTGAGCTGAAGGATGGACCATATCCCAGCTTTGTCAAAGAGATCGAGGCTGCAGCCGAGAAAAACGAAATGGCTCAGGATCTGATCGGACTGCTCGAGCTTTCCTATAACGAGAAGCTTTGTCACTGGAAACATGGTGGTATCGTCGGTGTTATGGGATACGGCGGAGGCGTGATCGGTCGTTACGTCGATGTACCTGAGGAATTTCCCAACGTTTCACACTTTCATACCCTGCGTGTCAACCAGCCCGCGGCATGGTTCTACAAGACAGAGGCTCTACGGAAAATCTGCGATATCTGGGAGGAGCGTGGATCTGCGATTATGAATATTCATGGCTCAACCGGTGATATCATTCTGTTAGGGACAACTACAGCACAACTTGAGCCCGTATTCAGCGAGCTGACGAAGCTCGGTTTCGACCTCGGCGGGTCAGGGTCTGTGTTGAGGACTCCTTCCTGCTGTGTAGGACCGGCACGATGCGAATGGGCGATGTTTGATACTCTGAAATTTGCGTATGAACACACGATGAAATATCAGGATGAACTTCATCGTCCCTACTTTCCCTATAAGTTCAAGTTCAAGTTTTCCGGTTGTCCCAACGACTGCGTCGCATCGATTGCCCGAGCCGATATGTCATTCATCGGAACCTGGCGTGATGACATCCTGGTCAATCAGGATAAGGTGCTCTGGTATGCAAATGAGAAGAAACTCGATATTCAGGAAATCGTCGTTGACCGCTGCCCAACCAAGTGCATGGAGTGGGACGGTAAAGAATTGCATATCGATAACCGCAACTGCTCCAGGTGCATGCACTGCATCAATGTACTTCACCTCGCTCTGAAACCTGGTAAGGATCGTGGCTGCACCATTCTTATTGGTTCAAAGGCTCCCATTCTTGAAGGCGCTCAGTTGTCCAGTGTTCTGGTGCCGTTCATGCGTATGGAACCACCTTATGCAGAGGATGAAGCGACCGCTGAGGATCTTCCCGAACTGATCGATAACATCTGGGAACTCTGGGGAGAAGAAGGCAAGAACCGTGAACGTGTGGGTGAGTTTATCCAGAGGATCGGAATGGGCAACTTCCTTGATGCAATCGGTCTCGAACCGGCTGCCGAGATGGTTTCTCATCCCCGAACCAACCCGTACGTTTTCTACGAACTGGGTGAAGAGGACGAAGAAGAAGAGGATGAGTAAATCGCTTCCTTAGTCCTGCAAGCATTTACCAAAAAAGAAAAAATGAATCGAAATAGAGGAGACCAACAATGACAGCAGAACCTGCTGAAAGGTTGACCGATATTGGACCACCGCATTTTGAAAAATTCCTGCCGCCGGTTGTAAAAGCCAACTACGGCAAGTGGGATAGCCACGAGATTCTCGCACCGGGTATTTATGTTCATACCGCAGAATCCGGGGACAAGCTTTATACTATCCGGGCTGCTACCGCACGTTTGATTTCAGTGCAGAAAGTTCGTCAATTCTGTGATATAGCGGATAAATACTGCGATGGACACCTTCGCTGGACGAGCAGAAACAACGTTGAATTCCTGACCACCAAGAAGGAAAACGTCGAACCCATCAAAAAAGAGATCGAGGCGCTGGGTCATCCGGTTGGTGGTACTGGTAACAGCATCACCAACATCGTTCATACCCAGGGATGGGTGCACTGCCATTCGGCTGCAACCGACGCATCCGGTATAGTCAAGGCAGTGATGGATGAGTTGATGGATGAGTTCACAAATATGCGACTACCCGGTAAGCTGCGAATCGCCCTGGCATGCTGCCTGAATATGTGCGGTGCAGTTCACTGTTCGGATATCGCAATACTTGGTATTCATCGTCGCGCACCGGAGATCGATCATGAACGTTTGCGGAAGATGTGCGAGATTCCGAATGTTGTGGCATCTTGCCCGACCGCTGCCATCCGCCCCACATCCGTCGATGGGAATCCGTCGGTTGAGGTTATTGAAGAACAGTGCATGTTCTGTGCGAACTGCTTTACAGTGTGTCCTTCAATGCCGCTCAACGATCCCGAAATAGACGGTGTTTCTTTATGGGTTGGTGGAAAAGTGTCCAATGCCAGACACGAACCGATGTTCTCGAAACTGGCAGTACCTTTTATCCCGAATAACCCTCCACGCTGGCCCGAAGTTGTTGAAGCAGTAAAGAATCTGGTTACCGTATGGGCGGATGGCGCAAGACCATACGAGCGGATGGGTGAGTGGATTGAGCGCATCGGTTGGCCCCGTTTCTTCGAGGTAGCCGGTATTGAATTCCAGAAGGAACATATCGATGATTTCAAGCATGCGGTAACGACCTTTAATACGTCCACACACTTGAGATTTTAATCTGTTAAGGGAGTAGAATTATGGCTGATATGGTTTCAGTCGATGAAGTCGCTGAGGCGATGTTCAAATTGATTAAGGATGCAGCCGGACAGAAGCAGTATAAAGCGATGGATCTGCAGAAGGCTATGATTGAGCTGTTTCCTGACCGAGTTGATAAGAAACTCTGCAAGGAGTCTATCAAGAAACTTATCAATTCAGGTCGTTGTATCTACACGTATTTCGGCGGCAGTTACATCGAACTTCCCCATGTTGAGGGCGCTGCAAACCCCGACGAATAGGAATTGCAATTGAACCCGTCACGGCTGCTCATTGCCGGAAGTGGCGGAGACAGCGGAAAAACCTTGGTGACGCTGGGTTTGATTAATGCCTGGCGTCATGAGGGTATCAATATAATTCCTTTTAAGAAGGGACCGGATTACATCGATCCCGCCTGGCTCACACTTGCATCCGATTGTAAGACGCACAATCTCGATACATGGATGATGGGTGAAGCAGGAGTGCTCCGTTCTTTTACAGAATATTCACGTGAAGACTCGATTAACCTGATTGAGGCTAACAGGGGTCTGCACGACAGCATGGACTGGAAGGGAACTCATTCATCTGCCAAGCTCGCAAGGCTGCTGGATACTCCGGTTATCATCGTTCTTCCGGTGACCAAAGTAACCAGGACTGCAGCAGCGTATGTACTGGGGATGAGACTGCTTGATGAGAAGGTTAGCATAGCAGGTGTGATACTCAACCGTGTCGGCGGCAGGCGGCATGAGTCTGTGGTAAGACGAGCTATTGAGGAAGAAACTGGTCTGCCGGTGTTGGGAGCGGTTTCAAGAATAAAAGATGATCTGCTGCCGGGCAGGCATTTGGGTCTCATTACTCCACAAGAGTATGACCGGACTGAACAATCTATCCGGTTGGCTGGAAGGATCGTCACCGATTCTGTTGACACCGATAGACTGCTGTCAATTGCTCGAAACTGTAAACCGATGCTTCATTCACCTCCTGATGAAACAGAACAGGAGGAGTTTGCTGGAGGACTGAAGATTGGTTATTTCGGCGGATCGGCGTTTACGTTTTATTATCCCGAGAATCTAAAAGTACTCAGATCAGGCGGGAATGATCTGGTTGAAATCGATCCTCTTGAAGCTGATTCGCTGCCCGATATAGATGCTTTATATATCGGTGGAGGATTTCCCGAGACTCACGCTGTGCAGTTGGCAGAAAATCGCAGTTTTATGCAGAGCGTTTCTGATGCTGCGCAACGAGGGTTGCCGGTCTGGGCTGAGTGCGGTGGTTTGATGTTCCTGTCGCGTAGTCTTGCCTGGAAGGGAAGATCATACCCGATGGCTGGTGTACTGCCAGTTGATGTGACAGTTTCTGATCGCCCACAGGGGCACGGCTACGAGGAAGTTGAAGTCGATCTTGAAAACCCGTTTATCGAAGTTGGGACTCGTATACGCGGTCATGAATTTCATTATTCGAATATCGTGACTACGAAGGGTGTTTCAACTGTTTTCAAAACGCTCAGAGGGATTGGAATCGGCGACGGTCGTGACGGTATAATATTGAATAATATTATCGCTTCCTATCTACATATTCATTCTTCTGCATGTACAGAGTGGGGAAGAGGAATAATAAAAGCAGCGAAGAGGTTTAACGTATCACATAAATAATCGATAAATATCCACTTTATCATAGAACTCTAAACACTAAGACATTGAAACAGCGATAAGAGGAAAATAAATGGCACTCGTTAAGAAGAAAAAGAAATTTAAGCTAAAAGGCACGGGAGCATCTGGTGCTTCCGGAGCAGAGACCAGTTCGCGCAGACCATATCAGATTGAAAAGCTTGCACCATGCATGGACGGCTGCCCGCAGGGAACCGACATTCGCGGTGTGCTGATGAAGATTGCTCAAGCAGAAAAGTATGAAATTCCTCAGGATGAGGCATTCAATGAAGCATGGAAGATACTAACCGAAACAAATCCCCTTCCTGCAAGTTGTGGACGGGTATGTCCGCATCCCTGCGAAGATGTTTGTAACCGCAAGGATAAGGAAGGTGCGCTCGCCATCAATAACGTCGAACGTTTCGTCGGTGACTGGGCGCTGGAACACGGTCTGAAACATGCGAAAATCTCCGACGAGAAACATCCTGAGAAGATTGCGGTGATCGGCGCAGGTCCGGCGGGACTATCGGCAGCCTATCATCTCGCAAGGCGAGGTTATAAAGTTACCATCTTCGAGGCATTTCAACATGTCGGCGGCATGCTTCGTTATGGAATTCCGGAATACCGTCTTCCACGCGATGTAATTGATAAAGAGGTTCAGAATATACTCGATCTCGGCGTCGAACTTAAAACCGGTGTAACCATCGGGAAGGATATTCCCTACGATCAACTGCAAAAGGACTTCGACGCAATCTTTGTCGGTATCGGGGCTCACGGCGGTAAACTGCTGAGATGTCCCGGTGAAGAAGCGCCGAATGTTTTCAGCGGAGTGGAATATCTCCGTGAGGTCAACAGTGGAAATCCCCCTGAAGTGGGTGACAAGGTGGTTGTCATCGGCGGTGGCGATACTGCCGTCGATGCGGCGCGCGTTGCCTTGCGAGTGGGCGCTGATGTGACGATACTCTATCGTCGCACACGCAACGAGATGCCCGCCATCGAGGAGGAGATTGTCGGCGCAGAAGAGGAGAAAATAACCTTCCACTTCCTTGCCGCTCCAATCGAGATAATTCAGGAGAATGGTCGCGCCGTTGCGATGCGCTGTCAGCGAATGGAACTCGGTGAACCGGACAGTTCAGGCAGGCGTCGTCCGGTTCCAATCGAAGGGGATGAATTTACTATCCCTGTAACCACTGTTATTGCTGCCATTTCGCAGGAACCGGACTGGGGAGGGCTTGACCATCTCCATGAGGGGCGCGATTGGATTAAGGCTGACGATGGTGGAAAAACCCAGTACGATAAGACTTTCAGTGGCGGTGATGTTCTCGATCTCGGTCTGGTGACAATAGCCATCTACCAGGGTCGCAGGGCTGCGGAAACGATTCATTATCAGTTCCGTGGTATCGAACCGCCGAAGGAAGAAAAACAGAAGATTATCACTGCAGATAAAATCCTGCTCGATTATTACGAGAAAATGCTGCGGAATGAATGCAAGAGAATTCCAGCAGATGAAAGGATGAAAGCTCCATGGGCAGAGATCGCCTCAACACTCACAGAGGATGAGGTTATTGCCGAAGCACGAAGATGCATGAGCTGTGGTTCATGTTTCGATTGTGGTGCTTGTTGGAGTTACTGTGGTGAAAACGTTATTTACAAACCGCTGGTACCGGGTGAGCCGTATAAATTCAAACTTGAGTTTTGCAACGGCTGCGACAAGTGCGGCGAACAATGCCCTTGCGGTTTTCTTGAGATGAAAGATCCAGGACAATTAATTTAGTTATATTCAAGCCAACAGGAGGAATTCAAATGGCACAATTTGCGTGGGAAGAAATAAGTATCGAAGTCGATGAAGACGGCTTTATGCAGGAACCCGATGAGTGGAGCGAACGCGTTGCTTTAGCGCTGGCAAGTACCGAAGGTGTATCCGAGCTGACTGACGAACACTGGAAGCTCGTGAATTACTTGCGCGAGTACTACCAGAAGTTCGGTATCGCTCCCATGATTCGGAAACTCTGCAAAGAGACCGGTTTTCCTTTGAAGAAGGTCTATGAGTTATTCCCATCAGGTCCGGCAAAAGGCGCCTGCAAGGTTGCAGGACTGGCTAAACCAACCGGATGTGTATAAATATATATTTATGCGGGGTTTTAAGGGTGACAATACTAACCTGAGAAACCCCGTTTTATATTAATCAATAAGCACTCCTTTCAGGTTGCAACGTGTGGGATCATGTCGTTAGCAGACCTATTAAAGCAGAAACAGTCAGCCATCCTTGAAAGATGGTTGAATCTCATACTGGATACATATCCTGGTGATGCATCCGTTTTCCTAAAAAAACAGAAGAACAGATTCGCCAATCCCGTTGGTTACACATTGACACGGGAAGTAGATGTTCTGTTCCAGGTACTGCTGGCGGAGATAGATTCCGAAACTCTCTCCACTTCTCTCGATAATATCATTCGGATAAGATCTGTACAGGAATTTTCACCTTCGCAAGCAGTTGGTTTTATTTTCTTTCTCAAGCGTGCAATTCGTGAAGAATTGGATGGTGAAATCCTTGAAGATGCACTTTCCGGTGAGCTGCTCGAAATCGAGTCCAGGATCGACAGACTGGCGTTGACGGCGTTTGACAGCTACATGAAGTGTAGGGAGAGACTTCATAAAGCCAGATCGAATGAACTCAAAAGGAAGACTAATATTATCATCTCAAGGTTTACTTCTCCTGATTCACAGCCTGGACAGGAGAATGAGGCTGAATAATGTGTTCTTCGCTTTACCGAATGGGGAGCGCCGACATTCCTTTCAGCGGGTGACCCGACTTGCTTGCAAGTCGGGTTTCAAGGATGAAGTCCGTAACCTGACTGCAACAATAGGATAAACCTGTCCAGCGAGCTGGACAAACCACACGAAAGCGTTGATTTGAACCCAGGAAAAAGAATTTGTCGGAAAGGAGGATATGGCATGTGAAGGCTCTATTCTCATTGATATTTGTGATTATTCTGATGCTGCTGGTGTTTGCGGGAGTTACGGGAGCCGGTATGCATTACATCTTCGGAGTCGTTGTTCCTTACATCGCCATCTTTGCTTTTCTGGCGGGTTTTATATACCGTGTCATCAGATGGGCGCGGTCACCGGTTCCGTTTCGCATTACAACAACCTGTGGACAGCAGAAATCGCTGCCGTGGATAAAGAACAACAGACTCGAAAATCCGGACAACTGGTTTGCGGTTGTAGGAAGGATGCTGCTGGAGATATTGTTCTTCCGCTCCCTGTTCCGTAATACGAAGACCGAGTTGAAGAGCGGACCCAAGTTAGTGTATGGGTCGAACAAATACCTCTGGATAGGCAGTCTTGCATTTCACTGGACCTTTCTAATCATCTTCATCCGGCATTTCAGGTTCTTCACAGAACCTGTTCCTTTCATAATCAGCCTAATTGAGCAGATGGACAGTTTCTTCCAGATCGGTCTGCCTATCATTTATATAACCGATGCAGTGATATTAGGAGCATTGACTTTTCTCCTGTTGCGCAGGTTGCTCGACAGTAGAATACGCTACATATCTCTTCATGCTGATTACATACCGCTGTTTCTCCTGCTAAGTATTGCCTGCACCGGCGTCTGGATGAGATATTTCGAGAAGGTCGATGTAATCAGCATCAAGCAATTGAGCCTGGGGCTTTTCAGTTTCAATCCCCCGGGGACGGAACTTCTGTCCGGGATCGGTGTCATGTTTTTCATTCACCTGTTCCTCGTCAGTTTCCTTATCGCTTATCTCCCGCTCAGTAAGTTGATGCACATGGGAGGAGTTTTCCTCAGTCCGACGAGGAACCTTGCCAATAATAACCGGATTAAACGACATGTCAATCCCTGGAACTATGATGTAAAGACCCATACTTACATGGAATGGGAGGATGAATTCAGGGATGTGATGAAGGAAGCCGGTATGCCGTTAGAGAAGGAGTAGATATGTCCGATGAAACACCGAAACCGGAAGCTCTGGTTAAAGTGGACTATAAACCGCCTCGCAAGGGGTGGATGGATACAAAACCGGATATCAGCCGGGGTAATATCAACTGGGCTGCCATTCCTAAAAGCGTTGAGTACCTGGGTCTTCCATATCCCAGGAAATGGTCGCCGACCGACGACGACTGGCAGCTTCCGGAGAACTGGAAGGAGATAATTCTTGAGGGGCTCAGAGAGAGGCTGAGTAAATACCGGTCTCTGCAATTATTCATGGATATCTGCGTCCGCTGCGGCGCCTGTGCGGATAAATGTCATTTCTATATCGGTTCCGGCGATCCGAAGAATATGCCCGTCCTCAGAGCGGAACTGTTGCGAGCCGTTTACCGGAAGGAGTTTACGCTCGCCGGTAAGATCATGGGCAAGATCGCCGGAGGCCGTGAACTGACCATCGATGTTATCAAGGAATGGTACTATTACTTCTTTCAGTGCACCGAATGCCGCCGCTGCTCGGTTTTCTGTCCATACGGCATCGATACGGCTGAGATAACCATGATAGGCAGGGAGCTGTTAAGCCTGATCGGTATTGGCATCGACTGGATAGTTACACCGGTGGCAAACTGTTTTCGCACCGGCAATCACCTTGGCGTACAACCTCACGGTTTCCAGGACAGTATTGATTTTGCTGTGGATGATCTAAAAGACATCATCGGTTTCAAGGTCGATGCCCCCGTCAACAAAAAGGGCGCCGAAGTGCTGTTCATCGTACCTTCAGCAGATTATTTCGGTGACCCGCACTATTTCGGTTTGCTCGGCTATATGATGCTGTTCCATGAGATCGGACTCGACTATACATTCAGCGCTTATGCATCTGAGGGTGGTAACTTCGGACTGTTCCATTCGCATGAGATGATGAAAATTCTGAACGCAAAGATTTATCATGAAGCTGAGAGACTGGGCGTAAAATGGATACTCGGCGGGGAATGCGGTCACATGTGGCGGGTTCTCAACCAGTACATGGATACCATGAACGGTCCCGCCGATTTCTTGGAAGTTCCGGTTTCCCCGATGACAGGCACAAGATTCGAGAACACCAGAACCACCAAGATGGTTCACATTACCGAATTTACATCGGACCTGATTAAGAACAACAAGCTCAAGCTCGATAAGAGCAGGAACGATCACTGGCGCATAACCTTCCATGATTCCTGTAATCCGGCACGGGCGATGGGCATACTTGAGGAACCACGGTATATCATCAGAAACGTTGCCGAGAACTTCTTCGAAATGCCTGAGAACACCATCAGGGAAGAGACCTTCTGCTGCGGTGGAGGCGCCGGTCTGGGAACAGATGAAAACCTGGAGATGCGGATGCGCGGTGGGCTGCCGAGGGCAAACGCTGTCAAGTACGTTCATGATAAATATGGTGTTAACGTGTTGACCTGCATGTGTGCAATCGACAAGGCTGTCCTTCCGACCCTTATGGAATACTGGGTTCCAGGGGTTGAAGTCGGCAGCATTCATGAGCTTGTAGGCAACGCACTGATAATGAAGGGCGAGAAGGAGAGGATAGTCGATTTACGTAATGAACCTCTCCCTGGGAAGGAGGCGGTCAAGGATGTATAACGGTGGAAAAATAATTATTGGACTACTGATCTTCCTGTTGGCAATGACCTTCCCAATATGGTACAACGTTTTTGCAGGAAAGGACTCCTTCGAACCGGAGCTTGAGATTCCCACGAAGAATATCAGTGGAAAAGATCAGTGTGTTCTTCCTATTGAGGAGATGAGGGCGTCCCACATGGATGTCCTCAACGAATGGCGCGATACTGTGGTGCGAAAGGGTGAACGGACACATGTCACTCCTGATGGGAGAGAGTTCAATCGAAGTCTTTCCTTTTTACCAGGGGAACCTGTTATTGTTGAACCGGCTGTGGTTCAGCTTGCTTTGCCTGACACAAACGTTACTGTTGACTCAATGGAGGTTCATCTTCAATCTCACACAGCGGATGCCGGGATGACGACAGAAGTCGTCGCTTCCCATGAGGCGGAAATAATACGTCATTCCTGTCTTGACTGTCATTCGAACAAGAGCAATTTTTGTGACAAGTGTCATAACTATGTGGCTGTTGATCCCTATTGCTGGGAATGTCATATCATACCGGAGGAGTGAAAATGGGCATCGACAGAAGAAGTTTTATCAAGATCGCCGGTTTGTCGGCACTCGGTGTGGCAGCCAAATCGGCTACTGATCTTATCGCCGGTGTTGACAGACCGAATGAAGCCGTTCGCACCGGTAAACGGCTGGCGATGGTCATCGATCTCAGGAAATGCAAGGCGGATGATGGCTGCACCGACTGCATCGACGCATGTCACAGTGTTCACAACGTACCGGATTTCCGAACTCCAGCGGGCGACGTGGACAAAAAGGTTGAAGTCAAATGGATATGGCAGGATCACTTTGAACACGCTTTCCATGAACATGAGCATGAATTCCTCAAAGAGAAGATAAGGCATAAATCGGTATTGCTGCTGTGCAATCATTGCGATAATCCACCGTGCGTCAAGGTTTGTCCGACTCAGGCAACCTGGAAGCGCGAGGAAGACGGCATTGTCATGATGGACTGGCATCGTTGTATCGGTTGCAGATACTGCATTACCGCCTGTCCGTACGGATCACGCAGTTTCAACTGGAGCGATCCGCGCGAGGTTCTAAAGCAAACCGATCCGTCATTTCCCACACGCTCGAAGGGAGTGGTTGAGAAATGTACATTCTGTGAGGAGCGAATCACCAGGGGACAGATTCCCGCATGTGTTGAAGTCTGCAAGGAAGGTGCGTTGGTGTACGGTGACCTGAGAGATTCTGATTCAACCATTCGCAATCTGCTCCGATCAAATTACTCAATCCGACGCAAGTCCGGTCTGGGAACGCAGCCGGAAATTTATTACATCGTGTGAGGCAGTGCTATGATAGAAAAGGCTCTCAGTGGGAGTAAAGGTTACTGGATATGGATTTTTATCCTTCTCGGTGTCATCGCAACCGGTTCGCTATTCTGGCTGCGTCAGTTTAATGAGGGTTTGGTTATAACTGGTCTGAGCCGGGATGTCAGCTGGGGTTTCTATATCGCTCAGTTTACTTTCATGGTAGGTGTTGCCGCTTCTGCAGTAATGGTCGTACTGCCGTATTATCTTCACAACTACAAGGCTTTCGCCAAGATCACCATCCTGGGCGAGTTCCTCGCCATTCCGGCGGTGATAATGTGCATGACATTCATCTTTGTCGATATGGGGCAGCCGTTCCGCATCGTGAACGTATTCCTGCATCCCAGTCCTAATTCCATGATGTTCTGGGACACAGTAGCGTTGAGCGGTTATCTCATGTTGAATGTATTGATAAGTAGAGTCACACTTGACTCCGAGCGCAAGTCCATCCCGCCGCCAAAGTGGATCAAACCGTTCATCATAATCTCCATTCCCTGGGCAGTGAGTATTCATACTGTTACGGCATTTCTGTATGCCGGTCTTTCGGCGCGTCCGTTCTGGATGACGGCAGTATTAGCGCCGCGTTTCCTGGCTTCGGCTTTCTCTTCGGGACCGGCTCTGCTGATTCTCCTCGTTCTGCTGCTGAAGAGGGTGACCAAATTCGATGCGGGAAAGGAACCGGTGCAGAAGTTAGCTGTAATAGCCGCTTACGCCATGAGCCTGAATGTGTTCCTGATAGGGATGGAATTATTCACCGTTTTCTACAGCAATATTCCTGAGCACATGACTCATTTCCAGTATCTCTTTTCCGGCGAAGGCAATCTTGTCCCCTGGATGTGGACTTCGGTAATTCTCGCCATTCTAACACTTTCTCTTATCATACCACCGGCAACGAGGCGCAACGAGAAGATCCTGGCGGTTGCCTGTGTAACGCTCATTCTGTCAATATGGATTGATAAGGGGATGGGGATGATTGTCGCCGGATTCGTGCCGAATCCGTTTGGTGCAATTATTGATTATGCTCCTACAATACCGGAGCTGATGATTTCACTGATGGTCTATGCACTGGGCGCTCTGATTCTCACGATAATGTATAAGGTTGCCCTGTCCGTCAGGGAGAGTATTGCGTAAGGATGTGTCGATGTTTCCTCAGGAAATAATGTAAATGGATGTCGTAGTCATAGGTGGATCCGCAGCTGGTCTGAAAGCGGCGTGCCGCATCAGCAGGCTTCAACCCAACACCCGGATTCGTGTGCTGGTCAAGGACAGGTATTTCGCCTATTCCAATTGTGGACTTCCATATTTCCTCTCAGGTGAAATCGAATCATTCGATTCGCTGATTTCGACTCCCAACAACACTATCAAGAACGAGAAATACTTCCGCGAGGTGAAGGGAATCGAAATACTCCCAAGTCATGAAGTTGTCGATATCGACCGTGCTGCCAGACTCGTTCGCTGTGTAAATATAGAGCAGAATACAGAGGCGACATTTCCATACGACAAGCTTGTTATTTCAACAGGCGCTACCCCGATTATACCTGCAATTCCCGGATATGAAGCCGAAGGCGTTTATACATTCACCAAGCCTGAAGATGCGATAAAACTGCGCAGGGAACTTCAGTCTAAAGAGATCGACAAGGTTCTGATTATCGGCGGGGGGTTCATCGGGCTTGAACTCTGCGATGCGTTCACAGCTCTATGGGGGGTCGATGTGGAGTTGGTCGAATTGCAGAATCAACTGTTATCCGGACTGTTGGACATCGATCTGGCGCGGCTCGTCGAAACTGAATTAACTGCCAATGGAATAACTCTCCAACTTGGTTGTGGTTGCCGGGAGATCGTTATGGATTCGGGCAGACTATGTGTCTTCGACCACTCCGGCGATATGATTCAAGCGGACAGGATAATTCTGACGACTGGAGTACGCCCCAATTCACTGTTGGCAAAGGAAGCGGGACTTGAGATCGGAGTCACCAGTGGGATTAAAGTAAACGATCACCTTCAGACAACCGATCCCGATATCTATGCAGCGGGTGATTGTGTTGAGATTCCCAATGCTGTGGATGGTCATGCTGGAGTTTGGCCTCTCGGTTCGCTGGCGTCGAGAATGGGTCGGGTGGTTGGTGACAATATTTGTGACGGCGACTCCGGTTTCGGTCCGGTCGTCGGTACGATGGTGTTGAAGATGTTCGATCTAACGATAGGTTCGGTGGGATTAAGCAGGTCGGACTGTGTTGATAAGGGTTATGAACTCGGCGAGAGTTGGGGTACGTTTCATGATCGACTGAACTATTACCCGGATGCTGTCCCGCTTAATGCCAAGCTCATCTACGACAAGAGTAACGGTAAGTTATTAGGTTTCCAGGCTGTTTCAAAGGGCAGGATAGTTCATACATTGAATCTGGCTGCGCAGATTATAAGAACCGGGGGAACGCTTGATGACCTGAACGATATCGAGCATGCTTATGCTCCTCCGTATGCCCTGCCGTTTGATCCGCTTCATTACCTCGGTTACATAGCTGAAAACAGTTTGACCGCTGGAGTGAAGTTGATATCACCGATGGAATTCGCTAATTTACCGGATGATACTCTCATTCTGGATGTTCGCATTCCATCCGAGATAGAGGGAACGCCTCTCAACATGGGAGATCGTCGGATGGCGGCGATTCCGGTAGAGGAACTTAGATCAAGATTGAATGAGATAACGCATAACGGTCAGGTTGTTACGGTCTGTCAGATGGGCAGCAGGAGCTGGGATGCGGCGCTGATGCTGCGTCGCGCCGGTTTCGAGAATGTTGGAATACTCGCGGGGGGCGCCCTGTTTCTGCCGCAATCTTTACAGAACTGATGTTTAGAGAATACAAGGGACCTAATACATGCCTTTAATCTGTTGTGGTATAAATCATCATACAGGCTCCCTGATCGAGAGGGAGCCTTTTCAATTACAAAGAAGCAAACTCGCGCACGCGACAGCGGATTTCAAGCGTATATCCGGTCTGAATGAAGTTGTTATTCTCGCCACATGTAACCGCATCGAGTTTTACTGCCGGGATGAAATCAAATCCGACCCGAAGGAATCAATAGCGCTGTTTTACCGTGAACGTGGTATAGAGGAAACTGAACGGCTGAATGAGTTATGTTTCATTCGCCAGGGGACGAGTGTGGCGCGTCATCTGTTCAAAGTGGCGTCAGGGCTGGATTCTCCACTTCTTGGCGAGTACCAGGTTCTGGGTCAGGTTAAGGAAGCATACAGTGCGAGCTGTTCGGTTAATGGCGCGGGTCGTTTCCTGCATAAACTCTTTCATCATGCCTTTCAAATCGCCAAGCGTGTGCGTTCTGAAACCGAGATTGGGTCGGGCGTGCAGGGTCTCGCCGGGGCTTCACTCGAACTTGTCAGCAGGCATTTCCATGGTGAATTAACCGGCAGGAAAGCGCTTATTGTGGGGGTGAACAAATCGACGGAGATGCTGCTGTCGCGTCTTTCGAGGGAGAAGGTAAAGGTCACCGTTGCCAACCGCACCCTTAACAGCGCGGAGAAGATAGTCCGACCTTATAATTCATCCGCCATATCCCTGGATGATCTGCAATCGGCGCTGGTTTCAACGGATATTCTCTTCTGTGTAACCTCAACGCCGGAATTTGTGATAAGACCCGAACATATAGCGCTGCCGATACGACCTGAGGGTATGGTTGCAATCGATCTCGCAGTCCCGCGTGACATCGATCCGGACATCCGGGAAATCGAGAATGTTACACTGTTTGATCTCGACGATCTTAAGCACTATCTTGATTCTGTACAGCATGAGCGTGCTGCCGATCTGCCGTATGCTCTCGATCTGATCGAAGAACAGGTTAAAAGCTATGAATTCTGGCGACGAAACATGATTACCGGCGGCAAGGAAGCTTTACGGCAGATGCTCGATCAGGACAGAAAAGAACTTCTGGGAAAATTCAGCGACGGTTTCCGGCAGAGCGACCGGAAGACACTGGAGGCTTTCTCGAAGAATCTGTATCGGCAGTTTCTTAGAAGGATGAATAACTCAGATTAGCAAGTGAGCAAGTGAGCAAGTGTGAAAGTGTGAAAGAAATTAGTGCCTCTTGAAAAAGTTCCTTCTGTGTCATTCCCGCGTATCTTTGTCATTCCCGCGCAGACGGGAATCCAGACAAGTTATTGTTATTACGTGGATTCCTGCCTTCACAGGAATGACAG
>JABMRV010000237.1 GCA_013202285.1 bacterium | reverse complement strand
GAATGCAATGGACGTGATAAAATTCGTGTGCCCTTCCAGGAGATTCTCAAATATTCCCCCGAAGATATTTTTGAATAACCTTGTGAAGGTTCCTTTGAAGGTGCGAACGAGCTTACCTTTTTTCACATCCCAAAGCTTGGCGCTGTAATCATAGCTTCCAGTGGCGATATATCTGCCGTTGGGACTGAAACATGCTGAAGAGACATTACCACTATGACCCTTGAAAACGTGGATGCGCCTGCCTGTTTCTACGTCCCAGAGTATGGCAGTGTCATCATTACTGCCCGTAACAAGAAACCTATCATCAGGACTGAAGCGAACAGTATTAACTGTGCTGATGTGCCAGTTGAAAGATCTGATCTCCCTGCCGGTTATGACCTCCCATAACCTGATCGACTTGTCGCTGCTTCCAGTGACTATATATTTGCCGTCAGAACTGAAGTCCACTGAGTTGACATCGCCGGTATGTCCGAGGAAAGTCCTTAGTTCCTTCCCTGTTTCAGCATTCCATAATCTGGCGTTGTTATCTTCGCTGCCGGTTACAATGTATTTCCCATCTGAACTGAAATCCACTGAGGTGACAGTTGAAGAATGACCCGTCTGGATGACGAGTTCAAGAGGCAATTCGAGCGCTACTGCTGAGGCAGAGAATTGAGTAAGGACAAAAGAGAGGATGATAATGATGTTTGATGATACTTTGTTGAACATCTCAGAAGTCCTGAAGTAGGCTCTTTATGGAGCCGGTGTTCCTCTCAAGGTTGACGAATGTTCTATGGTACGAGTCTCTCTAATGGGGCGGACATTCCTGTCTGCCACATTATATTGGCTGTCGGGCGACCTGTCCAGTCCTGTCCCCGCGAAAGCTGGGATTGCTGGACAGGTTTACTTGTTCTTACTTTCTTACTTTCACACTTGCTCCCTCGCTCCCTCGTTCCCTCACTTCTTTTCTTACAAATCAATCTGATATGTCACGCGAAGGAAATGCCTGACGTTGAAGTTCTCTTTGAATTTAAGTAATCCCCAGGTCGGATCACCCCATACCGACGAGATGCCGAAATCGAGCCATTTGAAGCCTTTCTGTTTCGCCCACAGCAAAGTATGGTAAGTCAGGAAGGGAACAGGTCTCAATATCTGGGCTTCAGCAACATGCGCCATGTAGAATTCAAGGACACAATGACGGTTACATATAAAATTCCAGATAACAGTGACCATTTTACCATCATGTTCGATTGCCGCCATCATCAGTTCAGCGGGGACAAGGTTATGCAGGAGTTCGATCTCTTCGCGGCTGTGCGCCGGAACAACACCTAACCCTTGACGATTCTCTACCAGTATTTCCCAGAAGCGGTCGTATTCAGCCTGTGTGGGCTTTTCGATAATTCGAAATTTCAAATTTTCTCTTATCGCTTTTCGGTAGGCTGTGCGGGTTCTATTCTCCATGTAATCCAACAGGGAATCTTCATCAAAGTCGAGCCGAACCGCCTGAGTGAGTTCCTCGCGGACGACCTCAAAACCGTGCCTTCTGAGTGCAAAATCAAGCGACTGTTCAGGATCAGGATTGTATATTACCGGTGGTGGAGTCATTCTGATACGTCCAAACCGATTAGTGCGGGCGTATTCGACCAGGGCGGTAATCAGGCTTTCAAGCTGGTGATATTTGAGTTTTCTTGACCAGGCGGGTCCACCATACGATGCGCCCGGATGTGAGACCCATGTCTTTACATTATCCTCTTCAACTTCCGCACCGAGAAATATACCGACGAGGTTGCCTCTGAGTCTGAATGAGAGGTGGTGATGCTTGAATCTCTCCGCCGGATGGTACGACAGGAATTTTAATGAGTGAAACAGCGTTCCGTTTACCGCTTCCTGCCGGAACGTCTCCCACGAATCCGGATCAATCGACGGATCCGCTTTGACAGGATGGCTGATCTCCGTTGGTGAATCTTTGACCGTTTTCAAGCTTTACCCATGAACAGTTGTACTTTCCCTGTTTGAGAACCAAAATCACATATCTCCGTCAACGGACATTTATCACAGACAGGTTTGGTTTTACAATAGTTCTTTCCCAGCGCTACCAACTGTGCATGATAGTCATTGAACAATTCGTGGTCATGGTTGAGGTTATCCAGGAAAAACTGTTGAATGTCGTAATAATCTGTTTTTTCATCGATTATACCCATCCGGTTAAACACCCTTTTCGTATATGCATCGACTACGAACACTGTTCTGTTAAGAGCATACAACAGGATGCTGTCGGCAGTTTCCGGACCGATGCCGTTTATCGACAGCAGTTCCTCACGCAGGACAGCGGTGGGTATCGTGTCGAGTTTATCCAGCTCAGCCCCGCAGCGGTCGATGAAATAGCGACAGACGACCTTTAGCCGCGCGGCTTTTTGATTGTAATATCCGGATGGTCTGACCAGTTCAGCTAATCTTTCTGTCGATATAGAAAGGATTCGCTCTGCTGTTAGCAGATCGTCGGTTTTCAGGTTATAGATTGCACTTTCGACGTTCTTCCAGCTCGTGTTCTGAGTCAGAATTGCACCGATGATGACCTCGAACGGTGTATCACCGGGCCACCAGTTTCGATGACCGAAGTGTGAATTCAGTCTGAGGTATATATTGATAAGCGTTTCTAAAGTCTTATTTGCCAAAATGTTGAATTAAGCTGCATTGAAATAAATTATCCTATTATAAAGTAAGCACAATGCGGTCTTAAGTCAAGCCCTGTCTTTTAGTGTTTCGATTCGGCTGCGCTTATACTCTGATTGAGAACGCACTGCAACAAAACCTTTCGATGTTATCGCTTTGAGATTAATATTCCCCCGAAGTGCTATCAAATATCCCAATGAGATATTAACTTCCTATTGTAGTTTCTGTTGAAGAAGCTCAGGATCTAATGCATCCGTCAGCTGACAGATCGTCGTTCCGGCGAAACAGTGTGTCTGAGAATACCAAATTCCCGCTGGCAGACGTCCCGTCTGCCAGCTAAATCCTTGTTTTTCCGTCATCCCGACGCTTCGGGATGACG
>JABMRV010000236.1 GCA_013202285.1 bacterium | reverse complement strand
GCCCTCGTCTGACGGAAAAACAATAACTTAACTGGCAGACGGGGGCGTCTGCCAGCGGGAATTTGGTATTCTCAGACACCCTGCTTCGCAGGAATGACAGTTTATTACTATATTTCGCGATACAAATGACTTTCTCAGCAGACCCTAACCAAAACCTCAGCAAATCGAAGCTTACAGGGAGTTCGCAATGCTCACCGCGCGTCATGTAATTATCAGCCTGCTCGTCATGATCTTCGCATCTACGACGACAGCCACACCCATATCGACCGAATCTTCGTCCATCCCTCTAACAGTCACCAAGTCCGAGACCGTCCCCGGCATCCATACACGGATGCAGATCGAATGGGAGTACTCAGATCAATCAGTGGACGACCTGCACTTCAAACTGACCAGATTTGAGGATGATTCGGATGAACCCGTAAAAGCCGTTCATCTTGGCGGATTGTCGCGGGAATACAATGATACGATAGAACCTGAGATAACCGACATTACATATTCTCTTGAAGCATTGGACGGTGACTCGATAATCGCTTCGATCTCTTTCAGAGGACTGGTACCGTTGTCAGGTGGATTCGCTTCCTTTGAAGTAGTCGATGCGCCTAATGATGAAGGCGGTAAAATAGAATTGCGATGGCAGATCGACGAGGGGGTGAAAGGCGTCAGTTGGGTTCGAGTTTATCGGAATCAACCGGGTGACGACCGCTGGAAACTGGTAGGGACATCTGAACCTGCGACGTTGCTGTATGTTGACAAGGGTCTTAAGAATGGACAATCCTATAATTACATGCTGGAAGTCGTAGCTGTTGACGCGAAATATGCCTCGCAGCCGTCGATGAATATTATCCCGGCAGCATCCTGGTTCGACAAAAGCAGGATAAACCTGATGGTAATTGCTATAATAGTGTTGTCGGCGATAATCATATTTATAGTGCGCTCGGGCAAGAGTTCAATGTACATCCGGAAAATAGCCGGTCTCGAGGCTGTGGAGGAGGCGGTTGGTCGCGCGACAGAGATGGGTAGGTCGGTGCTCTTTATACCTGGCATCCTGGACCTTGACGACGTGCAGACTATCGCCGGTATGACTATTCTCGGCGCTGTCGCCAAGATGACGGCTGAATATGAAACAAGGCTTAACGTACCGGTTGCGCGGTCACTGGTGATGTCCAACGGCAGGGAGGTCGTAAAGGAAGCTTTTCTCTCGGTGGGCAAACCGGATTTCTACCATGATGACATTGTGCACTATGTAACCGACGAGCAGTTCGGTTATGTCGCCCATGTGGATGGGATAATGGTTCGCGAAAAACCAGCAGCGTGTTTCTACATGGGCGCATTCTTCGCCGAGTCGCTTATCCTGGCGGAAACCGGCAACCATGTGGGCGCCATACAGATTGCCGGAACGGCAATGCCGACACAGCTTCCGTTTTTCGTGGCAGCCTGCGACTATACTCTGATAGGCGAGGAGTTGTTCGCCGCGTCGGCGTATCTTTCAGGTGACAAGCGGCAGATTGCGTCGCTGAAGGGACAGGATGTCGGAAAGACTATTGCCATGGCGTCGATACTGGTCGGATCGATCCTCGTTACATTGGCATCCTTCACCGGCGAGGGGAGCGCTTTCTGGAAACTGTCCGACGCCTTCGCCAGGCTGTTTGCGATGAATTTTTAAAGGACAAACTTCAGATTTCGCAGATTTGTTTAGAAGCAAGAAACGGTGATATTCTAAAGAACATAGAGAGGTTATGATGCGCAATAACAAGCAGTTAATAATCTGGATTGTTCTTTGCAGTCTTATATTGCTCACAACAGATGGCATGGCGAAGGTTAATCTTGATTTCGACGCCGATCGCGAGGACTACCTGTCCCACATGTTCATCTTTCCCACCGGCAGGATAATTCCCTCCGGTATGGTGGGTTTTTCCTTCGGGGGAGCATTTGCCACCCAGGGAGGCGCTGAATACCTGGGAATATTCTCGGTCGGGCTGGGTAATGTCGCTGAATTGGAAGTAAGCACGACGCACATCGTAACCAATATCTTCCGGTCTTCCGAATGGATGGGAACGACCGCACTGAGATTCGCCGTCTATGAGAGCAAACCGGGGTCTCCTATCCCCACCGTTACACTGGCACTGCGCAGCAACCGCTGGTCGGATTTCAGTGGAACAGGTGATGAACTGTCAGGTCCTGCATCACCCGGTAGAAGCTCGATAACCGATGTTAATTTTGAAACACACCTGACAAGTCTTTACCTGTCAATGACATCGGAACTGTCGGAATTGGTTACTCTGCACGGCGGTCTTGTGTGGCATGACGTCAGAACCAGAGATATTGAATATTTCGGTATGTTAGAACCCTGGTTAGACGAGCCTCAAGATCTAAAAGAGGCAATTGTTAGCGTCTTCGGCGGTATCGAATACAAGATGAATCAGAATACATTCTCGATACTCGAATTCGGCGCGATGCCAAAGATCGAGTTTAATCATAACATGCAGGAAATACAGGCGGTTCAGTTGTGGCAGATGATGGCGGGAGTGAGATTCTTCCTGTCCAGAGTGTCGGCTGTCGATGCCGGGATAAGGTATCGTAGCGACTACAGCGGACTGGCGGACGCTGAAATCCGAGCGGGATTGAACATCGGTATTGATATTTTTGAACAGATTAAGAAGAGTATCAAGTAATAGAAATTCACCCTAATCCAGCTCTAAAATCAACACGCATGCTGCAGGGTGTCCCCACCCTGCAGCGAAAACCAGTACCAATGACCGCAGGGTGAGGACACCCTGCGGCACGAACAACATTCTTGAGAGATGAGATAATCATAGAGGACATCGAAGATAAGACCAAGTATCTAATAAAGGACATTGTTAACGGGATAATACTCGGTAACGCTCTGCAAGTTTTACCCAAGCTGGAGCCTGAATGCGTCGATATGGTCTTTGTAGATCCGCCTTATAACCTGCAACTGCCCGGCAGGAAGCTGGTCAGGTGGAGCGGTACGGTTGTCGATGGTGTGGGAGATGCTTGGGATAAATTTGACGGATTTGACGATTATGACCGTTTCAGTGAAGCCTGGCTGCGTGAAGTCAGGCGGGTGATGAAACCGACCGCCACGCTGTGGGTGATCGGTACGTATCATAACATCTTCCGCATCGGAAGGATCATGCAGGACATCGGCTTCTGGATACTTAACGACGTGATATGGCTGAAATCGAATCCGGTGCCGAACTTCCGGAAAGTCAGGTTCACCAATGCGACGGAGACGCTGATATGGGCAGTCAGGGACAAAGATTGCAAGAAGTACAGGTTTAACAGTGACCAGGCGAAGGAATTCGGGTTGGGCAAGGTCGGGGCTAATATATGGCAGATACCGCTCTGCGCCGGTAAAGAGAGGCTAAAAGACGCCGAAGGGAAAAAGCTGCATTCGACACAAAAACCGGTGCGGTTGCTGGAGAGGGTCATCCTGACTTCGACCGAACCGGGCGACATCGTTCTCGATCCGATGGCAGGAACCGGTACGACGGGGGCTGCTGCGAAGATGCACGGTAGAAAATACGTTATGATAGAGAAAGTGAAACTGTATGCCGATGCTGTTCAGGGAAGGATTGAAAAGCTGGACTGATGTTCTCTATAGGTTGAAATGCCGGTAATGCTTCTATATAATGTCTGTTGAAGAAGTCCTTTAGACCGCTGGCAGACGCCCTCGTCTGCCAGCG
>JABMRV010000235.1 GCA_013202285.1 bacterium | reverse complement strand
TGCTGGCAGACGCCCCCGTCTGCCAGAAATAACAACAACTTGGCTGGAAGACGAGGGCGTCTTCCAGCAGATAAATAACATTCTCGGACAGATTGTTCCGTCAGAATGACGACCATTAAAGTGAATACTTCAAGAAATTCATTCCTGTCGACGAATCCGTCAGCTAACGGATTCAGCAAAGCACTTGATATAAATACAAAATTTTATCTGCAATTGCACTTGCATGGAACTTAATTAGTAGTATTTGCGTTTTTATATGACACAAAAATCATCCGATAAATTAAGAAAATCAGATCCTGAAGGATTATTCACCTATGAACCACGAAGAAATCAGTGCGCTGACCGCTGAAGTAGAGCGCGAAGCCGCATTTTTGACAGACTTGAAACAGGAAATCGGCAAGGTCATCGTCGGACAGCAGATGATGGTCGAACGGCTGCTCATCGGTCTTTTTGCCGATGGTCATATCCTGCTTGAAGGCGTACCTGGACTGGCTAAGACAACCGCTGTAAAAGCGCTCGCCAGATCGATTGATGCCTCGTTTCACCGTATTCAATTCACGCCAGATCTGCTTCCTGCCGACCTGATCGGTACACTCATATACAACCAGCAGGAATCCACTTTCCAGGTCAAGAAGGGACCGATCTTCGCACATTTCATCCTTGCCGATGAGATCAACCGCGCTCCAGCCAAGGTTCAATCTGCGCTGCTCGAAGCGATGCAGGAACGACAGGTGACCATCGGCGATGAGACCTTTCCGTTGGATGAACCCTTCCTCGTGCTGGCAACCCAGAATCCCATTGAACAGGAAGGGACGTATCCCCTGCCGGAAGCGCAGATCGACCGTTTCATGTTCAAGGTTCTGATTGACTATCCCGAACGGGAGGAAGAACTTGACATCCTTCGCCAGGGCGATAGTTCCGATGCACTGGCAGTATCACCGGTAATCAAATCGGACAAGATAATCTCCGTCCGACGGATGATAGAAAAGATCTATCTCGACGAAAAGATCGAGAACTATATACTTGATATCGTTATCGCCACCAGGCAGCCGGGCAGGTTCGGACTGGAAAAATTGGACAACCAGATCCGCTACGGGGCATCGCCGCGGGCGTCGATCTACCTCGCTCGTGCCGCACGTACTCACGCCTTCATGCGCAACCGTGGTTATGTTACGCCCGAGGATATCCGCGCCATCGGATTTGAAGTGCTGCGTCACAGGGTGATGGTGACGTTTGAAGCTGAAGCAGACGAAGTCACTTCCGATGATATAATCCGCGACATCTTCGATCATATCGAGGTGCCATGAAACGTCCGGTATCGGTTACATCACCTGACAGCGACGATTCCACCTCATCTCCTGTTTCACGGGAGTTGTTGCGTAAGGTCAGGCTGCTCGAACTGAGAACCCGCCTCAAGGTACACGATCTGTTCGGAGGTCAGTACCAGTCAGTCTTCAGGGGACAGGGGATGGACTTCTCCGAAGTCCGCCAGTATTTCCCAGGGGACGACGTTCGCAATATCGATTGGAATGTTTCAGCCCGGATGGGTCAGCCTTATGTCAAAATTTACAAGGAAGAGCGCGAACTCACCGTCATGCTGCTGGTCGATGTTTCAGCCTCCAACGCTTATGGAACAGGCACATCCCTGAAACGCGAAGTCGCCGCTGAACTGACAGCGCTGCTCGCCCTGTGTGCTCTTACCAATAATGATAAAGTCGGCTTGCTCCTGTTCACCGATAAGATGGAGCATTTCGTCGCTCCCAAGAAAGGCAGACGTCATGTACTGCGCCTTATCAGGGACGTACTCGCATTTGAACCCGAATCAAGAGGAACCGCCATTACCAGTGCAGTCGAGTATGCTCTTCACGCCCTGCGTAAACGCTCAGTGCTGTTCCTGCTCAGCGATTTTGCCGATTCCGGCTATGAGAAGGCGGTCAGAGTCGCCGGACGTAAACATGACCTGATTGCCGTCGAACTGTACGATCCCCGCGAGAGGCAGATTCCTCCGGCTGGTTTGATCCCCTTGAAAGACCCAGAGACGGATGAATTAATGTGGGTTGACAGCTCATCAGCATCATTCCGCAGAGCCTTCAAATCAGAAGCAGTTAGGCGCGCTGAAGAACGAGATACCTTCTTCAGATCCACCAGTATCGACAGGATTGAACTCCCGATAGACCAGCCATACCTGACGCCGCTCATCAAGTTCTTCCGCGCCAGGGAGCGGCGAAAATGAAATTGAAATCAATCCGGGCAAGCCTGTCGTTATTGACATTATTCCTGCTGTTAAACAGCTCCTTATTCTCTCAGGTTAATGTCGAATTAGAGCCGCGTAACATAACGGTTGGTGATCCGATTGAAATGACTATTTCATTATCACCTCCTGAAGATGCGACCATTATCCTCCCCGGACCTGAAGAACTCGCCCCGGTTGAAATCATCAGGATGGATACGCTCTCAACTGGCAAACATGAACTGTCAGTAAGATATATCCTGTCGATGTTTGAGCCGGGAGAATTCAAACTTGTTGATATACCCATCCTCATCAGCCAAGCTGATGGAACCGACACCCTGTTGATTAATCCCGGGTCTTTTGTGGTCGAGAGCATCTTAGATCCTGCCGACAGCAGCAGCGAAATACGTGACATACATCCTCCCGTTAAGCTCGCCTGGACACTACAGGATCTGAAATGGTACATCATCTCAGCCATACTATTACTGGTACTGCTGATTGCAGGTTATCACTACCGGCGATACCTTAAAATCAGACGCGGTGAGATTACCCTACCCGCTCCTCCACCCGTTCCGTCACATGTTCTCGCGCTTAATCGACTGGAAAAACTGCGAATTAAGAGACTTTGGCAGAACGGATATCTTAAAGAATATCACAGCGAATTGAACGAAATTATCAAGGAGTACATCGGCGGTCGTTATGAGATAAATGCACTCGAAATGACAACTTATGATCTGTTAGAAGAGAGAAAAAAATGGGCGGTCGAAGAGGAACTTTTCAAACAGGTGAAAAGGCTGCTTTCAACCGGAGACCTCGTTAAATTCGCCCGCTATAAAACCGATCCGCATGAGAACGATAAATCACTTGAAACGGCGTTCTCCTATGTAGATACAACCAAGCCGCTTTGTTGTCATTCTGAACGAAGTGAAGAATCTCGTCTTAATCCTCCTGGTGATGAAGATTCTTCACTTCGTTCAGAATGACATGATTAACGATAGATGTAACTGATCCAGAAGGATGTGAACTGATGCCAAACTTCTCCGACCCTCTGTTCCTGATCCTCGGTGTGGCAGTAATTCCTGTAATATTGATATACTTACGGCGACGAAAGAAACGATACCCGTCTGTTACATTCACCGCCCTGGAGGTTGTTCGATCCGTCGGTGGAACCAGCTATAAACGACCATTGCGTTATCTTCCACCGATGTTCAAAATAGCAACAATATTATTGATCGTGATCGGTCTCGCACGACCACAGGATGTGCATGAATGGGAGGATGTAAACACTGAGGGTATTGATATTGTCCTCGCAGTCGATATATCCGCGAGTATGCTGGCGAGAGATTTCAGACCTGATCGCGTTGGCGCAGCAAAGGAGGTTGCCGCCGATTTCATAAATGAGAGACCCGATGACCGGATTGCTATTGTTCTGTTCGCCAAGCAGGCGTTTACTCAATGTCCCCTCACCATCGATCATAACATCCTCCAGGAACTGCTCTCCGGTGTTGAGATAGGTCTGGCTGATCCCGATAAAACCGCCATCGGTCAGGCTCTTGCCGCAGCGCTCAACCGTTTGAAGTCGAGCGAATCAAAATCAAAGGTCATCATACTTCTGACAGACGGCGAGAACAACTTCGGACTTCCGCCAACCACCGCTGCAGAAGCCGCTGAAGCACTCGGTGTGAGGATTTACACCATTGGAGTAGGCAGCAGGGGAACCGCTCCCTATCCGGCGAAGGATAGGTTCGGTCGAACGGTTTTTCGTAATGTTCCCGTCTCCATAGATGAACCGCTGCTGAAGGATATTGCCGGATCGACCGGCGGAAAGTACTTCCGTGCCACTAATAACGAGAAGCTGCGACATATCTTTGCTGAAATCGACAAGATGGAGAAGACAAAGATCGAAATACGGGCGTATAAACGATATTCGGAACGATTTTACCCCTGGGCACTAAGTGCATTGATCTTACTCGCGGCAGGTTTTCTGTTGTCCACAACCATCCTGCGGGGTCTGACATGATCCGGTTCGCTAATCCTGACTACCTGCACTTTCTCTGGGTGATTCCAGTCTTGTTGCTGATCATCTGGTGGGAGTACGGCTGGCGTCTGAAGAGCATGTCTCGATGGGCATCGGAACCATTATGGGACGCAGCTTTACCGGATCGCGCTCCGGGGCGGAAACTGGCAAAAAGACTGCTGATTGTTCTCGCGATAGCTATGCTGCTGGCTGCTCTCACAGGTCCTCAGATCGGCACGAGAATGGTGGAAGTAACTCGCGAGGGCAGCGACATCGCCATAGTAATCGATGTGTCTCAGTCGATGCTCGCTGAGGATATTACCCCGAACCGGATGATGAAGGCTCGTCACGAGGTGGTCAAGTTTCTCGGAAGACTGCATGGAGACCGGGTAGCGCTGGTTCCATTCGCCGGTGTGGCGTTCGTGCAGGTGCCGTTGACGCTGGATTATGCCGCCGTAACTTCAATACTGCATGCACTCGAACCGGGGATGATTCCTCAACCGGGCACATCACTATCTGAAGCAATAAAGCAGGCTCGACGAGCCTTTCGTGAAGAGAGCAGAGCACAGAAGATTATGCTGCTTATCACCGACGGTGAAGACCATGAAGCCGGTGCAATCGACCAGGCGAAAGAAGCTGCCAGAGAGAACATCATCATCTATACAATCGGAATGGCGTCCCCATCCGGCGGACCTGTTCCGATTAAAAATACACGCGGTAAGATAACCGGTTATAAACAGGAACGGGGCGGCGGTACGGTAATATCACGCCTTAACGAGAAACTGCTGACAGACATTGCCCGGATTACCGGTGGTGAGTATTTTAGATCCACTGCAGTAGGCAGCGAATTCAAACAGATATTCAAAAAAGTGGCAAAACTCGATAAGGAAGAGTTCGAAGCGAAAGAATTCACCGATTATGAACATAGGTTTCAATGGTTCCTGCTTACGGCGCTGCTACTCATCATTGCTGCAGAGTTGATACCACCTGGGAGATTGAGAAGAAAATGATTACTACAGCATATTATTCACAAAACTTAGCGAGTTGCGATTGGTCAGAGTAATCCACATTTTTCTCTTTCTGATTATCATTACTCTTCCCCACTCCGTTATTGCCGGCGATAATCCGCGCAAAGCGGCTAAGAAGGGTGTCGAGTATTATAATCAGGAGGAATACGATAAGGCTCTTGCCGAATTCATGGCAGGCGCCTCCGCCGCTCCGGAGAGATCCGAACTGAAGTACGACATCGGCACTGCATTGTACAAGCTCAATGACTTTGAGCAGGCATCAGGCGCCTTCGCTCAGGCATTCAGCGAAGATAATCCCAAGCTTGCCGCGGATGCATGGTATAATCTCGGTAATGCAATGTTCAAATCAGGTGAGCTTGACAAGGCAGTCCAGGCATACAAAAACTCGCTGATCCTCGATCACCAGGATGAGGACACCAAGTATAATCTTGAGCTTGCGCTGATGCTCCAGCAAATACAGCAGCAACAGCAGAAACAGTGTGATTCTAAGTGCGATTCTACCTGTCAAAAAGAGCAACAGCCTAAGCCGCAGCCGCAGCCGAGTGATTCAACACAACAGCAACAGCAGCCTCAACCACAACAAGCTGAACAGGATTCACTCGCCAACGCAGAACAACAGCCTCAACCGCAGGAGAAGGAAACGGACATGACTCCTGAAGAGGCACTGCAACTGTTACAGGCGCTGGAGAATGACGAGCAGGAGGCACAGAAGGAGAAGCTTGAGCGTCAGTTTGGAAAACCCAAGCGCGTGGAGAAGGACTGGTGACCGTGAGGTTTCGACATAAATATCATTCGATCCTCTTTGTATTGATTCTCGCTATCTGTTTACTGCCGGTAATATCCTCTGCCGCTATCGAACTGACTGCGGAGGTTGACAACCTCAGTCCAACGGTCGGAAGCCGGATAAGTTACTCCATTACCATATCAGGAGGGACATCACTTCCTGACATCGAACTTCCCGATCTCAATAACTTTGAAATTGTTATGGGACCCTCCAGCAGCACATCGATCCAGATGATTAACGGGAGAGTATCCAGATCCAAAACCTTGACATATATTTTGAGACCCTTGAAGAGCGGTCATCTTAGTCTGGGTCCGATTAAGGTAAAACATAGAAGAAAAACCTACGTCAGCAATACTATTGAACTCGATGTTCGTCCTTCCGGAGCGCCTCCACCGACAGTCTCAACAACACCATCAACTAATAATAAGAACGAAGCACTCCCAGCCGGAAAAGCGGAATTACCCGACCTGTTCTTTACCGCCACTGCAGATAAGGACACAGTCTATCGGCAGGAGATGGTGGTCGTCACATATAAACTGTACTTGCGCGCCAATGTTACAGGATATGAATTCGGGAAACTCCCACAGGCAAGAGGCTTCTGGCAGGAAGAATTCGACATTGGCACAAGACCGGTAACTCGTGACGTCACAATTCGCGGACAGTCTTATAAAATGGCGGTCATGCGCAAAATAGGGCTCTTCCCCACTCGTACCGGCAAACTGGAACTTGAACCGCTGGTTATCGACTGCCAGGTGGAACTACCGCGAAGCAGGACAAGACGATCGCGCGATACCATGGACCGGTTCTTTGACGATTCATTCTTCTCACGGCGTAACCGGGAAATGCGCAGCGTCTCAACGGAACGCCTGACCTTAAGCGTGCTCGATCTACCGGCGCAGGGAAAACCTCTGAGCTTCAAGGGCGATGTGGGTGATATGAATCTGAGAGTCAGCTATGATAAGAACCAACTTTCGCAGCACGATGCGCTCACTATTAATGTTACCATCAGCGGCACCGGCTATCTAAAATCGGTTGATGCGCCTAAACTTACACTGCCATCGGGCTTCGAGCAGTTTAATCCAACCGTTACCGAAAAAATACGACTATCCGGTGGAGTCATGAAAGGGAGTAAGAAGTTCTCTTATCTGCTCATCCCGCGGCGATCCGGTACATTCAACCTTAATCCTGTTAAATTCAGCTACTTCAATCCAGAAACCGAAAGATATAAAACCTTAAAATCGAGAATGACGAGGATAATCGTTAATCCGGCTGAAAGCGGTCTGGCGTCAGGCGGATGGATAGAGAGATCGGATGTTGCACTCTTGGACAGTGATATCAGGTTTATCAAGGAGCTTAACAGTCCTCTGACGGCAACAATTAGACCGATTTACAATTCGATCTGGTTCTATATTGCGCTGAGTATCGCTCCGTTCCTCTTCCTGCTTGGCCTCGGTACTGAGGTGATAATCATAAGTCAGATGTCCGATCCTGCAGCGTTGCGTCGTCGGCGCGCTCCCGAGAAAATGCGCCGCAATCTCAAAGAAGCCGGTAAAAATGCCAGGAGAGGTAATTTCGGTCAGGCAATTGAGATGGCAGGAAAGGGATTGTCCGAACTCGCCGCAGCCATCGCCGGCATTCCCACCGCGGGTATCATTAGTGAGCTTATGAGTAAAAAACTCGCTGAACATGGTGCGGATGTGGAATTAACGACTGAAGTACTTAACCTCATTCAGGAGGCTGATCGCATCAGGTTCAGCGGAGCAACGCTGAACAATGATTCCACTACAACAATTCTCGACAGAATCAGTAAAGCTGTATCAATGCTGGAGAAACTTCGATGAAATCTTTCGGGCATCTTAACTTGAACAGGTTTATCATCTCGTTTCCGGTTATAGCAACCGCTCTCCTGCTGTTGTTCAGCAGTAATTTCCTTTTCGCCGGTAATCCTGAACTTCTCTTCGAAGCCGGAAGCAAAGCATACCTGAATGGTGACTGGAACAGTGCGCTCGGTCACTGGCAGCAGATCGAAGAATCCGGTTTCAACAACGGTGCACTCTATTACAATATCGGCAATGCCTTCTACAAGACCGGTGAACTCGGTAAAGCCATTCTATACTGGGAAAAAGCTGCCAAACTGATGGGTGAAGACGGTGATCTTGCCGCAAACCTCGAAATCGCCAGGTCGAAGCTGATCGACGATCTCGATGAACCGGTACGGCTTCCCGTCTGGGACTGGTTTGACAGGATAAGAGCGCGTTTCTCATCGGGAACGCTGGCTTACTCAGGAATCATGTTCTGTTTTATGACGTTTGCAGCAATAGTATTGAGACGATGGATTTTCAGAAATAGTGGAATCAAAAAGGGATTACTGACTCTGACATGGTTACTGGTCATTATAACAATCTTCGATCTCTCGCTGCTGACATTGAAAGCCCGCGATGACATGCGGCAGCGTGAGGGAATACTGACAGCCAGTGAAGCAGAGATTCTTAGCGCGCCTGCAATGGGAACCGGTAAACTGTTGTTCAGCCTGCATGAGGGAACCAAAGTCCGTATCCACCGCGAACTGGAAGGATGGTATGAAATCTCAGCCGGTAAGGACAGGCAGGGCTGGATCAGGAAGGGAGCTTTGGGGGTGATTTAATGATTCCATTATTACCTCTGAATCAAAAGTGGCTTGGGTTTAGATAATCCAAGCCACTTTCTGTTTATATACCTTCAGCTAAAGAACAGCGAAGCCATAATCCCCTATTCTTTCTTGCCTTCATCTTCAGTAGGCTTACCAGCATCATCGACTGACTCTTTCGGTTCAGGTTTTTCCTTTACTGTTGCAGTTTTTTTACTCGGTTTGGCTTTCGGTTTCTTTGCGGGGGCAGGTTTTTTCTTGGCTTTTACCTCAGGTTTATCGTCAACCTTCTCCGCTGGTTTAGTGACGCCTTTTTTTGCCTTTGTCTCTGATGCTTTCTTTACTGTTGCAGTTTTTTTACTCGGTTTGGCTTTCGGCTTCCTTATGGGTTTTGGTTTTTCCTCAGTTTTGGTTTCAGTTTCGTCAGTTTGAGGTTCTTCTTTTTTCTCAGTTTTAATCTTGGATTTATCTTCAGTTGAATCCGATTCGGCTTTCACTTTGGCAACGGGTTTCTTTTTCGCAGGTTTGTCTTTCTTCACCGCTTTGGCTTCAGGCTTCTTCTTCTCATCCTTTTTATCCTCTTCTTCCTCCGCTTTTGCCTCTTCCGTAACCGGTGCAGTTACAACTTCAGCTTCCGCGATTTCCGGCTGTTCAAGTTTTTCCTTCACCACTTCATCGGTTTTGGCTTCGGTCTCAGGTTCCTCTTTTACTTTTACAGCCTCAACCGTTTTAATTTCATCCTTTTCTGGTTTCTCTTCAGCTTTCTCAGGAGCTTCGACCTTGACTTTTTCGGTAGTTACAGGCTCCTTCAGCTTTGCAGTTTCTTTTGCCTTCTTAGCATCTTTATCCTCCTTAGCCTGTCTCATAACATCGCCGATTGTCGTCTTGGTTACGGGAGCAGAATCGCGATAGGCACGGTGACTGCTTTTCTCTTTTGCCCTCTCAATAAGAAAATGTGATAAAACGATACGGTGGTTAACCTTGTCAAACTCAATGACTTCCAGTGAAAGATTATCACCTTCCTTGATATCTCTCTTGTTCTCGCCCGCCAGCGACTTTCCAAGCTGTGAATTGGGGATAAAACCCTCCACACCAAGCGGCAGCATTACCACAATACCCTTCTCGAGTACCCTGACTACTGAACCCTCCGTGCGTGAACGTATAGAGTATTCTCTCTCAAAACCGTTCCAGGGATCAGGTTCGAGCTGCTTCAAACCAAGTGCTATGCGTCTTTCATTGCGATTAAAATTGAGGACGACAACTTCAATCTCCTCGCCTTTCTTGACGATCTCCCCCGGATGCCGCACCTTGCGCACCCAGGAAAGGTCTGAGATATGAATCAGTCCGTCTATGTTCTGTTCCAACTCTACAAAAGCGCCAAATGGAACCAGGTCGCGAACGATGCCTTTGTGTTTCGATCCCGATGTGAATTTCTTCTCAAGCCGTTCCCACGGATCCTCTAAACACTGTTTCATTCCGAGTGAGATCTTTCGGGCGTCACGATCAATTCCCAGAATAAACACATCGATTTCTTCACCGACACTCACTACCTGAGATGGATGCTTAATGTGCTGTGTCCAGGACATCTCCGAAATATGAACCAGACCCTCGATGCCTTCCTCTAATTCTATAAACGCTCCATATTTTACGAGTGAAACAACCTTACCCTTGGCTTTGCTTTGAACCGGGTAGTTCTCCTCGATTTCATCCCAGTGATGTTCCTTGAGCTGTTTCAGACCGAGGCTGATGCGCTGTTTCTCTTTATCGTAACGAAGAACTTTTATCTTTATCTTCTCATCAAGCTCAACAATATCAGATGGATGTGAAACTCTACCCCAGGACAAATCAGTTATATGCAGCAGTCCATCTACGCCACCCAGATCAACGAAGACTCCGAAGTCAGTGATATTCTTAACAACACCTTCCACAATCTGACCTTCTTCAATCTCGGACAGAACCTTCTCACGAATCTCACGCAGGCTCTCTTCAACCAGGACCTTGTGGGACAGTACAACGTTCTTACGGGCATTGTTGACCTTGATAATGCGGAAATCCATGGAAACATTAACCAGAGCGTCGAAATCACGTACCGGGTGTACATCGATCTGTGAACCGGGTAGAAATGCTTCCACACCGAAAAGATCGACCACCATTCCACCTTTGATCCGCCTCATGATCGGAGCTTCAATCATTTTACCGGTCTTGTACAGATCATTAATATTTTCCCAGACACGGGTAAACTCAGCTTTCCTCTTTGATAAAACAAGAGTTCCCTCTTCATCCTCAATGCTGTCGATCAGTACCTCAACCTCGTCGCCGACTTTTAGTTTATCGAGATCGTCAAACTCTTCGACCGGAATATTACCTTCCGACTTGAAACCTATATCGACCGCCACATTGCTCTCGCTGATTGCAACAATTTTCCCATTTACAAGCTCACCTGAGCGGAAAATCTTCATCGTTTCAGCATATCTCTCATCCATGGCAGACCGTTCTTCGGCAGAATAGCCATCTTCAACCGGAACATCTTCGAGATTATAGATTACTTCCTCTGGAAGAATGTCATCTTCCTGATCATAATCTAACATTGTCTCAGGCTGAGTCGGTGCTTCTGCGGCTTCGTCAGGAACAGCTTCTTCAGTTGGCGTTACTTTAGGTTCATCAACGGCTGAAGGTTGATCGTCTGTACTTTCAGCAGCGGAAGTCGGTTCTTCTGAAGCTTTGTCCGGAAC
>JABMRV010000234.1 GCA_013202285.1 bacterium | reverse complement strand
GCTGCAGGGTGGGGACACCCTGCAGCACATGAGTTATACTATCGCTGGATTAGGGTTCAAAACTTTATTCTTTAGAGTGACGGGGATCACTTGATTGTTGAAAACTAACCGCTTATATTATAAGCAGAGTTGTTGTGTATTATCATAAAACCCTTTCTGAACACTCGCGCAGATAGAGCAGTACATGCCCGAGTGCATGTTTTTATTTCCGCTTAAAGCAACTTATGGTGAGGAAATCATGAAGGTAATTTATCGTACACTATTTGTCCTGTTTTTCATCTCATCGGTTCATGCCATTGAAGTCGAGGGTGACGTCGAAGGCGAATGGACAACGGATGATTCCCCCGTTATTGTCACCGATGATATAACCGTACAGAGAAACAATGAGCTGATTATCCAGCCGGGTGTGGAGGTTCGTTTTAACGGTGCTTATGAACTTCGAGTAAACGGTCTGCTGACCGCCGCTGGCGAAGAGGAAAATATGATAACCTTCACCACTAATATAGAAAACAGAATGTGGCGCGCAATTCGCCTGATGGAAGCCGAAGATGGATGTGAAATCTCATATTGTATTCTCGAGCACAGCGAGCAGGTTGGCAGATTCAACGATGTCAATTCGCGTGGCGGTGCACTTTATGCTGAGAGGTGCGATGATCTTGTTATTTCAAATAACATCTTCCGCAATAACACCGCCCCCGGTCAGGGCAGTGCTGTAAGCTTTAACCATTGCACCGGAGAATTCACTTTCAATCATATTTACGATCATGTTGGATTCACCTTAATGGCGGTCTTTGATTATTCGGATATGCTCATATCGGATAACTTAGTTGAAAACAACACCGCAGTGCATGGTTGTTCTATCTATGTCAACAACGCATCGGCGCCGGTTCTGAACAATATCATCAGGAACAACAGATCGACCGAGATGGCATGGGGGTGTGGTTTGTACTTCGTCTGGGGCGCCACCTCCAGAGTTTACAATAATCTGGTGTACGGCAATGAAGGTGGTGGAGTATTTATAGGATACGGTGCAAATATTGAGGATTTCGATCATAATGTGATCTTCGACAACCCGGGACGATGTGGTGTTATTTTAGTTAATAATGGGCATGTCAACATAACCAACAGCATTATCTGGGGTCATAATGACCCGATCTGGATCGTCGATAGTGACGGTTCCGCTGAGTACAGCCTTATTGAGAACTTTGACCGTGAAGGCTTACAAAATGGTGAAGGAATGCTCGATGAAGACCCGCAGTTTGTCGATCCTGACAACGACGATTTCCATCTTGCAGAGGATTCCCCCTGCATCGATGCCGGAGACCCGGATTCACCGGAAGACCCTGACGGCTCTCGTGCTGACATCGGAGTGGTGTTCCCCAGACCACCCTTCGAACTGATCGTCGAACCGGACAGTATCGACTTCGGCTATCTCAATGTCAGCAGAGAGATAATTGAAATCATCAGGGTTATATATCGCTCCGAAGATGAAGATGCCGATGATGTTCACCTCGACGTCGAAATCTTCGGTGACGATAACTGGCTGGATATTGATCCGATTGAAGCCGATATGGTGCTGAATGATATGCTTGAGCTCGAGCTGTTGATAATTCATCCCCACGACGAGCTTGGAGAGCGCGAGGCGATGATAATAATCACTCCCAACGAACTCGACATCCTCCACATCGAAATCCCTGTCACGGCGATCCTTATCGAAGGCATCGGGCAGGTTAACGGCGTGGTAACAAGAGCCGCCAACGGTGACGTCATTGAAGGCGTCCTGATTGAACTCGACCGCTATCCTTTCACCCGTCTAACGGACGAAAACGGCTTCTATGAATTCGATTACCTGCCCGTCGGACAATATGAACTGACATTTATTGCACCTGATTATCTCCCTGCAACTGATGTAATCGACGTCGATGATGATGAGAACGAACTGAATATCAGTCTGCTCCATGCCGAATGTACTCCAAGTGAGCCCGAGTTCATTATCAGGCTCGAAGCCGGTCGGGAGACCACTGTAGATTTCCAGGTTGACAACGGCGGCAACGGTCCGCTGAGTTATACGGTCGATCGCCGCTGTATCGGTGAGGAGGATTTCGACCCCTGGGAGCTGCGTCAACTGATTGACGTGGAGGAAATCACTGGAGACAGTTATATTCAAGGCATAGTATATGCCGAAGGATGTTTCTTCATCTCCGGGAGCAACAACGGAGATGCCGTCAATAAGATCTATGTTTTCGATACTGAATGGGAATTATTGCGGGAGTTCGATCAATTCGATGAATCGCGTTACGGTATGCGCGATCTGGCTTATGACGGTGAACTGATATGGGGAGCTGATGGTAATGTTCTATACGGTTTCTCGACAAACGGCTTTCTGGTATCGACCATCGAAGGTGAAGCGCTGTCTTATCGCAGCCTGACATGGGATCCCGTAGAGGAAATTTTCTGGTCATCCGACATTACGTCGTATATTTATGCCACCGATTTAGAGGGTAACCTGGTCAGAACGGTCGAACCCCCAGAAGGTCTGCGCATGTATGGATTGGCATTCTGGAGGGACGATCCCGACGGCTACAATCTCTATGCCTTCTCACGTAACGATGACTTTGATATTAGAGTGAACAAGATTAATCTTGCAAACGGCAACATGATAGCAGTAACGGAGTTAGACATAGATGAAAGCGTGCGTCCTGCAGGAATTCAAATTACAAACCAGTACGATGTAAACAGTTGGGTGCTTGTCGGGATTACTCAAACCCGTGATCAAGCCGCAATATGGCAGCTTGGCGTCAATCGTGAATGGTTCAGGATAGATCCGACTGCCGGCGTGATCGATGCCGGAGAGAACGAAGACTTTCAACTGACCCTCGATGCGAGACTGTCACCGGTAGATGCAGTATATGAAGGTGAACTCATTTTCCGTCACGACGGCGTTGGAAGCCGGACGATCATTCCTGTAACACTAAGGGTAATCGAAGGTGGTGAATTCGCCTTCCGTACACTGCATCTCGAAACCGGCTGGAACATGGTGTCGGTAAACATAGAACCGGTCGATGCGGATATCAGATACATCACGCGCGAACTGGTCGAAAGCGCAGTACTGGAGATTATGAAAAACGGCTACGGTGATTTTTACATTCCCGAGTTCGATTACAACAACATCCCCGGCTGGGTTGTCGAGCAGGGATATAAAATGAAAGTTACCGAAGACGTCGATCTGACAATCGAAGGGACACCCGTTCCGCCCGATCATCCCATTGAACTTCATGAGCGCTGGCAGATAATCGGTTATATGCCGAGGGTACGAGTGCCCGCGCCGATAGCATTTGCCAACATTGAAGACCGGTTGATCATCGCCAAGGATATGTCGGGTGATATGTACATACCAACATGGGATTTCTGCAATCTACCGCCCCTGCATGAGGGAGGCGGTTACCAGGTCTGCGTCGATGAGAACTGTGTACTGGTGTACAATGTGCCGGATGATAATCGAGACGCAGGGTGTCAATCTCTCGGATATCTCGACGAAACAACGGTGAAACCTGTTTACCTGCCTGTTCTCACGCCGACGGAAAACAATATGAGTCTGCTGGTGTTAGGCAATCCTCCCCTACAGAGTAGGCAGGGAATTAAAGGTGGGGTTAATCTTCCCCCCCTGCGACGTAGGGGGGGAATTAAAGGAGGGGTCGTCAACGACCACCCCCCCCTGCTATTGCAGG
>JABMRV010000233.1 GCA_013202285.1 bacterium | reverse complement strand
CCCCGCCAGGTTACGCTTCGCTTGAAACCTGGCGGGAACTCCTTAATGAATATAGCGATACTTATGTGTTACAATACTACTTTGTCAGGAGGATTTCCCGGCTTCTCCGAAGCCGGGCTACTCGCTCACCAATTTATTATAAACGGGTGAATTAAACAGTGGAAACGAATTTCTGGAATATTATCTGGACGGTCATCGTCATCGTCGTTGTCCTGTATGTCGTTTATTCCCTGTATCTCGCAATCTTCCAATCCAGGTTCGTATATTTTCCGGAACCCACTATCGAAGCCACACCGGAAGCTATCGGACTTGAATATGAGGAGGTTTACTTCGAAACGACGGACGGAGTTAAGCTCTTTGCATGGTTTATACCTTCCAAAGAACAGCGCGCAGTCGCGATATTCTGCCACGGCAATGCAGGCAATATCTCGCATCGATTGCACACCATTAAGTTACTGAACAGACTCGGACTCAGCACATTGATTTTTGACTATCGCGGTTACGGTCAGAGCGAGGGGAATCCTTCTGAGAAAGGAACTTATCTCGATGTCGAAGCTGCCTGGCAGTACATTGTAGATTTTCGTGGGATTGAACCGGAGAAGATAGTCATTCTCGGCAGATCACTTGGGGGCGCTATCGCCGCATATATCGCACAGAAGCATCAGCCGGGAATGCTGGTGATCGAGTCGACCTTTACTTCAATTCCCGATATGGCGGCAGTGATTTACCCGTATATACCTGTGAGACTGTTATCACGCATAATTTATCCGACGGTGAAATATATCTCTGAAGTTAAATGCCCGGTTCTGATTGTACACAGCCGCCATGATGATATCATCCCCTTCGATCATGGACTGCGTTTATTCGAAATGGCGAATCAACCAAAAAAGTTTCTGGAAATTTCGGGTAACCACAACGAGGGTTACATGATTTCAACAGAACAGCATGAAGAGCACTTGAGAGGTTTTATTTCAAAATACTTATAAATGAAACGATTGATCCAGGCGCCAACTGATGATCCAGCCGATACCTTTCCTGGGTGAATCCTCTGCACTGTTAACTGCAGTAGTCTGGGCAACTGCGGTGATCTTTTTCAAGAAGAGCGGAGAATCTGTTCATCCTGTCGCCCTTAACCTGTTCAAGAACCTGTTAGCGACTTTGCTTATTATTCCAACCATGTGGGTGATGGGTGAAGCAATGTTCCGGGATGTTCCCGCCGGCGATTACTTGTTACTGCTGCTCAGCGGTGTTCTCGGCATCGGGCTGGCGGATACTATGTTCTTTAAGAGTCTGAACCTGTTAGGAGCTGGATTATCTGCGATTGTGGACTGTCTATACAGCCCGTTTATTATAGTGTTGTCGATGTTATGGCTTGGTGAAAGCCTGACGTTTATCCAGGTTTTGGGTGCAGTAATGATTGTCACAGCAGTGTTGACTGCGACATCTGAGAGAAAGAGCGGGAATATCAGCACTCGCAACCTAATTTGGGGTATCTTCTGGGGAGTCTCAGGGATGGCGTTCTTAGCGGTGGGAATCGTGATGATAAAGCCTCTCCTGGAACGATCCCCCTTGCTCTGGACGACTGGGGTGCGGCTTGTCGGTGGTTGGTTGGCGCTGGGTTTGATCTTGCTGCTGTATCCGGCACGGCGTGCGGTTTTGGCTTCTCTATGGCAGTCACGCAGTTGGAAATACACGGTTCCCGGTTCATTTCTCGGCGCCTATCTGGCGATGATACTCTGGTTGGCAGGAATGAAATTCGCGTCGGCGTCGATTGCGTCTGCACTTAATCAGACGTCCAATATATTCATCTTCGTCTTCGCCGCAATCTTTCTGCGTGAACCGATAAACAGGATGCGGATTATTGGGATAATTCTTGGGGTGGGAGGAGCTTTTCTGGTGATGTTCGGTTAAAGTGATGAAGGAGGATTAACAATGAAAAGGGGAATGCAATCCGTAAGCCGACGGATAATTCTAACCTTTCTTGTTATATGTTTCATTTTCAGCGGCAGTCTCGCTCAAGAGGAACCTGATTCCGGTTTCGTTATTGAAAAGGTGGGTTTCAAAACACCGGAATCCGTGCTCTATGACAGCGATGCAGATGTCTATCTTGTATCGAATATCAACGGCAGCCCGCTCGGTGAGGATGACAATGGATTCATTTCACGGATTAATGCCTCCGACCGAAAAGTCAACCTGAAATGGATAGACGGATCAAGCGAGACGGTGACATTGAATGCACCGAAAGGTATGGCAATAATCGCCGACCGGCTGTACGTGAGCGACGTCAATTTCGTGAGAATTTTCGACCTGAACAACGGTGAACCGCTTGGTGAGGTGTTTATTGCAGGCTCAGTTTTTCTCAACGACATTGCCGTCGGTCCGGATGGTACCGTCTATGTAACCGATTCCAACGCCGGTAAAATCCATCGAATCGATAGTGATGGCAAGGTTGTCATGTTGAACCAGGGGAAGAAGCTCAAGAGACCCAACGGAATCATCTGGGCTTGGGACAGGTTGATCGTTGTGTCCTTCGGAGGCAACGAGATTTACAGTGTCGATCAGGGTGGGAAGAAGAAGAAGATCGCCAAAGCGCCCACCGGACAGCTCGACGGTGTTGTACTCCTCAATGATGGCAGGCTGGCTCTCTCGAGCTGGGAGGGTTCTTCCGTCTATCGGCTCGATCTGGAAGGCAAGATTCAACCGATGCTGACAGATGTCCGAGCACCAGCGGATATCGGTTACGACTCGAAACGCGATCTGCTGCTGATTCCGCTGTTCTATGAACACAAGGTTATCGCCAAACCGGCAGGTTGTGAACAGCGAAACGACAAATAATTCCGCAATTCATTCTGGAGTTACTCATGCATGAAGTACTCAACAGGAATATATTCTTCATCAAGGAGCATCTTGGGCTGTTCAAGGCTGCCAATAACTTTGACATTTATGATCCTGAAACGGACAGGATAATCATGGAATGCCGCGAGGAGAAGCTCGGTACTTTTACCAAGATTCTGAGGTTTACCGATTATAAAAAGAACACGCCGTTCGACATCACGGTCAGAACACCGGAGGGCGCACAGGTGGTGAGGATCTCCCGCGGTGTATCTCTGTTCCTGTCGAATGTCAGGATTTTCGACGAGTACGACCAGTATATCGGCGGGAAGTTCGACATTACCGACGAACATGGTCAGTTCCTCTGCCAGTTGAAGGGTAAATGGACAGGTTGGAACTTCAAATTCATTTCTGGCGATTCCGAATTGGCGCATGTTACCAAGAAATGGGCAGGCATCGGCAGAGAACTGCTGACAAGTGCGGATAACTATGTCCTGGAGATATACGACAGTGTTCCTCAAAATGAACAGGTTCGACAGCTCATCCTCGCCTCGGTAATGTGTATCGATATGGTGTTCAAGGAAGGGTAAGGCAGCATCCATTAACGGCATCATAATTAATATCAATTACTTATAATCAGCAGGAGAGAAGCATGAAAGATCGTCGAAAGGCTGAACGGCGGGATAAGGCTCAAAGCAGACGACAACATGATAAACATCCGGGCTGGGACGGAGTTGAACGCCGCACGAAAGCAGACAGAAGGAAAGGAGATCGCCGTGAAGGTGATTATCGCTACGGAAAGGATGAAGCTCCCGAAGCAATCGCGAGGCGAAAGAAAGATTTTGAGCGAAGGGAGAAAGAACACAGAATTTCCGAAGAGCGAAGAATGCAACGTAAGCGAAAAGATTTCGAATAATAATATGAATATATGCAGTGAATATTAGTGAATTAATCAGCAAAAGGGCACAGGGAATTGGACCTTTTCTGGCGATGGAACTGCTGACGAAAGCACGCAATCTCGAATCCGCTGGCAGGGACATCATCCACATGGAACTCGGTGAACCGGATAGATCTCCTCCTCAGCATGTCGGTGACGCGGCAATTAAAGCTATCAAAGACGGCTATTCCACTTATACCCCGACGCAGGGAATAATTGAGCTGCGTGAAGCTGTCTCGCTCTTCTACCAGCGGGAATATGGAGTTGGAATTGATCCCGGAAGGATAATCGTAACTATGGGCGTTTCACCGGCGTTGTTCCTGGTGTTCAGTTCTATTCTGAACCGTGGCGACGAGGTTATAATACACGAACCCTATTATCCCCCGTACCCGCAGTGTATAAAATACCTCGATGGAAAGGTCAGGTCGGTCAAGCTGGACTCCGAGGCGGGATTTCCCATCGACACCGGCAGACTGATCGAGGCGGTCAGCAACCGGACGAAAGCCATCCTCATTAATTCACCCTCGAATCCCACCGGAATGATGGCGGATCGACAGGCAATGAAAGCATTGGCTGAGAGTGGAGTATTCGTTATTTCTGATGAGATCTATCATCGCATCACATACAGCACGAAGGCGGCATCAATACTGGAATTCACCGATAACTGCATCGTTATGAACGGTTTTTCCAAGGTTTTCGGGATGACCGGTTGGAGACTTGGCTGGATTGTCTGTCCGGAGAAACTCGTAGCAGCGATGCAGAGAGTACATCAGAACTTCTTTCTATCCGCTAATTCCTTCGTCCAGAAGGCTGCAGTACATGCGCTGAACGGTCCTCAGGAATATGTCACGGAGACAATCGATATTTACGATCAGCGCCGCCGTTACCTGATCGATGCGTTGTCTAAGCTTGGCTGGGAGTTGGCGTCAAATCCGCAGGGAGCTTTTTATCTGCTTGTCGATGTGAGCAGCACGGGATTGGATGGAATGACGCTGGCTGACAGATTGCTCGAAGAAGCCGAAGTTGCAGTCACGCCGGGATTGGATTTCGGTGAGACCGTCTCCGGTTATATCCGTTTCTCCTATGCCACGGCAATTGAACGCATCGAGGAAGGTGTAAGTAGGATTGAGAAGTGGCTGGGGATGAGGGAAAGGGATGAGGGGTGAGGGTGAGGGATGACTGTTGACTGAATCAAATCCGAGATATGACCAACGGGATAATATATTTTCACGTGAGAATCTTGTCAAGGGAACACCGGAGTACGAGGAGTTTTACCAACGGCATCCGGATTGGCTTGAGGACGATGAATATCTAAGATCACAACCCGGTTTCGGTTTTAATATACACCGGGCGGATATGAGTATGTTTGATTCTCCGGCATGGTTGATGAGACATATCGGTGAACCTGATATTGTCGATGGTCAACCTGCGGAGAATCGGGTAGAGCTGTCGATTGAGCGGCTTACTGAGAAAATCCGGAAATATGCTCGCCATCTCGGAGCTGATCTAATCAAAATCGGGAAACTTGACCAGGCATTTGTCTATAGCCACAGGGGCAGAAAGATATACGAAAATGATCCGTACGGTTCACCCATCGAACTCCAGCATCGTTACGCTATCAGTCTTGGATTTAAGGAAGATGTAGATCTGGTCAGGACTGCACCCTACCCATCAGAGATGATCGAAACGGGGCGAGTATATCTTCTCTCTGCCATTGTTTCTGTCGTTCTGGCGCAATATATCCGCATGCTGGGTTATCCGGCGCGAGCGCATCATTTTCGTAATTACCAAATATTACCTGTCCCTGTCGCCGTCGATGCGGGTATGGGCGAATTGGGCAGGTGTGGGTTCCTGATTACAAAAGAGTTCGGCAACTGCCTGAGGCTGTCAACCGTAACCACTGATATGCCGCTTGAATGCGACAGTCCCATTGACATCGGCGTTCAGGATTTCTGTAATATGTGCAAACTGTGTGCGGATGTTTGCCCATCGGGTGCGATCTCCGCTGGAGAGAAAGTTATGGTGCGTGGTTTTGAGAAGTGGCAGATTGATGATGTCAAGTGTTTAACGTACTGGAATAAGGTGGGAACGGACTGCGGGATGTGCATCGGAAGCTGCCCCTGGTCACTCCCGCCCGATAAATGGTGGCATAAGATATCGACGAAGATGGCGACGAGATCACATCTGGCGAGGGTGGTTCTGCTGAGGCTCTATCCCCTGTTGTTCGGCAGGTATAAACCGCACCGTTCGCCGGATTGGTTTGAACCGCGGGGAAATCAAGTGTGAAAGTGTGAAAGTTCCAGCTGTCGGGTTGCCGTACCCGACAGCTTAACTTCAAATGTTTTACGAGTATAGCTGCCAGCCGCGGCGGGTTGGCAGCCACTTATTTGGTGAACAGGAATGTCCACCCTCCCCGGTTTGCAGGAATCTCCGGTTTCGAGGAATCACGAATCACGAATCATTACTATAACCCATCCAGAAAGTCATCCTTCATAACAACTACGGTATTATACAGATTCATCTGTGCTGCGAACTCTACGTCATGGCTGAAGCCGGCGGCTCTCAGTTCAAGCCCGCTGGTGCATTCCCAGAGGATATCACTGATATTATTCTCCAGGCTGTTAAAAGCCGCCTGGCAGACACGCGCTTCCGGTGATTTGTCATGGATAAGATAGGACAGGATCGCACCGGCAGCCAGGTAGTCTTCAACCGCAAACCTCAGCGCCCCATCCTCCATCGGCATCTGCCATCTCTCACCACAGGCAACGACTGTAACAGCAGCGTTACCCTTGTCTAACAGTTGAATTAGTCTGTTCGCAACTGCCTCGGCATTTATAAACGCTCCAATCAACAGCTCTTCGGCTCTAACGGCATAACGGCAACAGGTGCCTCCATTGAGCGACATCAGAGAAACCCTGGTGTCAGGTTCAGTTTCCCTGAATGTTTCAGGTGAGAGAGAGTACCTTCCTTTCGTCGGCACATCATCGCGATGAACCGCCTTTTCACAGTTATATTTGGATGTAACCTTGTTTAGTTCCTGAGGATCTGAACAGGGATAGATCAGGGCGCCGTTATGGATGGCGGTAACAACGGTAGTCGAGAAGGACAGCGTATCGACTATCACTACAATATCGCCCCTTGCAGCGGCGAGCTTGGCGCCGTCACGTCCCCATTCCAGTCTGCAGCAGAAGTTGGTTTGAGAAAATGCATCCGATTGTTTTTTTGAGATGTTGTTCATCTTGATTTCACCGGTAATGATACTTTTCCGACTGATGTTTGAAGAATGGATCATCCGTGTGTCGAGGGTCACATCTAATCCGGGCATCAGATGTTATATTCAGGATAGATAATAACGAATATACTGAACTCTCCTCCTTTCTACAAGCGGGCACTTCTGACTTTTTTTAAACAGGAACTACTTTACGACAAACAGAAGGAGATATATGATGTTCCCATATAGCTCACAACTCAGAGAGACAGGTTTCAGAAAGGTATCAAAAACCTTGACTTTAATGAGCATAATCACCATATTGTACATGGTGTGTAGTATGTCTTCGATATAAGTTATCATGATTCGTGAGGTTTGAAATGAAAAATATATCGTTTACTGCCATTTTCACAGTTGTAATCTTTCAGTTCTGTTCATTCTCCCGGGCTGAAGATATTTACTTCCCTGCCAATCCAATAATATCCAACCTTTCTCAGTTTGTTCCTTCGGAAGAAGATTCTGTCAATAATTCACCGCAGCGAGATGAGAATATAGATTTCTCACGGCATTTAATAGGCGGTAATTTCCTCGGTGCTGCATCGATTCAAGCACTCGACATGGACAATGATGGCGACATCGACGTTGTCGGAGGCTCCAACAGGGGCGGTGTGGCATGGTGGGAGAATGACGGTGAACAGTCTTTTGAGTATCATTATATCTCGGATGTGGAGGGAGTCAGATCTGTGGCAGTAGCGGATTTCGGCAATGATGGCGATTTTGACATTGTTATACCCTCTTACAATGACAACAATGTAAGCCTGTTGATAAATGATGGTGATTTTGGATTTCAACGGGTCGTAATCCTTGATGAATATGACGCGGCTGAGGCAGTGGATGTTGTTGACATCGATGACGACGGTGACATGGATATCCTGACTGCAGCGCATGGTGACGGCAGGATTATCTGGCTGGAAAACGACGGTGATGAGGGTTTTGAGGCTCATGTCATCGGCGAAGAATATATGCAGTCACCATGTGTGAAAAAGTCTGATTTTGACGGTGATGGCGACTGGGATATTATCGCCTGCGGAAACAGAAAGATCACCTGGTGGGAAAATGATGGAGAGGAGGAATTCAGCGAGCATAATATTGAGGATGATCTTGCGTGGGCGAATTACATACATACCGCGGACATTGATGGCGACGACGACATGGATGTTCTGACAACGACTCTGTTGGGTCAGGTTTACTGGTATGAGAACGACGGAGAGAATAATTTTGAGCAACATCTTCTCAATGATGAGTTTCTCGGCGCAAGCAGCGTTTATGCTGCAGACATGGACAACGACGGCGACATGGATATTCTGGGGACGGCAATAAGTGACGATATGTTAGCCTGGTGGGATAACAACGGCGAGGAGAATTTTGATTTTTTTGTAATAGACGACCAGTTCTCTTTTGCGTATGAGGCTATCGCTTCAGATGTCGATCAGGATGGAGATCTGGATATTATTGCCGCTTCTTACACTGGGAACTCCATCGCGTGGTGGGAGAATACACTTGATCCTCCGCTTCCCGATATTTCGATAGATCCCGGAATTCTTGAATTCGGTGATGTGGACGTCGGTGAGTCGTTAGAATTAATAATCACAATCAGTAACATTGGCGATGCAGATTTGAACGTAACGGATGTGTTGGTTGAGGGAGAGTATTTTTTAGTCGTTTTTGAGGGAATGATCCACATTCAACCGGATGCTGAATACAATCTGACGGTTGCTTTTAACCCGTTGGAGGAGGGAGAATTTAACTCCATCCTGCATATCATCAGCAACGACCCTGACGAGGGTGATCTGTCAATTTCACTATCCGGGACAGGAGTACCGCTTCTTACCTTCATTGAACATATAATTGATAACAACTTCGACGCTGCGCGCTCAATTGCTTCACTCGATATGGATGGCGACGGCGATATCGACGTGGTGGGAGCTGCGTCTCGTGATGACCTGATTGCCTGGTGGGAGAACAACGGAGATCAGGATTTCCAGAGGCATGCAATCGGTGATTACGAGGATGCGACAAGTGTTTATGTCATAGACATTGACAACGATGGCGATTATGATGTGGTGGGAGCATCGAGCCAGCTGAATGATGTGAGCTGGTGGGAGAACAACGGCATTATGGGATTCACCCGTCATATCATTACCAATGACTTTGAAGGCTCGTGCTGGGTTCATGCAATCGATCTTGACGAGGATGGGAACATTGATATTATTTCAGCAGCTAACACCGCCGATCAGATAGTCTGGTGGGAGAACGATGGGGAGGAAAACTTTACAGGTCATATAATTGCCGAGAATTTTGATTATGCCTGCTATGTTGCCTCCACAGATCTCGATTTGGATGGTGATATCGACCTCATCGGAGCGGCGAGATCGGATGACATGATAACCTGGTGGGAGAACGACGGTGATGAGAACTTTACGCCTCATGATATAGATGCTGATTTCGACGGCGCAAACTGCGCTTATCCGGTGGACATCGATGGAGATGGCGACGTCGATGTGCTCGGAGCTGCAACGGTGGCAAACGAGATAGTTTGGTACGAGAACAATGGTGATCAGGTATTTTCCAAACATATAGTCGATGACGAATTCGCTTATGCCAGGACAGCGAGAACCGGTGATTTAGATCGCGACGGCGACCTTGACATCGTCGGCGCGGGATTGTCCAACGACATCACCTGGTGGGAGAACCGGAACGATGAAGGCTTCTTTCGGCATCACATCTCGGTTGAATATGACGGTTCCGTTTCGATTATCCCAATCGATCTCGACCTCGATTATGATATTGATATTGTCTGTGCGGCGCATCATTCCGATTATGTGACCTGGTGGGAGAACAGACTCGACCCTTCAATTTCACACATAGTTGTAGATCCGTCAACCGTTGACTTCGGAGAAGTGGATGTTGATAATTCGACACAGAGCAGCTTTTCAATTCGCAACAGCGGTGACCTGACACTCGTTGTTTCGGATATCTCCGTTACAGGGGAATATTTTGATGTTGTTTTCGATGGTGAGTTCAATCTCGAGAACGGTGAAGCACGTGACATTGCAGTGAGTTTCGCCCCCGGACGGTCGGGTAATCATAACGGTTCTGTCACCATTTACTCCAACGATCCGGTTCACCCGGAATTCACAGTCGATCTGTCAGGTACCGGTATCGGCGATGAGATAATCCTCTTCACCAAGCATATAGTCACCGATGATTTTTCAGCCGTCTGGTCGATTACCGATGTTGATTTCGACGGCGACGGTGATATTGACCTCGTCAGCGGTGCAACCTCTGAATCAGGTATTGCATGGTGGGAGAACAACGGTAACCAGGAATTTGAGCGCAGAAATATTTCCGTCATGGGAGGCGGCAGGTCCATCGAAGTAGCAGACATGGACGAGGACGGTGACCTGGATGTGATAATTCCTCTCTTTGACGTGGTGGGAGGAATCTACCTGCTTGAGAACGATGGCGATTTCAATTTCGAGGTCAGGCAGATACTTGATAACTTTGCTTTCGCCAACGACGTATATATCGTCGATCTCGATGATGACGGCGATCTGGATATACTCGGGGCGACTCATATCGGTAAAATAGCCTGGCTTGAACAGAATGATGAAGGGGAGTACATTGAACACGAGATTGCCGATGATGTCTCCAGTCTGCCCAGTGTCATTGCTGTCGATCTCGATTCCGATGGTGACCTGGATCTCCTTACCGCCGGAGGCAGGCGAGTAAGCTGGTGGGAGAATGACGGCGGGGAGGAGTTTGAGGAACATATTATGCGTGAGGAAATGAACACGCCAACTTCCGGCAGAGCGGTCGATCTCGATAACGATGGTGATCTTGACATCATAGTTCTGGATCACACCGGCGGCGGTGAGATTCTGTGGTTTGTGAATGACGGTGAGATGAACTTCGAGGTCTCCGAGGCTGGCGAACTACCCGGCATTAACACCCTCCGAATCGGCGATCTCGATCTCGATGGGAATCCCGACTTCTTCGGTACATCTCATGGGGAAAACACTGTCGCCTGGTGGTGGAACGACGGTAATCAACAGTTCACCATACAGAATCTTGATATAGCCTTCACCAATACCTTCGGTATAATCCACAGCGATCTCGATCTCGACGGAGATTTCGATCTCATCGCTCTGTCTTCATCTGACGCCACAATAGCCTGGTGGGAGAACCACCTCGACCCTCATATTTCTGAAATAGTGCTCGACCCCATCATCCTCGATTTCGATACGGTCGGTGTATTGCAGTCGAAACAGCTTATGCTCAACATTAGCAATCAGGGTGATATCGACCTGGTAGTTCACAGCATCTACCTGATCGGTGAATATTTCGACGTTGTGTTCGAGGGAGAGATCGTCGTCCCGTCAGGTCAATCGCACGATCTGTCAGTCATCTTCAATCCTGATGAGGAAGGAGAAGTCACAGGTGAACTCACCTTAATCACCAACGATCCCCACCATCAGGAGGTAACGGTCGGGCTTTCGGGATTCGGAATAGAAGGGCTGCTGTTTATCGAGCACATAATCGACAACGACTTCGACGGCGCATTTGACCTGTCCGTCGTTGATCTGGATGGTGACGGCGATCTGGATGTGGTGGGTGTATGTGTTATCGGTGATGATCTTGCCTGGTGGGAGAACGACGGCGACCAGAACTTCACCAAGTACATCATTTCTAACTACTATAACGACGCTCGAATCGTCTTCAGTGTCGATATGGACGGTGACGGCGACATGGATATTCTTACCGGATCGGCATTTAATGGCAGAATAACCTGGTGGGAGAACGATTCAGAGCAGCAGTTTGTCTCACATCAAATCACCGATACATTCGACGGCGTCCGTTCCGTCAGCGCCGCTGATCTGGACGGTGACGGCGATATCGATG
>JABMRV010000232.1 GCA_013202285.1 bacterium | reverse complement strand
TCCCGCACGTGCGGGACGCCCTCCCCGATTTGTGCCCCTCCCTTCTTTTCCCCCCTACTTCGCAGGGGGGAAGATCACCTGACCAAAACCAACTTCTGCGTCGATATCTCACCTTCCGCCTCCATCCTGCACAGATATATCCCCGCGGGATAGTCCTTCGCATCCCAGATCAAACGGTGTCGTCCGGCAGTGAGATGGTCACCGTCTTCGTCGATCTTCACAATCCAACCCATAGATCTCTCTACTTCTGAAGTTGTATATCCACCCAACAGGTAACCACCGTCTTCGCAGGGAGATATTGTGTAACAGATTTCTGAGCCTTCTCCGCCGAACGGCATTGACCACAGCATCTCTCCGGCGCTGTCAATCCTCACTATCCACATGTCGTACAGACCACAGCCATAACTGCGCGTCGATCCTCCAAGCATGTAGCCGCCGTCTTCCAGCGGAAGAATTAGATAACAGATCTCACCCCTGTCTCCGCCGTATGTCCTCGACCAGAGACTGTCACCCCCGGCGCCTGTCATGAAAAAAAGGAAATCCTCCCGCGCGCGCACACCGCTTGCGCCAACCATTATCAGGTCACCGTTCTCCAATTCGAGTAGATCGTTACAGATTTCAAATTGATCCGATCCGTAAGTCTTTACCCATACAATCCGCCCGTTATCATGCAATTTCATCAGCATGATATCTCTTTCACCGTTACCAAATGACTTGGTATATCCCGCCGCCACATAATTGCCATCCGACGTTCTGACAGCAGTTCGTATCTGGTCATTCGCCTCACCACCGTAAGTAACCGACCACAGGCTGTCCGGTTCGCTCTGATCCATGTGCCACAGTCCGAACGTATGTTCATCCGGTATAAAAGGACCATCCGGTTGCGCTGAAGAGGATACAGCAAACGCTAACAGAACGATTAACAGGAGTTGAAAAGGGAATCTATCTGACATATTGAAAACTACGCTCAGATGATGAACCGAAAGTCGAAGAAATCCGATCTGCACATTGCTTAAACTTGGAATATAGTCCGCTATGATGCCGGAGTCAATTGAGACAATCATTGGATGGCTTGTTCAGCCCTGTCCTCAGTCGTATAGCAAAGAGTAAAAAAGGAAGATGCCTCCCGATTTATTCGGGATGCATCTTCCTTATAGCGGGAACGGGTGAGAATCGAACTCACCGCGGATAGTATTAGTATCCGCCAGACGGATTTGAAGTCCGCGGGGCACACCAGCACCCATCCACTCCCGGATGTGTTCCGAATCGAACGGAACATTACCTGCTGTTTAATGCCCGTATAAGATACGGATATATCAAATTGAAATCAAGAAAAGGGTTAGGTTGGTGATATAAGTTAATGTAACAGCGATATGAATCGTAATATCAGCTTTCTATGAAAATCACCCCAGCGCAGGAAGATCGCTCTTACCCGAAACCTTTCCCTTTTTTTTCAAAGACAAGGCTTGATTATTCTGCATCGCTTCGGTGAGTCGGTCGGAGGTGACAGTTCTGAATATCTCTCCTATCAATCTGACCTCGTCATCGGCGACCGTTCGGGCGTCGATTATCACCTTATCGTCCTCTATTCGGGTAAACAACGGCGGAACAGAGAGACGCAAAACAAGAGCAAGCTGATCGGTTGTCAGATCTTCGCTGGAAACCGTGACAAGCCTGCTCTGTATCGGTCGAGCCGGCAATGCTCCCGATCCCATCTCGGCAACACCGTCGATGACCTTAACCTCAAAACGATCACCTGCAGCATCCTTAATCCTGCGTGCAATACGTCTCGCACGACGGTTAACCGTATCGAGAGGCGCCGTTATCATCGCATAGAGGGGATGTGTATCGGGAAGTCCATCCGGATCGAGAAATAGCTTCAGAGTTCCATTTAGCGCTGAGAGGATCAGTTTATCACAACGGATGGCACGATTCAACGGATTTCGCTTCATCTTGTCGATAAGCTCCTTCTTGCCGACAATCACTCCGCACTGCGGTCCTCCGAGCAGTTTATCGCCTGAGAAAGTAACCACATCCGCACCGTCGGCGACCGCTTCCGGCACCGTCGGTTCATAAGTCAAACCCCACTTCTGCAGATCGACCAGCGCTCCGCTGCCGATGTCCATGAGCAGCAGCAGATTGTGTTTATGAGCCAGTTCGGAGAGATCCTTAACGCTCACTTCCTGGTGGAATCCCTCGATGCGATAGTTGGATGTGTGAACCTTCAGGATGTAAGCGCTGTTCTCAGTTATGGCGGCTTCGTAATCACGAAGGTGCGTCTTGTTGGTCGTACCGACTTCCACCATGATCGAACCGGAACGCTCCATCACATCGGGCACGCGGAACGCCCCTCCGATCTCGACGAGTTCTCCGCGTGAGACAATCGCCTCACGCCCCTCACCGAAACTATTCAACGATAACAACACTGCGGCTGAATTATTGTTGACTATCAGCGAAGCCTCGGCACCGGTCAACTCCCGCAGCATCTCTTCAGTATGCCGATTGCGGTCGCCGCGTTTACCGCTCACGCGCTCGGTGGCAAGAATGCAGTACCGAGTAGCAGCTTCACTCAATGCCGCCTGCGCGGAAGGAGCAAGCGGAGCGCGTCCAAGTCCGGTATGCAGGATCACACCTGCACCGTTAATAACCCGCATCAGTTTATTGCTCAAACCTTCCATCACCAGATGCTCGATCCTGGGAACGATTTCATCCATACCCGGAATGGTATCGACGTCATTGATCGTACCATCTGTTATTCTCCGTCTGATCTCCTCGATAACCATTCGTGTACAGTGATGAACATATCTCTCGGGCTGGTTTTCACATAGATCACGTATCGAAGGATGTCTGAGTAGTTTATCAACTGCAGGGAGCGATGAAAACAGCTTCTGACGATTTTTCGATTGATCTTTCATTTTCGATTCTGGTGTTTATGATTGTAGGGGCATATAGATGTGCGCTCTCATGATTACTGCTTTGACACGTAAATGTTACTACAAAACAATTGTAGCGTTGCTGTCAGGTTTCAATCCGTCAGTTGACGGAGTAACCTGACAGCCCTCCCCCGCCAGGTTACACTTCGCTTGAAACCTGGCGGGAACTCCTTAATAAATATAGCGATATTTAAGTGTTACTCGTGAACTATTCAAGAATCCGTAACAACAGGTATCTCTCTTACTCTCACAGGCTTTTCAAATTTCTGAAGCTTCTTCCCTATCCCAATCCAAGGCAAGTACCACTTGAATTTAACATGCTCGCACTGTGTGCAATCCAGACATTTTATACAGTTCTCGCTGTTTATCTCCGTTCGGAAATCAAGATCCATTGGACAAAGTTCTCTGCATCTACCGCAGTCGGTACAGCTATCCTCTACCTTGAGTGAAACGAAGGAAACACGATTGAAAAGAGCATACGTGGCGCCGAGCGGACAGATTGTTCGGCAGAACGGTCGCTTGATGAACAGAAACAGCATCAGGAAAAAACCCAGTATCCATATCTTGAGCCAGAATAAAGCTCCGATCTGTTCAGCGAGAATAGTTGCTCTGCCGAATGACGGATTTTCGGGATTCCATATCGCCCAGGGAATACCGGCAATCAGCGCTCCGCAGGGACACAGTTTACTGAACCAGTGCTCGTATGTAAAATACGGTATAATTATCACAACTACAACAAGAACAACATACTTGAGATAATTAAGCTGTCTCGGAATCCTTACTCTGAACCGCTTGAAGGCATGCATGGCATCCTGCACCAGTCCGAATGGGCAGAGCCAACCGCAGGTGAACCTGCCTGAAATCAACCCGATTATCGCCAGAAATGCAATCAGGAACCAGGGAAAACTATGTGTCGCTGCGAAGTACTGCATCATCCCGATGGGACAACCCATCAATGCCGTTGGGCAGGCATGGCAATTCAAGCCCGGAACGCATACGCTACGTAAAGCTCCCCCGTATATCTCCTTGGTCTGGAACACAGCAAAGTAGCTGTTCAGCAACAGCGTGCCGATGCCGATCTGGGTGAAACGCCGCAGGAGGAGAAGAGGTGTTACTTTCTTCTCGTAGAAGCTCGAACCGCAACTTATACAGCGATTTGCCTCTTCAATGACATCCTTCTCAGACAGAGTGGATTTAATCTCCGCCCAGAGATCCTCCTGTCGTTCCCTGATAGTAAGTTTACGGCTCTCGTGGCAAGGGGATGCCGATATGTTATTAAGATTGATCTGTTCAGATGTTACTGTCGGTTTGTCAATTCGTGAGGGTAGTTCAAGGTTGCGTAGATGCGCATGTATAGCCTGAGCGGCACGCGTGCCATGAGCGATGGCGTCGGTTACTAATCCAAGCTCTTTGAAATCACCGTTGGCATAGGTTCCTTCTTCAGCGGTAGCTCCCCATTCATCGGCATCTGCCCAGCCGCGCTTGTCCTGAATGTCACCTGTCCCAGACCAGTCGGGAACCTGTGAGACCGCCGAGATGACGCTGTCGATATCAAGGGTAAATTCCTCGCCCGGTATCGGAACGGGTCTGCGCCTGCCACTGTCGTCCTCTTCACCCAGCTTCATCCGTTGACATACGATTCCGCTAACCTCTCCGTTCTGAGTAACTATCTCCTTCAGAGCAATCAAGTATCTGATATCAACACCTTCCGCCTCAGCCTCGACGACCTCCTCATCGATAGCGGGCATCTCATTTCTGGTGCGGCGGTAGAGAATCGTTACGGATGAACCGAGTCTGAGAGCTGCCCTGGCGGAATCGATTGCCGTGTCACCGCCACCTATCACTGCAACACGATCACCTATCTCAGGGGCTTTCTTCTCTGCGACCATGCGGAGAAAATCCACACCCGAATAGACCTTGGAGGCATCCTCTCCCTTGCAGTAGAGCTTGACGCCCTTCTGAGCGCCTATACCGAGGAAAACCGCATCGTAATCCGCTTCGATATCCTCGAAGGCAATATCACGACCAACGGCCACTCCGGTTTTGAGTTCAACGTCAAGATCGAGAATCTTCTGAACTTCGGCGTCGATAACTTCGCGCGGTAGTCGATAGGAGGGGATCCCGTAACGGAGCATCCCGCCTGTTTCCGGCAGAGCTTCAAAGATGGTTACGCTGTACCCAAGACGCGCCAGATGATATGAACAAGTTAGACCTGCCGGACCGGAACCGACAACAGCAATCCGTTCGGAGTATGTTTCCGTGCTCTCCCTAGTATAACTCAGGTTTTTGGAAATTGCCCAGTCGCCGAGGAATCTCTCTACCTCGTGAATTGCAACGCTGCAATCCTTAGCGCATCTGTTACAGGCGTCTTCGCAGGGATGCGGACAGACTCTACCACAGACAGCAGGTAACGGATTTGTCCTGGTCAGGATACGCCAGGCTTCCTCGAAAGCTACTTCTTTAGATTCACCACGATTCTCAATGCGCGAAATTATAGTCAGCAGCGCTCGGATGTCGGTTCCCTGCGGACATCTGTTTATGCAGGGGGCAAGAAATTCCGTGTTATCTTTATCTATCGACAATGTTCCTTCAATAGAGTGTGACACTCATCGGATAAATTTGGAAATAATCAGTACTAAACTTAAAATTAGGGCGACAGACATTCCTGTCTGTCGCTAATTATTTCACTATCGGGTGAACACAGACAGGAACGTCTGCGTCACCGTCAATTTGCAATACACTATCTTGAGATCATCCGATCCCGATACAAGCCAGTCAAAGGGTAGAGGCTTCTATCCTCATATCAAGGGGATCGCCTGACATTAATCCAATAATGAGGAATGCTATAACCGCGATAACCACCAGGATGTATGTAATCAGTTTTCTTCTTTTATCCATTGGCTTCTTCTGTGACAAAGTTGAGCGGATCTCAATCACTCCGTAGAGTATCCGACAGAATCCTCCGCCGTCTCAGGAATTTCTCTGAGTAGCATATCTATCGCTTCTCTAAGTTCCATCTCCTTCATGAACAGTACGTCTTTAAATACTGTCGTATCAGCCCTTACCAGGACCAGGCGAGGCAGTTTTTCGACCTTGAAATCCTTGTTGATATTCCGCCTGCGCCCATAGAATATGGGGAAGTTAAGCTCGTATTTATATTTCTTTCTGAATTTCTTCAGTTCCGCATCGACCTGTCCTTCAGGGTTACGCGTATTTATTGACACAAAACTGACCGGATGGTTCTCGTAATCCGGTATCACACTATCCAGGTGAGGAATCTCCTCACGACATTCAGGTCAATTACACTTCCACAAGTGGATTACCGTAACCTTGTTCAGCATGTCATGCAGCGGGATCTCTTCACCTTCCAGTGATTTCAGCGTGGGATTCGGAAGAGTATCCCCCTCTTGCAGATCCGCAGAAACAGGAACTATGTACAACAACAGAAAGAGAAAAACTAAGAATAAACGGTGCATGGTGTTAGATATTGTCCTTGATGTTGAATTTCAGATCAATGTTGTGATACTTAAACGTTTGAATTATTAATGCTCACCGGAGCGGTAATTTTCGATATGAATAACCTTGGTCTCTGCAGCCATGTCAGCAAGCCGCCTGCCATCTTTTGTGGCTATTACCATGATCGGTTCGACGAATGAACCAAACGGTACAGCTCCGAGAAGCATGGTTACTAATCCTCTCAGCGATGATTTTAATTTTGTACAAGGGGTATCATCGATCAGTTGAACAACCATCAAGCCGACTGCTCGCTTACCCCAGCTTTGTCCATTTCCCAAACCATCCTTAATAAAGTAGT
>JABMRV010000231.1 GCA_013202285.1 bacterium | reverse complement strand
TACACTGGCTCTCGGCGGTGCTCTGATAACCGAAACCGGCTGGCATGAGGGGGCGCTTCTCAATCCAGCCTGTGCCGCTGGCAGCGTTCGAGCGGCAAATGCGTCTTATGCTCGGCATATGGTTGACATGTGGAGCGGGAGGGTTTCGATGGCGCATCCCGTCTTGGAGAAATATACTGTCGGCGGTTACCTTACTACCTTCAATTTCGGTAATATCGATGTTACCGAGATTAACACTGGTGCAACCGGTGAAAGGTTTCAAGCCTATGAGTATATCTTTGTTACCTACGTTGCAGGATTTTATGGCGACAATTTAAGTTGGGGTGGAGCCTGTAAGTATTTCATGGGATCGATTGACACCTATTCTGCTTCTGGAGTTGCGATTGATCTCGGAATTACCTATGACCCTGACTGGCATGATCTTAAAATCGGAGCTGTTCTAAGGAACTTAGGCACAGAGTTAAGCGGATACGGTGATGAAAAGGATCCAATTCCGACTCAACTGGCGCTTGGTGTCACTCGAAAACTCCTTCATCTCCCGCTTACGGTTAGCGGCGTTATATTATTAGATCGACAGGGTGAAGGTACATGGGATGCGGATTTTCTGCCCGGCGATCCCGGATTTTCTTTCGGTTTGGGCGGACAGTTTGAATTCCCGACAAAACTCGATGAGAAACCGCTCAAACTCCTGGTCGGATACAGGAGCCGTGGTGTTGACCTCAGGGTGGGACAGCAGAACGATCTTCTCGCAGGCACATCGTTTGGTCTGGAGATACCTTACAGGGTTTACAGGTTTGAATATGCCTTCACCACAATGGGAGCTTTGGGTAATATCCATCGTATCGGAATTTCTGGCACTCTTTAACTTATCAGTGTCTGACTCGGACACCTAAAATCTGGTAGAACAATGAAATGCCCGCATTGCGATACATTCGTACATAAGATCCCTGTTACCTGGAAATGTCCGCATTGTCGTGAGAAACTTCCGGAACCGAGTAAATTATTTCTTTTTTCCGAGCATGTAACAGAATATTTACAGGATAAGGGAGTGATATTCTGGAGTATCTGGTTCGGATTAATCCTCATCCTCATCAGTATCTCAGAGATGGTTTTCGGTTATGGCTTTCTGTTCAATTACTTAAGCGGCAATCTTCTTCTTTCACTGTGTTTCATATTTTTCGGCGGCATGCTGGTTGATATGGTTGTGAAGATCAACCTTCCTTTGAGATTGCTCTACGGAGCTGATTATATCCTTAAAGAAAGAGCTGTTATCCGAAATACCCGTAAAGCCACCAATCTTGCTTTGGTAGTTGGATTTGCATTCTGCCTTTATTACCTGAAACCCAGATTATTCTTCATATACTTTCCAACATATCTCATCATAATGGGCTGGTTTCTTGTACTAAGCTGGTCGATTGTAGGTATTTTTCTCGACCAGCGTATGGTCGAAGACGTCCGTTTTCGTTTCTATATGGATCGGCTTGGCATTACGAGCCTGAAGCGGTATCGTAAATTCGGAGCTTTCATCATAGGGACACTATTCATCACTGCTATCGGTTTCTGGATACTGATGAGAATCCCCGGTCTATGGGAGGAGATAAATAACCTGGCAGTGGTCGGTTCAGTCCTGTATTTTACCAGGGAATACCTGAGCTGGTTATTCTGAGAGCCTCACCAACCCGATCAGTAATATCATGAAACACACATTGGAATGTTGTAATATTGATGAAAACTGATGCGAATCAGCCGCAGACACATCCTCACTACCTTTCTTTTAGTCCTGTTGACAGTACAAACTGCCTCTTCCGTTCTGAAGCTCGGTGTTATTCTCCCCGAAACCGGACGCTTAGCTGAAACTGCGCTTGCGATGAGAACCGGATTTGAACTTGCACTCGAATCCATCCACTACGAGGAATCTGCACTTGAAATTTTGTTTGCCGACAACTTTGCCGATCCGGACAGCGCTCGTTCTGCAGCCGAGAGATTTGCTGCGAGGGGTGACATCTCCTTACTTACAGGAGGATTCCCCAGCGAGTGCTGTGTTGAAGTTGCTGAAATCGCCCGGAATTATGACATACCCTACCTGATTATCGCCGCATCCGCTGATACTCTTACAAAGGGATCGGACAGGAATATTTTTCGCATATCTCCGCCATCAACTGACTATAATGACGGTCTTATCGGCTGGGCGGTTACTGCAACCAGCGTACAGAGGGAAATCGCCATACTTTACGATGATCATCCTAAATGGGAAGAGGCTCTGAAGGATCTGCAGAATGACCTTAAGGCAAGGTGGAAGGGTAAGGTCGATTTTTTCCCGTTTTCTTTGGGCGAGAGAGATTTCGGTGATCTGATTGAGAGAATCGAACCCATGAAACCAGGGTTAGTCTGGTTGATAAGCGGCGCAAATGATGCGGTCGGGTTTATTCGTCAGTGTGAGGAGCATGAATGGGCTCCGGCGGCTCTCGTACTGGGGACGGTGAAGTATGTAAATTCACGAGTTATTATATCTTCATACGAAGTGACTGATTTATCATACGCACCGGCTGTCTGGTTCCGGACTCACCCTTATCCTGACGTCGAACATTTCACGACAATGTTTAATGAACGGATGGGGGAAACTCCCGATTATCGTGCAGCAGAAGCATTCGCTGCCGGACAGGTGATAATAGATCTCGAACAACGTTCAGAAGGACATTCAATCAATTCAGTCAGAGAAAGCTTGATACAAACTGATTTGATGACGGTGATCGGACAGGTTAAGTTTGAGGATTTCAGGGATTTCAACCGACAGAACAGAGTTAGAACATGCGCGATGCAGTTGCAGGGTGGAAAATGGGTAACAGTGTGGCCCCTGCAACTTGCCACTGCTGATTATATATATCCCATTCCGGACTGGCGTTACAGGAAGTCGGAGAAGGCAGATACGATGAAACCGATGATATATACTATGATATTGATTATCCTGATAGCCCTGCTGCTGGTGAGCGGTGCGAAAAAACGCAGGGATCTGCTGGACAGAATGGATGAATGATGTCTTTTACATCGATTAAGCAAAGAACCCAAATTTCTTCAGGAATTTACCGAATGCATAGATTGCTTCTCAAAACCAGCGTTATTACAATCCTTCTCATCTGCGTAAATCATTCGCAGTCATATCCTTTATCGGAGAGGAATGTTCCGGTAACTCGCAACCTGCTTGGTACGCCCTCGCCGACTCGTCTGGACTACCTCTCCACGTTTCCCGAGAGCGAGTTATATGTGCACAATGTTCAGATGTTCCGCAATCACAGGGATGAGGAAGGAACTGTTGTGATTGCAGTGAATCATGGGTTACTGGAGTCGCTCGAGGAGTTATTCGATCAATATGCTTCTGATGTAGCCGATGAAGGATTTGATGTGATCCTGCTCGATACCGAGGGTGGTACTCCTGCTGAGTTCAAAGATTTACTGATCGAAACCGGCGGGGAAGACCTTGTTGGTGTTGTTTTAGCCGGTGAACTTCCTCTGGCATGGTTTGAGCATTATGAATATTTTAGTAACGAGGACGAACCGGATAATCAAATTCTAATTGAATATCCTATCGACCTATTCTTCATGGACATCGATGGAACCTGGCAGGATACATCCGGTAACGGTATATATGATGTTCACTCCGATAGCTGGGAACCGGATATCTGGATAGGCAGGCTACCTGCTTATAACCTGAGCAGGATCGATGAGGAAGAACTGATAGCCGCCTATCTTGAGCGCGTTCATGCCTATAGATCGGGTGAACTCTCGCTTCCGCACCGGGCATTGAACTTTATAGATGACGATTGGATTTACTGGGCTGACGAATGGGGAAACGATGTTGGCTTGACTTTCGGACTCGTCATGACCGAAAAAGCCCCTGAAACGACATCTGTTGCCGGTTATGTGGATGAACTTGAAGGAGACGGTTATGAGCTTGTCCAGGTGGCAGTCCATTCAACAGCCGATACGCATCAGTTCAGGATTGATAATAACACGACCAACGACTATTTCCGTTTTTGGCATCTGCGAGATGACACTATTCCCAATGTCATGTTTTACAACCTGTTTGCTTGCTCTAATATGAACCTTAGCGGAAATCTCTGCATGGGAGCGCTCTATGCGTTGGGTGGTCCTTACGGCTTAGGAGCGGTCGGATCGACAAAGACCGGATCGATGCTTTTCTTCTATGATTATTACAGTCAACTTGTTGACGGCAAAAACTTCGGTGAGGCTCTGAGGTTATGGTTCACTGCACACGGTCAAGAACCCCAGAACGAGAACTGGGCGCGCTCCTGGTTCTACGGGATGACTCACTACGGTGATCCAACGCTTAAACTGCAACTCGGTTTAAGACTGTCTGAGCGGATAATAATTGAAGATATTGAAGGTGATGATGACGGTAATGCAGATGCTGGTGAGATGATCTACCTGGTTTTGATGCTTGGTAATCTTTCGGGAGATTCAATTGAAGATATTGAGCTTACGCTTGAATCGAACGATCAATTTATTCATTTAATTGATAGTACTGCTCATGTAGGAGCCGCCATACCGGATGAATATGTTACGGTTGAAGGATTGTCGCTTGAAATATCCGAGAACTGTCCCGATGGATATAAAGCCGAGCTGATCTGCACTATGGATCTGGAGGACGGCGAAACGTGGTACGGACAGGTTGTTCTTGATATAAACAGCCCGAAAATCCTCCCTGTCAGCTTTTCCTATGCAGAGATCGAAGGGAACGGCGATGGCTGGACGGGACCGGGTGAGATCGGTGAATTATTTATCTTTCTGAAAAATATCGGAGGTGACGATTTACGCGGAGACAGCCGGATTGAAATTTCGTCTCTGGATGGGTATTTGGAGGTTTTAGATGGTGATTCTATACTTCCGGAGATCGCACCCGATTCAGTTGGCAGTTCCCAGCCTGTCAGGTATGCAGTAGCGGATGAAGCTGTTGAGTTAAGCGGAGTTCTACTGCAGGCTGTTGTCAGTACCGGTGAGATTGTTCGTGGACAGGGAGTAATTCTGCTCCCGATAGCGGCGGAAATCGAATTCGTCGATGAGTTTGACAGTGAACCGGTCTGGATGAACAGTTACACGGTGAGTGACGGATTCAACAACAGGTGGCGCTGGGGAGTGGAAGCGGGTGACGGATCAGGCGGAATAGCCTTCGGGGAACCGGATTCAACGCTTTATTTTGCTCATTCCGACGGAGCGTTTGAATTACCGTTGACGATGCTGGAAGACGATGTGGTGATCGAATTGCATCATCGTATGGCGGCTGAGGAGCATTACGACGGCGGACTGATCGAGGTTAACCGGGGCAACGGATGGGAAACAGCAGTACCGGTGGGCGGCTACAGCGGTTATGCACAGTCGAACGGTTCATTTCCAGGCGGCGCCTGCTGGAATGGTGTTTTTGACTGGCGCAATGACAGGATTGAGATCCATGGTCAAGCAGGATCGATCAGAATCCGTCTGCGGTTTTTCGCCGATAATGCAATCGAGATGGAAGGCTGGTTCATCGATGCCATCGGTCTGAACGGCAGAACCTACGAGGTTAAAGAGATCGTGCCTGAACTTGCAGCAGATTTCAGACTTGAAGAGATATATCCAAATCCATTTAACAGCAGTTTCAGGGGAAACTTCAGTGTTTCACGACCGGGTAGAATTACCCTGAAAATGTTCGATATTCGTGGTAGAGAAGTTGAAGTATTGATTGATGGTCATAGAGATGTCGGCAGGCATGCGTTCAGTTATAACGGTTCCGATCTCTCTGCTGGAGTGTATTTACTGCGGATGGAGAGTGAAGAACTGATTGATACGATTAAACTACTGCATCTGAAATGAGATTTCATTCACAACGCAATTATTTCAGAGCAGATTATGTTTCTTAATGCTATTACTAAAGATACGTCCACTTCCTGATCTTCTACTTTAATCATAATTACATTACTTCTTACATTTTTCCCTGGAATAATAGAGCTCTTACCTGTTTCATTTCACCGCTTTATTTATTATATTTGCATTGTTACGATGGATCATGGATTATTAACAACTATCAAGAGGTTGCTATGCCGCGATACCTGCCTGTAAATCTCATCATTAGTCTGTTTCTACTTATTGCAGTTACCGCCTTTGCACAGGATAATTTCAATTACGACTATACTCAAACCGATTTTCACTGGTTGGAGATTGAAGACATAGGAACGCCTCTCGATGAAATGGAAACCAACGATTTCATGGGACCATTTCCGATAGGTTTTCAGTTTTCTTTCTTCGGTCGTGTATATGAGGAATACTGGGTCGGATCCAACGGATTCATAGGTTTTGGACCTCCCATCAATTACAGTTCCAGTTTCAACCATGAACTTCCCGATAGACAACCACCGAATAATATTATTGCTCTCTGCTGGAAAGACCTTGATCCACAGGCATTCTGGGCGAATGGCGTCATCTATCGGGGATCGCGCGACGGCAGACTGATAATCCAGTATGAGGGCATTGCCGAGAGGAACGAGGAGGGGCTTGAGGATGAAAACACTATTACAATGCAGGTTGTTCTCAGTCGTGATGGTGATATCGTTATGCAATATGAGAATATCGGTGAGGAATTTGATCTTGAACCGATCATAATCGGTATCGAATCGTTTGATGGTGAAGATGGGCTTCTAATAGATGAGGAGATCGCAAACGAAACCGCCTTCCTGATCAGTCAGTTGGGTCGAGGGGATTACCTCGTATGGGATGCAGGTGACGCTACTCCTTCAGGCACAGCGCAGGTGCGAGCGTTATCACGCCTCGGTCATTTTGTTACCCACCAGGAACAGGGTGAATTAGGCGATCTTGATGAATATGCCGGCATATTCATCAATCTTGGGAATTACGGTCAGGATGGTGAACATTATCATGTCCTCACCGTCGTCGAGGGGAGGGCTCTGGCGGAATACCTGGAAAATGGCGGCTGTCTCTATATGGAGGGATCGAATAGCTGGACGACAGACGATGTCACCGACGTACATCCCTTTTTCGGTATTGAGGGCATCGGTAATGGCAATTCGTTACGATCTCCGATTTCCGGACTTGATGAAAGTCTGGCTGAAGATCTAATGTTCCTCGCTTATCGTGCTGAGGACAACGAGAATGTAGATCACCTGACTGCTGTTGACGGTGCAGTACCGGTATTTTCTTTTTTTGATGTGAACGATGAATTCATCGGGATGGTGTCGAACCTTGGAGAAAATTATAGAACTATCGGCAGTTCCTTCGAATTCGGCGCTCTCGTTGACGGCAACAGCGGTTCCAAGCTGGAGTTGATGAACAGGATACTCGCTTTCTTCAGGGAATCGCCACCGATTTATCCCGCACCAGGGAATCTCACATACGATGTAGGTGACGGTGAAATAACAATTTCCTGGGATTCACCTCGTCCAAACAGGCAGATGAGGAGAATGGTTCTCGAGTTGCAGCATGAAATAGCGCGTCTGTCATCTCCTGAACGCGGCGGTAAACCCGGCAGGGGAGATGTAGAACGGATATATGAGGCAAGAGACGAGCTTGAGGAAATAAAGGCTCGCATGGCTGACGTTCCTCAAAGGGATGAGCTTGAGGGCTTTAATATCTACCTGAACAACGAATTGCATGATTTCACTAATGCTCTCTCCTGCACACTGATCGAACTTGAAAACGGTCAGCAGTATCGACTCGCAGTTACTGCTGTATATGTTGATCCCGATGGTGAGTCAGAACCGATAGGACCGATTCTCGCCACTCCTGTCGGGACTATAGATGCACCATTCACTGCAGATTTTGAGCAAACCAACGGCGGATTCTATTCCCAGCCCGCCGAGAACGGTTGGGAGTGGGGTGAACCCGGTCATGACTTCGGAGCGGGAGACGGAGAGAGAGCCTGGGGCACACGACTTGAGGGCGGCTATCCGGACTTAGCCGAGTTCTATCTTAACCTCCCAACCGTTAATCTTATGGAAATGGAGTTTGTCTATCTCGGTTTTCTCCATTACATCGATGTCGAAGGAGGATGGGACGGAGGTTGTGTGGAGGTATCCACCGACGGTGGAGATTTCTGGGAAGCGATTGAACCTCGGGGCGGTTACCCGGAGGAAACTGTTTTCGCACTCGATGGCGATCCCGGTTTTTCCGGTAGAACGGATGACTGGGAGTGGGTCACGTTCGATATGAATCAATACCGCGGTGAACAGTTGAGAATACGGCTGGTTTTCAAATCAGACGCCAGCAATTTCGGAGAGTTTGCGGGCTGGTTCATCGATGGTCTATCCGTGTTCAGTCCTGAATTGGGTAGGGTGAGGATTACAATTTGGGACCCGGAACCGGCCGGTCTCGAAGGAGCATGGGTGCAGCTCGGTGATTTCTGGTCAGGCTATACTGATAATAATGGTCGCACACCATGGATTGAAGACGTTCCTGCAGAAGAGTATCTGCTTCAGGCTGAACGGATAGGTTTTATCCCCGGTTCAATGAATGTGAACGTGATCGCTCGGCAGGAAAATTTGTTCACACTTGACTTGGAGGACTGGTACTCTTTTCTGGTATTGCTTGATCCCGACGGAGAGGATCTTCACGAGGAAGACTTGGGTTTTGGTGAAAGCGTCGAAGTAGAATTCAGGATTGAGAACCAGAATGAGATGGATACAGAATACCAGATCTATATTGATTATTTCTATACAGGAGGCGATACTGAGCCTGGACACGGGATCCCGCTACGAGGCGACCAATGGGATCTTATCCAGGTGTATGATCTGACGGAGCAGACCGGAGAGCAATTCTTCACGGCAGCGCATTTCGTGCGAGATTACGGAAATCCCGACGTCAGACCGGCGATGTACCGGTTGGCGGCAGTGGCAGGCGATTTCGGTGATGGTGACTGTCATATTTATAATTATTTCCGGGATGGTGAAGCAGACGAAAGTTATATAACCAACCATGGCAGGATTGAGGGTTGGGGATTGCATGACCTGGCATTCGACGGTGAGTTCCTGTATGGTTCTGTTGGCACCTGGATTTTCGGTATCGATCCCTTTAACGGTCGAGTTGAATTCGCTATACAACCCGAGGTCGATCTTCTGGCAACCTATCGCGCTATTGCATATATACCTGAGGAAGATGCCCTCTGGTTCGGTGACAGGGATGATACCTGGTACAAGGTTTCTATCGAAAGACCTCTGATCGGCGATCCGGAACTGGGTGATGTCATCGACAGGGTTTTGGATCACGGGTTGACAGGAGTTGTCGGCATGGCATGGAACCCTGTGGATCCGGACGGCGCTAACCTCTATATTCATAATCAGGAATCTGAAAACGGCGGCGGTAAAATCTACCGCTATAATCCTGAGAACGGTGAGATGCATGAGGGAATTGAGACGGTTGGTATCGGCAATGGTTTCCCTGGGGGTATATTCACCACATACCTTTATAATACCCACAGCTACATCTTAGGGGTTCTGATACAGGAAGAAAACCGTGATATTGTGAAACTGTATCAACTACAGCAACATGAAGAATGGTTAAGTGTGGATCACAGTTATGGAGAGATCGACGGACATGGCGAGACAGTTTTAACAGCTACGTTCAATTCCGCAGGATTCTTGGATGCCAATTTACAGGCGGCGATTGAACTGCATGATCTCAGAGCTAACAGAGCTGTTCTGTTGCATTGCCGTATGATTGTTGATGGGGAAGCAGGGAGTGTTTTTGGTACCGTTACACTCGAAGGTGAGCCTTTAGAGCCTGAAGTTCTAATTACAGACGTGGTAATAACACTTGGTGACAGACAGCTAAATCCTGACGAATTGGGATTATACAGGTTTGATTTGCTTGTACCGGGTGATTATATACTCGAAGCTGAAGTAGCCGGATATGAGCCTTATACGAGTGATGTAATAGGAATCGATCATAACGCTGAAATTGAACACAACTTCGCACTCACTCCGCTACCGTTCGGTACAATACAGGGAACTGTAATTTCCATTTACAATGATGCAGTGATGGAAGGTGTTGAAGTAACAGCCATGCTTGCCGGTGAAGAGTATGTTTTCTTTGCGGACTCCACCGATGAGGAAGGGGATTATTCAATTACGGTTCCTGCAGGCACATATAACGTTGCTGGCAGGAAGATTGGCTGGATTGCCGATCCAGTTGAGGGCGTTGAAGTCAATCGTGACGATCTGATTGAAAACATTGATTTCCGGATGGACGACCACCTTGCTGTTACAGCGCTTCGAGCCGACGGTTATTATGATGACAGGATTGTTCTCAATTGGTTACCCGCCGGATCAGGCGGTGATTTTGACACACTGCTGTATGATGACGGCGTTTTGGCAAACGGAGCCTATCTCGTTAACAGGAATGATATCATCGCCTCAAAGTTCTTCCCTGAAGGCAGATATGATATCCTCTCGTTGTCGATTTATATCCTGACCGAAGATGACCAGGAGGATTTCGGTCTCGAACCCAACGGCGACAATGCCCTGTTCTATAAGGTATTCCTTGAAGATCCCGAAAATGGTATGCCTGACGAGGATAGGTTGATCGTCGATGCCTATGTTATTGAACACAACGATTGGAATGCAGAAGGCTGGACTACTGTCGGGATCGACAATGCCAGGTTCCTCGAAGGTCCGTTCTTCTTCGGTTGGAACAGGGATCCTGACCGCCGCTGGTGGGATTTTGAAATTGGAGGTCTTGATGAAAGCTACAACGAGGGAACCTGTTATCTTCGCATCGATGATATCTGGCAGCAATATGACGAGTTTCCCGGCGATCTCATGGCTCGGGTGGTGATATGGAGTCATGAAGAACAGCAGCGCATGGTTATTGAACCGGGATATGAGCGCAATGCTCGAACAGTACAGCAATCAGTCAGCCGACTGACCGAGCTTGATCCGGAAAGTATGAGAATAATCACTCCTGATATTTCACCGATCCCTGTTGCGAAAGATCCCTTCAACTGGAGAGATATTTATCCGCTTGTCCATATTCCGCGCCGCGATGATTTTTCATGTTACCAGATCTATGTCGATGATGAACTGAGAGAGGATGAATGGATCGATCTTTACTGGACGGATGATATTGGCAGCGGGAACGAAAATACTGAATATACCTATCGAATAGAGACGGTATATGCAGACATGGAAGACCCTCCTCTTGGAGTTGAGATAACTGCGAGAGCCAATATGCCACCGAGACCGATGCGTTTTCCGGGAGTCATCACTGATGGAGTAGAATACAGGGTAACATGGTTTCCCCCCACGGTGAACGCGGATTCAAGCGAACTGGTGGATTATGCCGGTACTGAAATCTACCTGGAGGACGAGTTGATCGCCACTGTTTTTGGTGAGGAAAATCACAGTTACTTATCCTCAGTTGAAGTTGGAGATGAAGGCTGGTACAAATTCACGCTTATAGCCAGAGATGAAGTTCCAAACCGATCTACTCCTGTTGAAATCTCAGCGCCCCTTGGAGCTTCTGTCTATTGTAACTTTGAATCACTCGACCCGCCGGTGTTTGATGCGGATCCTGATGTTGACGGCTGGGAGCGAAGCTCGAGTAGAATTAGCGTTGACGGGGCACACGGAGGGTCTTTCTACTGGGGAACCAGTCCGGAATTTGGTCGCTACGAGGATAATGCCGATTGGTACGCCACAACTGAGGATGAGTTCCTTGTGGAAACCGAGAATGCGGCGCTCGAATTCCACCACTATGTTTCTACTGAGGATGGACATGACGGCGGTCAGTTGTTTATCTCGGTCGATGGCGGTGACTGGGAGTTGTTTGTACCCGATGAGGGCTATCACGATGACCGCGTCAATGCACTCGGCAACACACCGGGATTCACCGGAACAACCGACGATTGGGAGCTGGTGAGTTTCGATCTTTCCCGGTATGAGGGTCATTCCGTGCGATTTAGACTTCGGTTTGCCTCCGACGGGAGTATAAGCTGGTTCGCCGGCTGGTATATCGATGATATTGTGTTATGGAGTTGCAGTATTCCTGAATATGCGTCGCTGTTCGGCACAGTTACGGATCAGGGCGATAATAATGCTGTCTCAGGCGTAACTGTTGTTGTTGGCAGGACTTCTGTTGTCACCGGCGACGAGGGGGATTACATACTCACCGGTTTAATACCGGGTGAATATGATGTTACATTTTCCAAACCGGGCTACAGGAGTGCTGAAGTGCAGGTTGTACTGGAGGCAGGCGTAAACCGTGAGCTCGACCTGCAAATCTTCCGTCCGGATGTTCAAACCGAACCGGGATCATTCGAACTCAATGTCGGCGCCGGAGATCAGTTTGGACTCGAGTTCAGTCTTATCAACAATAACGACGAACCGCTTTCCTATTTAATAAGACTGAACGCGACAGATGGCGGATTACGCGATGCGCAGCCGAATAGGATGTTAAGGAGTATTAACGGATATAATCCAGGGCGAGATGATCCGTGGGATATACATTTTGATTTCGATTTAAATGAGGTAACTTCGCTGAGTCGCTGCCAGGGTGGCGAGTTTGCCGGTGGTAAATTCTACATTACCGGTCTCGACAATTATCAGCGGGCGAGACTCGTTATCCTTGAACGCAACGGGGAGTCGATTTCTCTGTCACAACCCCCTGTTGAACAGGTCGGTTGGGGACTGCGAGACCTAGCCTGGGATGGTCGATATCTGTACGGATCTCAGGACAGAGATATTTACTGTTTCGACATTATAGGGCGAACCATTCGCCAATTCTCAGGCGCACCGCTCGCAGTAAACAGGGCTTTGGCATACGATCCGGAAGAGGACGGTTTATGGACAACTGAACTTGATGAACCCTGGTACTTGATTGATATGAACGGTCAGGTTCAGTTTGAGTGGTTTGATCACGGGCTGACGGGGGTTTACGGTTTGGCATATCATCCCGAAGATGATGTTGGTCTGCCGCTATATGCCTTGAACCTTGAGGATGATGGTTCAACCGGGATATATCGTGCTGATCCGTATAGGGGTATTATAGAGGATGTGCACCAGATTGAAGGCGCTCCTTCCGGTTGCTTTATTACCGGGAGCTGGGATGCTGATTTCTGGATTCTTGGCGCAATGTTCGATCTCGATGGAGCGCATCTCACCGGTCTGGAGCTTCGCGAACGAACAGGCTGGATACATGCCGATCCATTTAACGGACAGATAGGCTCAAATGATGCGGTGGATATTACTCTTGCGATCGATGTTCCTGAAGATGCAGATCCTGAAGATGATTTCAGCGCAGATGTGATTGTAATGGCGTATGGTGGTGAACAGGTTCGAGTGAGTGTGCAACTGTCCATCGGAGAGCAATTCAGGTTCTTCGACAGTCCTGAGGTTTCTGATGACTTCATGACACTGCATATCGAATCTGTTGATATTGGTGAAGATGATCTGCCGATTGCCAGTGAAATTGCTGTTTTAACACCGCGTGGCGAAGTCGGTGGAGTCATTAGATGGTTTGGTGAGCCTGCCGATTTATTAGCATACCAGTCTCCGCACGGTTTCCGTCCCGACGAACCGTTCAACTTCAGGATCTGGAATGCTGAGACAGAAGATGTATATGATGCATATGCAGAGTTTATTGAAGGTGATCAACGTTTTCAGAGTGGGGAAGCGGCTTATATCCGGCTGTTATTAAGTGAATCCGAGACACAGACGGTTCCACTTGATCAGGGTTGGAACCTCGTCTCGTCCTTTATAGATCCCTATAATTCCGATTTTACTCACATCTTCAGGGAGATTCATGACGAAGGCAATCTCGTTATTGTGAAGGATGGTCGCGGTGATTTCTGGCTGCCACGGTACAACTATAACGGATTGGGCTCCTGGAATGTACTTGAAGGTTACCTAGTGAAAGTAAATGACGAAACCGAATTCGACGTTATCGGCATTATGACTAATTCTAATACACCGATTCACCTGAATGCCGGTTGGAACATGATCAGTTACCTTCTCGAACAACCGATGAACTGTGAGATTGCGTTTGAAAACATCCGCGACAACCTGATTATCGCCAAGAATGGTCACGGCGCATTCTATACGCCCGTTCATGATTATAACGGACTGGGTAACCTGATTCCAGGTCAGGGTTACAAACTTAACCTGAATGACTCCCGGGAACTTGTTTATAATACAGATGAACGTCTAAGATTGATGGATCCCGCAACTGCTGGACAATATATACCTGCACCCACAGGAAATGATATGAGCCTGTTGATAACCGCAGTCGATCTACCGTTTTCTGTCCGTGGAATGGAACTTGTTGTTTATGCGGGTAATGACGACTTCGCTGTCGGTCGGACAACCTTTGAGACAGTACAGTTTCGTTCTCCTCTCGGTGTGATTGTACGTGGTGATGACGAGACAACAGATGTGACAGATGGAGCATGCGAGGGCGATGCGTTGAGAATAACCGTCAAACGGGACGGCGAGGAGATTGAATGTGAGATCATACTCTTATCCGGGGAGCTTTTCTATCATTCAGATGGTTTCGCGGTAATTGAACTCGCAATCAACAACTATCAATTCCCAACAGAATTCGTTATCGACAGAATCTATCCGAATCCGTTTAACGGTTTCACACGGATCAGTTTTGGCTTACCTGAAGCCGGTGTTGTGCTCCTCACCATAAGAGACCTGGCGGGAAGAGTAGTGCTTGATGAAACCTCCGGATTGAAATATAGTGCCGGCTGGCACAATGTTGAGATTGATGCATCCTCTTGGGCAAGCGGTATTTACCTGACCGAACTGTCCTCTCCTTCGGGAAGAGTGGTAAAGAAAATGATTCTGTTGAGGTAGTCGGGAGGGACGGATTGTCTGCGGTTCAGTGTTTGATTGTTTCATTGCCTTCCTGAGTTCTAAATAACATCACAACCAGCAATCCGGCAATCATACAAACGAAAACGTTTTGTGAAGTATTTTCCAATGTTCAAAAATTATACTTGACTTCAGGGATTAAGAAGATTAACTTTAGCCGAAATTAATGTACTTAAACAATACCTCATGGCGTTAAGGTGATCGTTGCATACTCTTCGTTGGAATTAGACGGAGGGGGCGAGGATTTTCCTGGTCTTTCTTCTCAGATTTTGCTTCTGAATAACTTGCCATTCTGTAATCTACACCAACCGCCAAAAGTCTTTGGAGGGAATATGAAAAATTTTAAGCAGTTAGCTGTTTGTCTGCTGGTTGTATCTTTTCTACTGGCAACGAACGTTTTTGCTCAGGATGAAGATGACATTGAGCACTTCGAACCTATTGAGGACACCGGTTCCAGCATGACTGTTCTTTTGGGGGAAATGGTTTTTGTTGCGGAAGATCAAGAAGATGAACCGCTCGCTGAAGGGGACGAGGTTGCTATCTTTACGGAAGCAGGGCTGTGCGTAGGAGCCAAGAGGATCGTAGATCCTGATCGCAGGCTCGGAGTCGCAGCCTGGGCTGATGACCCGTTCACTGAAGATGATATCGACGGTTTCACGGTCGATGAACCGATGTTCTTCCGCGTCTGGGACAGAGATGACGGCGAGGAGGGCACGGAATGGAATGCTGAAGTAATAGACGTCGAAGAAGGTTTCCCACCCTACGATCCAGTTGATGCGATATTCGTCATCGAAGGTTTCATAACCTGCAACCTGATATGTGGACGAGTTATTGTTCCTGATATCGAAGTTGATCCGGAATCCTACGATTTCGGTAACATCGGTCAAGACCTGATCGGTGAATTCAATCTTGTTATCGGCAACATAGGTAACGGTGACCTTACTATCTCCGGTATCGCAGTCGAAGGAAACGTCTTCAGCACTGATTTCGGTGATCAAGAAGTAATCATCGCACCGGACGACGATCCGCATACTGTTGTCGTAACGTTCGATCACGGCAACCAGGGAGGCGAGTACGAAGGATCATTGACAATTTCATCGGACGATCCTGATGAAGCAGAATTTGTTGTTCCTCTGCAAGGTCTTCACGTACCGCCCAGTCCGCGCATCGAACTCAACTTGGAAGAACCTTACGAGTATGATTTCGGTAGTGTTGTAGTCCATCAGTATCGAGACTGGAATAACTTATACATTAGTAATGTTGGTGAAGAAGAACTCATTCTGGAAGAAATTATCATCGATGACGGCGCATTCTCAACCTTACTGGATGAAGATCTGGCGGGTGAGGGAGTTATCGTAATAGCTCCTGCCGGTGAGGAAGGTGATCGCATAATGTGCGTTATTACCTTCGCTCCAGAAGAGGCTGGTGAGGATGATGAGGGTAATCCTATAGATTCAATATATACAGCCGAGATGGTAATCTCATCCAATGCCACCAACTTCGAAGCCGGTGAAGTTATAGTCTCACTTACCGGTATTGCCGTCCCGGAAGGCGGTCCGGTCATCATTATCGGTGAAGAAGGTGAAGATGACGATCACCTTTTCTTCGGACGTGCAATCACTGACGAAGCAGCATCCAGACGTCTGCTTATTAGCAACGGTGGTGGAGAAGATCTCATAATTGAGAGCATCGTGAGTACTAACGAAGTGTTTGATACCGACTTCATCGAAGATGTCATGGCGAACAGACTGCGTCCGGGTGACCATCGTTACTTGAATATTTTCTTTACACCGGTTGAAGAGGCATTATACGAGGGTGAACTTCATATCGTCAGCAATGATCCTAATGTTGATGAACACACTATAGTTTATCTGATCGGTGAGGGTATCGAGGAATCCGACATGCATTTCCTGTATTACGAAACTGGTGGTTTGACCCATCTTCTGCTCGTTGAGGAGGCTACTTTAAATGGCGAACCGCTTCTGCCAGGTGATGAGATCGGTGTTTTCACGCCAAGAGGTCTCTGTGCCGGCGCCGGTGTTGTGCCTGAAGGTGAAGACCGTCGTACAGGTTTTTCCGCCTGGATGAACGACCCTGATCTCATGGAGGATGATCATATCATTAACGGTTTCCTCGTTGATGAGGAATTCACCTTCAGAGTCTGGGATGCAGGCGCTGATGTTGAAGCTCCCGCTGTTCCTGAGTATCTGTTCGAGGAGGAGCCCACAGTGTTCACACCTCATGGCGCTACACGGTTGAACCTTGCTGCTGAAACACAGCCTCCCCCTCCTGAAATCTTCGTTTCGGACTTCGACCATTATTACGGACAAGTCGATATCGATGGTGAGGATGGTCAGGGTGAACCCGATGAAGTGGACTGGACTTTCTACATCCAGAACCGTGGTTTGGGCGATCTCACCATATCATCCATCAGCTCCGATCTGAATGTTTTCACTGTTAATTACGATGGCATCGGTGATGATCTTGTGCTTGAAGATGGTCAGCAGAGAATCATTACTGTTACATTCATACAAGTCGATACACTGGAATACGTCGGCAGGATAACCATCGAATCCGATGATCCGAACGATCCTGTTCTCTCTGTTGATGTCACTGGAGACGGCGTGACTGAAGTGGTTCAGCCGCGCATCGAGCTTGCTGTTGACAATATCTTCTTCGGTGTACAGCATATCGAAGAGGGACGCTATCCGTGGGAACTGGGACCCTTCGAATTCGGTCTTGAAATCTTCAACGTAGGCGGTGGAGAACTGAGAGTTGAGAATGTAACCTACGAGGGCGATGAGAGATTAAATGTAGATTTCGAAAACGAGTTTGGTATTGAAGAAGAACAATCAGCGTTCTTGACCTTCTCGTTTGATCCTGACCAGGAGCGAGTCTATGGTGGTACATTCACCATCACATCGACCGATATTCTTGAGGCTGAAGTTGAATTCCTGGTCGAGGGCGTCGGTGCGATTTCGGATGATTACTTCCTGCACAGGGAAACCGAAACATCGATGCTGATCAATATTGAGCGAGCCTTCGAACATCTTCAAGATGATGAGAACGAAGCACTCCTGGGTGTCGATGACGAGATCGCTGTCTTCACACCCGCCGGTCTTTGTGTGGGTCACGTGGTTCTCGGTGAGGGTGGCAATATCCCCGATCTGTTGGCATGGGCTGACGATCCTGATAGTGAAGTTCTGGACGGATTTGTTGACGGCGAAGAGATGAGCTTCAGGATCTGGGATGTAACCCGGTGGGAGGTGTTACCAGTTACCGGCATCACTATTGTTGAAGGTGACCAAACCTTTAATCCAAATGGTGAGACAACGGTTATTCTCGCGATTTTAATCGATGAACATGAACGCCAGGTTGGCGCTTACTTTGTCGATGGTGATAACATCTGGGATAACTGGGACTTCGGTCCTATTGTGGCGCCTGTTTACGACGATGAGGACAACCTCATCCGTGAGGGTGAATCGGTACAGGCTACTTTAACTGTTACCAACACACAGGGACAAACTCTCATCGTTACCGATATCGAACCCAATAATGAAGTGCTGAGCACTGATTTCGATGGTGAGGAGAGACAACTTGCGAGTGGTGAATCCTTTGAAGTTGTCATAACATTCGAACCTGCAACCGGTTTTGCTTATGCCGATATAGGAGTGATAATTCACAGTAACGACCCCGATGAACCTGATTTCTTAGTATTTGCAACCGGTATGGGCTCGGTATCCCTGACTCACTATCAATGGTGTCGCGGGGAAATACAAGTAAGCCAGAGCAGCCTGATAACCTTACGAATGGGTGGTGAGGATATACTTGCTGCCAGAGGAGATGAAGTCGGTGTCTTCACACCGAACATCATGGACGAAGATGTTCTACTCAGAGAAGGTATCTGCGCCGGTTCGAAAGTCGTTGATGATCCCAATGTACGGTTGGGAGTTACTGCATGGGGCGATGCCGGTGGTACGAGATTCCTGCTCGAAGGCTTCAAGACCCGTGATCCGATTGAATTCCGTGTCTGGGACGCATCCCGGGAGAGAGAATATTCGGGTGAAGAAATCATAATAATGGATGTGGATAACAACGTAATTGACGAACTGCTTTGGGTCGTTCGTGGACTCGACATGATAACGATTACCGTACCAGGTGTCCCTGGATTCATTCCAATTGGTAATCTGGAGATTGATGAAACTCAAGCACTTGAGTTCGTTCGCCAAACCGTGAACTTCGACGAAGGCATGATGTTCGAATTCACAGGTTCTGAACCAGCAATACCTGAGGATAACGAGGTTACCTTTAACGAGGAAACGGGAGAATTCAGCTGGCAGATCGGTTACAACGCTGTAATTCTTGAAAATCCTGATGATCCAGCCTTCCAGGATTATGAACTGTCCTTCTTTACATACCATCCCGATGACCCCGATAACGAAGATATTCAAGATAGGGATATGATTGTAGTAACGGTGTATAACGTAAACCAACCGCCTGAGATCGATACTGATATTCTTGAACAGGATGAAGCATGGACATTGGATCAAGATGTCTGGATTTATTCGGTCGATGAGGACGCCGGTGATGTGTTGGTACTTGACCTTGCTGCATTCTTCGTGGACGGTGATGTAGATGAGATGCAATTCTTCTATGAACAGCCTGATCCCAATAACATAGGTCAGGATATTCGCCGTCCGGATGAAGACGATCCCAATACATACTGGATCGCCGTTCCTCGAACAGTGGACCTCGAACACTGGAATCAGATGGCTGAAGAAGAACCGATTGACATCGCATGTATGCTGAGAGCCGATGATGGTTATCCCGAGGAGGAAGAGCGTGACTTGACCGTTCGTACCCTCCGCAGTGTTGGAAACAACGCCATGCCTCGTCGTGACGTGACATTCGAGTTCAATTTCCTTGTCCGTGTGTTGCCTGTAAACGATGCTCCCGAGATCTGGGACACCGACAACGACGTGCCCTATGAGGATGATGTTGCCATCACCGTAGAGGTGGATGAGAACGTGGAGTTAGTGTTCATACTGACCGCCCAGGATGTCGATATCGACCGTGAAGGTGATGCGCTCACTTGGGAGATGACCGCCAACGGTGGACTGGAAGGTCCGGACGAAGAAGACTGGGCTTGGGATTTCACTGATAACCAAGATAGAACAGCCACCTTCACATGGACGCCGGGTTACCTCGTTGTTGTTGGAGAAGCGCAACATATGTTTAACCCTACTTTCCAGGTTCGGGATGCTTCCGACGCGACCGACGATATTGTCGTTGAGATAACCGTTAACGATGAGAACCGTCTTCCCGAAGTTGTTGACGAGGGAATACCGGATATGGAAGTTCTTGAGGACTCTCAGCGTGAAGACGAAGGCAACTCAATTGACCTCGACAACTACTTCACCGATCCAGACGGCGATCCGCTCGCATATCGCGTTACCGAGTCCTTGGCTGAGATGGGAGCACTGATCGTAGGTAATATCCTGAGCTTCCAGCCCCGTCTCGACTGGCACGGTTCCGATAATGTGGCCGTTCAGGCATCCGACGGACGCGGCACAGCTTCGGGTGACTTCGTATTAACCGTCCGGTCGCTCAACGATCCGCCTCTGCCGTTTAACCAGTTGACTCCTGAGAATCATTATGTAGTGCCGTTCGAAGAGGATATGATTCTCTTCAGTTGGGAGCCGTCCGAGCAGAATCAATATGAAGAGGATGCGGTTCATTACAACATCATTATCAGGTACTTTATTGATGATGTTGCTGATACAACCAGTTTATCCGGTATTGAGGGAACTGAGTTGTCTATAAGTATCAACGATGTAATGGATAGTCTCGGCTATGAACGCGACTATGCCGGTTTATACGGTTTTCCGGATGGTTATGAATTCCGGACTATCTGGTGGGTTGTAGCTGAGGATGACAGTGGTGCGACGGTAATCGCCGCCAACGCTGCGTTTATCCTCAATGTCGTAATGTCCGTGTATGATGAATACGGTCTCGGTGTTCCAACCGAGTACTTCCTTGCACCGAACTTCCCGAACCCGTTCAACGCCCGAACCACGGTACGTTTCGGACTACCCGCACCGGGTAATGCCGAAGTGACCGTCTGGGATATGCACGGACGGCAGGTTGCATTGCTCGCCACCGGTCGTTATGACGCTGGTCAATACAAGGCAATATGGAATGCTGAGGATGTTACTTCCGGCGTTTACATCATCAAGCTGGTCAGCGGCAAGCATCGTATAATGCAGAAGGCAATTCTGATAAAGTAGATCGCATGTTCGTTCGATTTAACGCCCCCGACTTGCATTGTCAAGTCGGGGGTTTTTATATTTGATAGTAAGGATAGTTAATACCTATAATCCAGTGATAGTATAACTCATGTGCTGCAGGGTGTTCCCACCCTGCAGCGAAAGCCAGTACCAATGACCGCAGGGTGAGGACACCCTGCGGCACGAACATGTTCGGAGTTAAATAATGCAGATTAAACCGTTGCTGATCGGTGGCGAGAGAATAAACACGGATCAGGTTCTCGATGTTGAAAGTCCCTGGACTGGGGAAGTGATCGGCAAATGCAGTTATGCAGGTGAAAAGGAGGTTCAACGGGCATTGGAGTCCGGTTACGCGGGCGCTGAGGCAATGCGTGAACTCAGGAACTATCAGCGTGCGGATATACTGCATAAAACCGCTGATGCCATAGCCGAACAAAAGGAGGATTTCGCTCGTTTAATCACCCTTGAGGGAGGCAAGCCGATAAAAGAAGCGCGCGGTGAGGCTGGAAGAGCTGAAACAACCTTCAGATTGGCTGCCGAGGCGGCTCGAAGCTGGGGTGGTGAGCTGCTACCGCTGGACATCGATCCCGGAGGCGGTGATCGTGTTGCTCTCGTCAGGCGTTTTCCGTTGGGACTTGTAACGGCTGTTTCTCCATTCAATTTTCCGTTAAATCTCGTTGCGCATAAAGTCGCTCCCGCCATCGCAGTTGGAAACTCGGTTAACGTTAAGCCCGCCAGTACCACTCCGCTCAGCGCTCTCAAGCTCGGCGAGCTGCTCCTCGATACCGGACTACCGCCCGGTGGATGCAACGTGCTCCCGATGTCGTCCCGTTATGCCGCACCGCTGATTGAAGATGCACGGGTGAAGGCGGTAACCTTCACCGGTTCGGGAATCGTCGGGTGGGAGATAATGCGTCGTGCTTCCGGTAAACGTGTCTGTCTCGAACTTGGTGGTAACGCTGCTGCTATTGTTGAACCGGACGCAGACATCGATCATGCCCTGACTCGCATATTAATGGGGGGATACGCTCACACTGGTCAGGTCTGTATATCTGTTCAGCACATCCTGCTGCACAGGGACATCCATGACGAGTTTCTTGAGAGGTTTGTTCCGATGGTCGAAGGACTGAAGATGGGCGATCCGCTGGACGAAGATACTCAGGTGGCGGCTATAATTACCGAAAGCGATGCGGTACGTATTGAGGAGTGGTTGGAAGAGGCAAAGATGAAGGGAGCGCAAATTCTTTGCGGCGGTCAGCGCGAGGGAAATCGCATCAAACCGGCAGTTCTTGTCGATGTACCGACGGAATGCAGGCTGTGCGCTGAAGAAGCTTTCGCGCCGATAACCATCGTTTCACCGTATGACAGCTATGAAGAGGCTCTTGATACTGTGAATTCATGGCAGTTCGGTCTGCAGACCGGCGTTTTTACACGTAATGTCAACAGGGCGATGATGGCGTTCAATCGGTTGGATGTCGGTGGTGTGATAATCGATGACGTTCCCACAGTCCGTGTCGATAATTATCCTTATGGCGGCGTCAAACAATCCGGTTTCGGTCGTGAGGGCGTCAAATATGTCATGGAAGAGTTGAGCGAACTTAAATGCCTGGTGTTACCGTCACCGAGGTAAATACAGGAAAGTTTTACAATGATCAAACAAACCTGGCCTCCAGTTACTCCCAAGTTGACCGTGGATGCAGTTATCCGTACAACTGAGGGAGTGGTTCTGATAAAACGAAAGAATCCTCCCATCGGTTGGGCTCTGCCCGGTGGGTTCGTCGATATCGGAGAGACCGTCGAGGAAGCGGTTATACGTGAAGCGCGGGAAGAGACGGGACTAAAAATTCATGATCTCTGGCTGGTCGGAGTGTATTCCGATCCGCGGCGCGATCCACGTTTCCATACTGTCAGCGTTGTGTTCGGAGCCAGCGCGGAAGGTTCTCCATGCGGGGCTGACGATGCGGCTGAAGCTCAGGTGTTTGCGGATGACAAGCTTCCCGGGAAAATCGTTTTAGATCATCGAGGAATAATAGAAGATTTCCTTCATAAGGAGGGCAATTCTCGACGGTAGTCTTCACTTTGACTGAGGTTGCTTGCTACAGGCATTATTGAGTATTACTTTATAATGTTTCAATCTGTAGCCCGAGGAGGAGGATTTTTTTTGCGAGAATTGTTTTACCTGGATAACGGAGCGACCACTTGGCCTAAACCGGACTCGGTTCATCGAGCAATGAGCGAGTTTTACCGTGATTACGGCGTAAATCCCGGACGTTCCGGATATGATCGTGCCATCGAAGCGGAAGAGACGGTTCAGAAATGCCGTAAGCGATTGATGAATTTCTTCAACGGTGGAAACGATCCCGACCGTCTTGTCTTCGCATATAATGCCACAGATGCTCTCAACCAGGTCATCCAGGGAGTCCTCGGAACCTCAGGCGGACATGCCATATCGACCAACCTTGAACATAATAGTGTAATCAGACCACTCTACCACATGGATAAAAGGAGTGATATAGATGTAACATGGATACCTTTCGTTGGCGGTGGTTTTATTGATCCTGACGATATTCGAAGAGCCATCAGATCCGATACAAAGCTCGTTATAATGAACCACGGATCGAATGTCATCGGAACCTGTCAACCGATTGGCGAGGTGGGAAGGATATGCAGGGAGATGGGAGTTTTCTTCGCCGTCGATGTTTCTCAAACTGCTGGAGTCGTACCGATTGACATGCAGGAGATGTGTATTGATGCGGTCTGTTTCACCGGGCATAAGTCGCTCTTCGGACCCACCGGTATCGGCGGGATATGTGTGGCGAAAGATGCGGTGATTGACAGCACGAGGTGGGGTGGAACCGGAGTCAGGTCAATATTGAAATATCATCTCGATGAATACCCTTACCGCCTGGAAGCCGGTACGCTCAACACCATGGGCATAGCCGGTTTACTTGCTGGTCAGGAGTTCATCGAATCGCGCGGGGGACCTGAGGGTATCCATGAATATGAGATGAAACTGATGAGCAGATTGTGGAATGGAATAAAGGATATTGACAGGGTTATTATTTATTGTTTTGATTCGCTGGAGAATCATATACCGGTACTGTCGATGAACGTCGAGGGTTTTGAAGCCGTCAACACCGGCACACTTCTGGATGTCGATTATGACATCGCAACCCGCACCGGTCTTCATTGCGCACCGCTTGTCCATGAGCAAATGGGTACTGCTGAGATTAAAGGAACGGTACGTTTCTCACTCGGACCCTTCAACACGGAAGAACATATCGATGCGGCTATTGAAGGAATTAGAGAGATTGTCAAGATGTCACTGGGTTGGACGAAGAGTTTGAAAATGTAATTATTACCTGTTGAAGAAGCTCCTTCTGTGTCATTCCCGCGTAGGCGGGAATCCAGACATGTCATTGTTATTACGTGGATTCCGGATTTCACTGGGGCATGCTTCAGTCGGCGTCCTTATATATTTGTTATGAACGTTAATCTACATTAGAGTATTAACAAAATACTGAATCCAATACGTTGTCATTCTGAACGAAGTGAAGAATCTCCAACGGCGGGGGAGTGAAAACGAGATTCCTCACTTCGTTCAGAATGACAAAATGAGAACTTTCACAC
>JABMRV010000230.1 GCA_013202285.1 bacterium | reverse complement strand
GTACTGATTTTCGCTGCAGGGTGGGGACACCCTGCAGCACATGAATAATTAGTACTCAGTATCACCCTCCCTGATCCAATTCTACATCGATGAATGTGGAACCCTCGATATTAGCGTCGTCATCCCAGCTTACAGTGATGATCGCCGATCCTTCACTGTCGCCCGCTGTAAAGATTGTCGTGGCTGCACCATCATCACCGGTTGTCCTCTGTGCATGCTGCAGCACGCAGTTATTACCCGGATTTGTAGTGAGTACAAAGTTCAGCGCCATATTGGGCACCGGATTGCCGAACCTGTCGGTGGCGACGGCGCGGATTTCAGATGACCTGTCCACCTGCACCAGGTTGGGAGTCGCCGTGACTGTAATCTGGGACAGCTCACCCACGGTGAAAGTTACACGCGCGGAAGCCGTTACTTCACCAGCCTGGGCGATGACTTCGATATCACCAGCCTGTCTGACTCCCGACAACACGCTGAGCGCAGTTCCACCACTGCTGTTTACCACACTCGGAGTCAGCGTACCGAGTTCAGGATCGTTGGAGAATGTTACTCGTGTCGTATCGGAGACCGGATTTCCGTAAGCATCTTCAATGTCGGCAGTGAGATCGATTTCGGTTCCGACTTCGGCATTATCCGGATTGGCGTTCAGACTGATTCTTCCCGGAGGTCCCGGTGCAAAGATAAAGACCGGTGATGAGCCTGTTGCGCCGCCGGATGCAGCTATTACATGAGCGGTGTCACCGGCTGTCGTCCCCGCGGTGAATGTCACCGTTGCCTTGCCCTCTTCGTCCGCCCTGACTACCGCTGGAGCGACCGAACCATTATCGACCGGAGAGACCGACATATTGAAGGCGGTGTTCTGAGCTACCGAGTTGCCGAACTGATCCATGCAGGCGATCTCGATTTCGAGCTGTGAACCCACCTGGACGATATAGCTCTCTGCTGTGAAACTGAATGTCTCCGGTGGTCCGGCTATGAACAACAGGTTGGTAACTTCCTCTTCGACAACGCCGCCTCGACGGCTGGCAGTGACGTTGAAACCAGCATCCCCCGCGGTCTGACCGCTCGAGAACAGAGAAACAGCGCTGCCATCGACGGTGGTGGTCGATACCGGATTGAACGATCCATCGCTCGTCTCGAAGATTACAACCGTTCCATCGGCAGTCGGATTCCCGCTCTGATCAGTCACCTCGACTATTACAGACGTTGTATCACCCCCGACAACAAGCTGTCGGTCGAGAACCTGTATCAGCATCCTCGCGGGTGGTCCGGGCACAAAGTAGAGTGTAGGCTGGTCATTCAGCAGGTCTCCTCCCACGCGGACATTGACTGTCCCTTCGCCAATATCCCTGCCGACGATTGTTGCGCTGAGTCTGCCTTCACCATCGGAAGGAGCATCCGGAGGCGTTACCAGAGGATTACCGCCGTCCACCGTAACTACAACCATGTCGGGAGGTACGGTTGGAATGGCAATGCCGCCTGTGTCATAGAGTGTAATATCGACTTCACATTCGTCCTCACCATCGGCTATGATTTCGTTCGGGGAAAGAACCACACTTGAGTTTTCAACCGAGAGCACCTGTCCTAAAGCGCGACCGGTAAGTGAAGCTGTGACATCACCGTTGGGCGAGAACACCGTAACACTCAGTTCTATATTTGCGCCGTTGAGACCGCTGACGTAGTTGAACACCCTGACGAAGAATCGTGAGCGTTGCCCGCACTCCTGCAGTTCGTATTCCTCTTCGGTTGCGTCTCCTGTAAGTACAATGCCATCGACCTCTTCGCCGTGAGGATCGTGTCCTACAGCCTCGATCAAAATCGTTGATCCTGCCACTAATGGATGATCGAATGTGTCGGCGACGGTTATGACAAAGTTCTGGTAGCTGCCGAATGGAATATCCCAGTCCTCTTCAGGTTCGAAAGAAATACGCGTCGGTCCGGTTATCAGGACTATGGTCTGAGCGATTATCTCCTCGTCGTTCCAATCGACGGTCTGAGCGGTAATGGTGTCCACACCGCCAACTGGCCATGGATTTGAGGATGTCAGCAGAACGCCGCATCTGCCCAGTGAATCGGTTCGAGCCGATCCGGATATCACGCCGCCGGTAGATGAGAAACGCACCACTGTTCCCGGTATCGTCGGGTTGGAGAATCGGTCGCCCACATTTGCCCACAGCGAAGTCGTATCCACCGGTGTGCCGTATATTCCGGTAATAACGCAGCGTTCAGTCATCAGCGAGAAGTGATCCTGATCCGGCGGTCCCCCATGTATTGCAACCGATATTGCCTGACCGGCGATATCGTTGCCGATGGTGGCGGTGATCTCAACAGCGCCGGCGAAGTATCCGGCATTCAGGGTCACCGCGGCTCGACCACGTTCATCGGTTTCGGTCGTCTCAGGTTCGAGGTATGCAACCGAGTCCTCCGATGATTCCCCGGGATCGATTACCTGTGCGGGTCCTTCCAGGCGGAATTCAACCTGAGCGGAGTGATCGGCGTCCACCGGCACACCCCGGTCATCCCGTATCTCAAATATCAACGTTGTTGTTTCCGGCGCGCCCGATCCCCTGACGCCGATATATTCCCTGTCGATGCTGTTCAGGATGATCCCGTCCGCATCGCCGGAGATGAACAGTACACTGGTCTGCGCGGATGCATCACCGCTTACGGCGCCGATCAACGTTAATCCCGTCTCCATTCCGGAATACAGTCTTGCCGTCGCCTCTCCTGATTCGTCAGTGAGAGCTTGATCGGCGATCTCACCTAATTCGGTGCTGAATCGAACCACAGTGCTGGGCGCTACCAGATTGCCGAAGCGGTCAAGAACAGTGGCAACGATGTCTGTGAACTGTACGCCGTTGGCGCGGATTTCATCGTCTTCAGCCGTCAGCTCAATTGTTGCAGGTGCGCCAGGACGGAGGGTGATGGAAACCGAATCAGTTACCTCACCGGCGGTGACAATAACCCAATCGACGCCGGTAACCCTTCCGGCGCGGTAGATGCTGCTTATCTCACCATTGGCGGTGTTGCGCGGGCTTTGTACAGAGCCGAGCCTGGCGGTCAGGATTACTTCCGTCATGTCGGCGACTGCCTGGTCGTCGGCATCGTATATCCTGGCGGAGATCTCGGTTCCGGAGAAACCGTCTGCGTCCAGAGTTGCCTGAGCAACCCCGATTTCCATGTGATCGGGCTCTCCACCTTCAACGGCGCCGGGCAGGATAACGCGGGTCGAATCGTGAGCGGCTCCGCCGCTGGAGGAGGCATGAATCCAGACTTCCTCTCCGGCATTCTCATCGGCGTAGGTAAGCCAGATGCCCTCATGATAGTCGATGGGCTGGATCGGTGTAGATATGACTCCGCTGCGGGTGTATCCGAGAGCGGTAATCTGCGCCAAATCGTCGGGCACGAGGTAGAACCTTACCGTGGTTGAATCCTCCACAGGATTGGAGAACCTGTCGGCAACCGTTGCCGAGATCGGGAATGCGGACAGTTCACCGCCGGGATGATGAATCGTTCCAAGGTCTGCATGAACGCTAATTCTTGATGCAGGTCCCGCCAGCACTAACAGTTCGCCTCCGAAGGCAAGCTGTTCTTCGCCATAGAGCACCTCGAAACTTACGCTTCCTGCATCCTCGCCGGAGGTAACACTCGTCCGTGCGACGCCCTCTTCCGTTTCGACCGTGATAGTATCGAGGTCTTCGGCAAAGTGAACGCCTATATCTCCAGTTATCCTGAGGGTGATGAGGCTGCCATCCGGCACAATCTGCTGGTCATCGTCGGTGATGATAGCTGTCAACATCGCCGACTGGGTTCTGCCCACCCCTGCTACGGAGACGGCAGCGGGTGCTACCGATAACTCGGCATATACCGGTATGGATTCTATACAGGGAAGAGTCAAGGCGGTTATCAGTGTGTCACCGATGATTGCCTGTATCAAAGCATCTCCGGCTTCGGAGGGAGCTGTGAAAGTTACTGAGGCGACACCGTTGTTGTCAAGGACAGCGCTGCGACCGATTGTCCCCCGATCGGCGCTGAAATTGACAGTCAGGTCTGTTATCGGAGTGTGTGCAGTTGCCTCTTGAGCTGAGAAGTTTATAACAGCAGTTGAACGTCCGTTGGCTGATAATCTCCCTGGTGTGGCGGTTATCCGAGTTGTTATCCCGAGCAGGGTGATGACAATATCTCCGATGGCTTCGGTCTCTGTTTCCGCTTCGATGGTAATTTCTATATCTTCACGGGTGGCGATGCCGGTATAAGTTGTCCGTGCGTCACCGTCCTCATTGGTTACAGCCTGTTCCGGTTCAATTTCACCACCGCCTTGTACGGTAAAGGTTACTGTTATCCCGGAGGCGGGATTACCGATCTCATCCGATACGGTCGCCGTAACATCGACGCTGGCGAGACCGTCGCCGAGCAATCGATCAGCTGCGGCTTCAACCTCAATAGTTTCAGCCACTTCAACGAACGTTATGGTTGCTTCTGCAGTAAGTGTCTGTCCGAAACTGACGGTTACAATGACATCGCCGGGCTCTTCGGGAGCAGTCAGCATTACAACGGATCGTCCCCGACCGTCGGTTACATTGAATTCCTCGATCTCACCGTTTTCAATGGCGAAGTACAGTGTACCATTGATAATCGGATTACCGCTGGTAGTCTGAACCACCGAGGCGGTTACCGCGGCTTCAGCCCTGCCGTTGGCGGGAAGGTTCTCCGGATCGATCGACAGTTCAACCGTTATTCCGCGCATTGATAACGTCAGCGTGTCAGCCAGTTCACCAGCGTATATGCGCAGTTCGGCTTCGATGTCGTCTTGAGATGCCTCACTGGTAAACGTTACCGAGCTGATACCATTCTGATTGGTGACGGAGGAATCGGCGGACAGTTCACCGAGGTCATTCAACAGTTCAAAGTGTACATAAACGCCTTCGGACGGATTACCCAGCGTGTCGTGCAGGATCGCTGCGATCCGGGTTGTGTCCATGCCGTTCGCCAACAGGCTCAGCCTGCCAAGTCTCGTCTCCAGATAGCTGAAGCGGCTGGCGAAAGCCACCTCGGCTGAGTCGATCAGTTCATTCCCGTAGGTTGCTGTAACAAGAGCAATAGCCGGTTCATCGTCGCTGGTCAGCAGAGTCATTGCGCGACCGGTCTCATCAAGCCTGACTGATGCTGCAATCACACCCGCTGTACTGGCAAAATAAACACTCTCACCGCTGACAGCATGACCGGTCGTGGTCTCCCGCACATGCGCAGTAATGGTTGTAGTCGATTCGCCGTCGCCCGGTATCAACGGCAATGAGACGTCGAGGTCGATGGTTACGCCGCGAAGTTCAAGCGTATCCTGTGCGCTCAGTTCGCCGTCGCGGGTATCTGCCGTGATGATCATCAGTCCGTTGTCACTTGCAGCCTCTCCGATTGCTGCAACAATCAGTATTCCATTGTCATCCGTCAGCCCGACTATGGGTTCAACGGTTCCGGGTCCCACGAAGCTGATATTAACGCGCTGTCTGGGTGCGGGATCTCCCCACGGGTCACTGACGGTTACAACGATTTCGGATTCCTCGATTCCGTTCGCTCGGATCGAACCGGGATCGATGCTGATGTCGATTTCAGAAACCCGGTCGATGATGTCGATTACGGTTTCATCGTAAAGTCCAAGTCCGTATTGTACCCTGATTGTAGCGCTGCCCACGTCTAACGGAGCTGTGAAGGTTGCTGCTGCAATACCGTCCTCAGAAAGATCGGCGCCGCCGGCGATTGTGCCCAGGTCGGTGACAAAATAGACCCTGCCGGTGTCCATCGGCACGCCTGATGTGGCTTCGGCGATCCTTGCGGTAATCTGAGCAGTAGCTGTCCCGTTGCCCGGAAGACTGTCCGCATCCGCTGTTACCGTCACGCTTATGCCGTTCACCGGCACGCTAATTATTTCCTCGAGATCTCCCTGCAGGAGTGATGCCGTGACATTGATAGTGTCGTCCTCACTCGTTGCCACACCGGTCAACACAACGCTTGCTTCACCGTTTTCATCGGTTATAACACGATTGTTCGAAAGTCTGCCGATGTCGTTTTCAAGGTTTATCCACACACCTTCTGCGGGGTCGCCTATCCCGTCGATCAGCGTGAAACTCAATGTATTGCTGTGAAGACCGCTGCCGGGGATCGAAGGAGGTTGAGAGGATATATCAAGCGCTTCGACTATCGGAGCGAAAATGATATCGGTTTCAGTGATAATATCAGGACCGAAACCCGCTTGAACTGTTGCGGTGTCGGGAGAATCTCCCGAAGTAAGAACCGCTTCGGCGATGCCCTCGTTATTTGTCTGTCCCACAGGCGTAATCGAACCCAGAGTGGTTCTGAAATCAATCCGCCTGCCGATAATGGGAGCGCCGTCGTTGGTTCCGAGCCTGGCGAGCAATGTCATGCTGCTGGTTCCGTTGGCGAGCATCCTGTCAGCGGGAATTGTCAAACGGAGTACCGGCGTGCGGAGCAGCAAGTCTAATTCGGTGGACGCATTCTCGCACACTGTGCTGAGAGTAGTAATCAGGTCATCACCCTCTCCAACCGGTGTAATGAACCGGGCATTGACGGTTCCATCCGCCAGTGTGGAAGCCTCTCCGGGTTCGACAGTTCCCGCCGGATCGACCGTGAAACTCACCTGGTGACCGTCCTGTACGGGATTCCCGTTGGTATCGACAATCAGAGCAAGCAGATCGCACTCTTCAATACCGTTGGCGAACAGTGTGTCCTTCTGAGTCGATACTCTGACCTGACCGGGGTCACCGGGCAGTTGGCTTATCCTGTGCAGCCGGTATGCATTCGGATTCTCTGTCAGATATGCCTTGAGATTAAGCATGCCTGCTGTCAGATCGGCTGTGTATTCGCCTTCCGCATTACCGTTCTCATCTGTGAGCGTTTCGCTGAGCAGATGACTTCCGACCAGACCAAGCCTCACTCCGGCGACGGAGAAGCGGTCGATTACTTCACCCTCGTCACTTCCGATAATGGATATCCTGTTCACGCCTGCCGCGAGGTAATCGGGAGGCAGTTCGAGCGTCACTTCTCTCCAGAGGACATCCTGCGGCAGTTCGACGCCTTCTATTTCGTTACGATTGATGTAGATTCGGGTGTTCTGATTATCGACCCCGCGCAATTGAAAAGCCATGCTGACACCATCGACGACCTCCGGATCATCGACGCGGAATGAGTTATCCCAGCGGGTGACGTTGTGATACTCCTCCTGTTCGACAAAGACGGTCATTGTGCCTTCAGCGGTGAACCTGACGGCGACGTCCTCCATCGATGCGCCTACCTCGTTGACCACGCGAGCATAAAGATCGACAGTTGCTTCTCCATCGGCAGGAATTTCCTCGGGATCGAGCGTGAAGATTATACTGAGACGGTTCGGATCGGGCGTGAACCTCACGCTGTCTAAGGCGATAATGCTGTTGCCGTAGGTAGCCGTTATATAGCTGACTCCGGGAGTGATTCCTGTCCTGAGAGAATCAACCAACGTCCCGTCATCACCGGTTATTCCCGATCCCCTTATCGAACCCATTGTCGCGCCGAAGCGTATTTCAGCATCGGCAATGGCGGTTCCCGATTCGGTCTCATGCAGATGAACGTTCACGGCGGTAGTGCTGACGCCGTCGGCGCGAACGCTGCGAGGTGAGGCTCTCAAATCAAGGCTGATCCCTCTCAGTATAACCTGGGTACTGTCTTCAGCCTGGTCACGGCGCGGTGGATGCAGGGATTGAATATTTTCAATCCCTACCTGAGGACTGTTGCTCAAATGCCACGGATCGACTGTGCTGGAGTTTCCCTGCAAAGACTGATTGAATGCTTCATCCACAAATCTCACGGGACCGTTTGACTTCTCTTCGTAACCTGTCGAGAATGCTCCCTGAACGACGGAGGCGTATATGGTGGCGAGAGATCCGATACCCTCGAGAGCCGGACCGATCAGAACAGCGCTCGCCAGACCGTCGATGTCGGTTACAGCGATTGAGGGAATAATCTCACCTCTGTCAACTTCGAACAGCACGGTGGCGTCGCCGGTCGGATGACCGAGAACGTTCGATATGCGTGCGATAATAATCGTGGTATCAACGCCGCTGGCGAGTATCGACCTGCGTCCGGTCGTGAGGGAAAGCTCGGCAAGCGGTTCAACCAGTTCAATACTCACACTGTCAGGAGTCAACATACCGAGTTGACCGGTGACCATAGCGGTCTGCGGTTCATCGGATGCCTGCATGGTAGTATGTGCGAATCCGTTTTGATCGAGCACGCCTACCGGCTGGACTACACCACCAACACCGCTGAACCAGATCGTATCCCCGACGACGGGTCTGTGAGTTTGCGTTTCAAAAGCCTGGAAGAGAATATCCACCGGATCGCCATCACCTGCAGAGAGACTGTCCGGATCAGCGGAGATTCTCCTGGTGACAGCACGCAACCCGAGTCGAAGTTCTTCGCTCAGGCTGCCCGCTGATACGGTAATATGCAGCGCGGTATCGACTTCGACCGGGAACGATTTCACCGTGAATTCAGTTTTTCCATCCTGGTCGGTGAAGAGGCGTTTCTCCTCACCCTCTAAATCGATTTCATAGGTAACAGTTACACCCCCAGCCGGGCCACCCAGAGCATCCTTGACTTCCACCCTCACTATCGTTTCATCGAGACCTCCGGCAAGCAGCGAGCGCTTGTCGGGAGTAGCTATGAGTGAACCGATGGTCGGCAGCATCGTCACCTCGGCGCTGTCGCGATGGTTTACACCGAAGCGGGCGGTAATCTGCGCTCTGCCGGTATCGGTCGTGGCGAAGAGTTCAACCCTTGCCTGTCCGTATATGTCTGTCAGACCGAAGCTTGGGATCGAACCGAGGGTTGTTGAGAAATAGATAGTCTCGTTTGTTACGGGATTGCCTGATGTGGTTTCAAACAGTTGCGCCACCACGTCGGTGGTTGATCCGATCCTGGCGATAATGGCATCTTGTTCGACCGTCAGGCTCAACTGAACTCCCCTGGCGAGTACCGTGACCGTATCGATTAGAGCAGAATCAGCCATGATGTACATACCGCCTGACGGTGTGAGTCGGAGCGTTCTTTGTGACGGAGTGTCGCTGCCCTCGTCAGACAGGAGGACGGGGCTCTGTACCCGTCCAATACGATGGATTTGCCGACTGATCCCGAATTCTCGGGAGCCGCTCCCCTTTGTCATGAGCGGGTACGGAACTCCGCTCTCCTTCCTTAAGACGTTGTTCCCGCTGAAGTCGGCACTTTCGCTGAAATTCGCCGCCGGTTCGTCCGAGATCACCTCGCCCGTTATGGTTATCATCCTGTCGATCATGCTGCTGAGGCCGATCAGGACGACCGACGCCTCGCCGTTCACGTCGGTGACGGCGTGATCTGTCTCGAGTATTCCCAGGTCGCTGCTGAAACTGACATCGATGTCCGGGGCGGGATCTCCGGTTCCGCCTATCACAAGCGCGGTTATCCGGCAAGTGTTGATCCCGTCCGCGAGTATGCTCGACGGGTCGGAGGAGAGGTGGATTTCACTAACTGCTGCGGCGTAATCGACGTAAACGGTATCGGCTAATTCAGGACCGTACTTCGCTATTATCATATCCCGCTCCCCCGGTCGATCGGCGGATGTCAGGGTTGCGATGGCAACACCGGCATTATTTGTGAGTTCTGAGAAGGGGATAGTTCCCAACATGGCGGAGAAGTTCACCGTTGCGTGAGGAATAGCCTGTCGGTTCAGTTCTTTGATATAAGCTATGATAGTGGTTGTCGATTGACCGTCGCCCGGTATCAGTGTATGAGCGGCATCGAGTGTGATAAAGACCCCGCGAAAGACCACCCTGGTGCTCGCTTCGGCGTTGATTTCCGAAATCTTTTTGACCGGTCTTTTCTCGCTGGTTACTTTGCCGTTGGGATCAAATTGGGTTGACGTCTCGATTATAATATCATCGACTGTAGCCGTTATATCAGCATAGACAGTACTGTTGGATGAAGGAGCAGTCAGAATAACTTCGGAAATACCCTCGATATTGGTATTGGCATAGATGACCGGATGACCGTAAAAACTGCCGGCGGTAGTCTCGAACCTGACGCGGACATTGTTCAAGGCGCCTTCCACACCGACCAGCTTGGCGACTACGGTTACTGTGTCGATGCCGTTTGCAAAGGCGGAGATTCGTCCTGTGGTCAGAGATAATTCGGCTGTGACGCCGAAGATTAAGATATTTACGGATGCAGTATGACCAAAGGCGGATACAGTTATCGTATCAGTGCCTGTCACATTTCCGGAGAAGTATTCGGCACTGAAACCACCGTCTTCATCCGTTGTATCCACCGCGACAATGCCGCCGAGGTTGGCGCTGAATGTGACCGCCACACTGTCATGCGGTTCGTCATATTGGTCGATGACCCTTCCGGTAATGATAGAACTCTCTCCCGCTATTGGAAGCCGGTTTGGTGTTGCGGTCAGATCGACGATGATAGCGAGCCGCACATCCGGACTGCCCGGGTTGAAGGTTCCGCTCTCCTCGCACTGCATCAGGAGAAGCGAACATGCCGCAAGAAGCAGACAATAACCTCGTTTTAAGCACCCGTTCAAATTTCACCTCGTGTTAAACAAATCATGCCCGTCCGGCAGCCGCCGGATTTAATCCGTTATTGATACATCGTGATTTTCAACCATTTAATAAATCCGCCAGCTGGCGGACTATCTCCCCGTCAATAACGCAAATAACATACACTCGCCCCCTATCTGTATCGCCTCCTTCTCCAGTGAAGTTCTTTCCTTGCTCGTATCCTCTTCGGGAGTTCCCAGAGGTTCGCCCGGCATGATAATCCTCGGGGTAATGAAGATCGTCAGGTCGGTTCGCTGAGTAGTCTCAACCTTGTGACGGAAGAGATGCCCTATCAGAGGAATTGACCCCAACAGCCAGACTCGTTTCTCGGTCAGCAATGTCTTCTCCTTGATGAGTCCGCCGATGACGGCGGTCTCTCCATCAGCGACTTCGACCCTGCTGTCGGAGACCCGAGTCGAGATGAGTGGAAGATGAATACCTCCGACGCCTTCCTGCCAGCCGGTTATCTCTTCGACGCGTGGTCTAAGTTCGAGCATCAGACGACCGCTTGCCATGACGTGAGGCACGACGACCAACTCGATGGGTACCTGTCTCTCCCGGTAAGTTATCTGCATCTCACCTCCGGTACCGCCGGTTAATTCTTCGATCCAGGTGGTAACTCCTACGCTGATAGATGCCGGTTGATGATCGATGGTGGTGATACGCGGTTGTGACAGCAGTTTAGCCTTCTCCTGTTTGAGCATCATGTCGAGGATCATCTTGAAGCGGGAAGAAGCAAGAGCGCCCAGCTCAATCGAATTTGATCCGGAACTTGCTGCTGTCGAAGCAAAATCGGAAAAAGGATCGAACTCATCACCAACTCCACTGACATCTCCGCCTCCTGAACCGGCATCTCCCAAAACCCAGCTTGTCCTGCCCTGATATGAACCCCCTACCTCCAGTATATGAGACCAGTCTATTCCGAGCTTTTGCTCGTCAGTGAGAATTGTCTCGACGAAATGGACTTCAATTTCTACCTGTTTGAACGGTTGATCGAGCAGATCTATCAGTTCTGCGACACGCTTCAGGTTGGGAGTGCGGTCGGTTACGATGAGGATGTCCGAACGCGCCTGGAGAGGCATCTTTCCGGTTTCGATCTGTTCTACGATGTTCAGGTTCTCCCGCGAGACCAGTTCCATCGACGGTTTTATCGATCCTGCCTTGATGGCATTAATCATGACCGAACGGAAATAGACCGTAGTGTAACCCCAGGGAGAGAGAACTTTTGCCGTGTCGATAGTCGCCTTTATATCCCGTGCATCGGAATATTTCAAGTTAAATACTTGAGTGTGAAGACTAAGCCCTCTTTTCCGTTCGAGCGAGTCCGGCGTGCTCACCATCATAATGTTACCGTAAAGCTGGTAATGATATCCTTTTGCCTGTAGAATCGCATTCAGAGCTTCTTTGAGAGTAACACCGGCGAAGCGAAGCGAAACGGTTCCCATCGAGTCAGGACCGATGATGAGGTTCAGGTTTGCCTGTGCAGCAAGCAAACGAAGCAGATCTTCGATGGGTGTGTTATGCACCTGTATTGTGTCAACTATTGTTCCCAGCAGTTCTTCGGTGGTCAGGTTTTCCTCTTGCGCCCACAGAGCAGGACTCATCAGGCATAACACAAATACGGTAATTAATGTATATGAAAAAGTTCGCATCTATTTCTCCCAGGTGAGCTGATAGGTTCGATTTCCTGAGGTCAGTATGACCCTTTCGGTCTCTATACTGTTCACCTTCAGACCGTTGATTACATCCCCAACTCTGATCAATTTCGAGTTGATAAGCGCCATCCTGCTATCTCCCTGTACTGATATTGCACTGAGTCTCAACTTGCCAAGAATATTCTCCTCGTCGAGGTCCGGCCGCGCCTGCACAAATGGATCCCGACCCCATCCCTTCAGTGGAATCGGGTCCTTTGGTATGAACTTTGTCTGTTCGGTGACCGTCCTTTTTTGAGTTGCCGTTTCCTTGGCGGCTGCCAGCTTCTCTTTCTGCTCTTTGCGTTCTTTCTGCTTCTCCGTCAGTTCGGGTTCAGGCTTTGTTTTCCAGATATAATAAGGATCCATGACCGCAAAGACGATCACAACGATTCCGATCATGACGAGCATTACTTTCTCGTTTTTCTTCAGTGGAGGCATTTCAGCACCTATTGATGAACATAGAGAAACATACTCAACTCAATGTCAAGTTTCGGGCGTGAATCCGGTATGGCAGCCATACTGACGTCCGTTACGGTAACATTGAACGGCAGCTTATTGATCCGCTCTAACATTCTACCCAGATTCTTATAGCGCCCCTGGAGTTCAAGATTGAAGAGTTGCTTATATACAAACTCACCCGCTACCTTATTGCCCGCATTTTCGAGCGCATAAAGTTCGAGGAGCGAAGGTTGCATGTCGATAAGCTGAATCTCATTGGTGTGACAGAACGAGATGATATGTTTGGCGATGGCGACTAATTCGCCGCGCGGAGGGAAACGAGCATCCCACTGGGTTATCTCCTCGTTCAGTTTCTTTATTTTCTCCTGCGCTACCATTTTCATAGACCGGTATTTCTCGATTGCACAGAGTGAATCCTGATCGGCTCTCATATCCTTCTTCAATTCCGCCGTTTCCGACATAACCGGATTATAGAGCATTATGAACCAGATGATTACAGCAAGAATGAGAAGAACTACCAGCATGATCAGCTCTTTGATCGACTGTTTCAATTTTCTATTGGCAGCCATTCCTAATATCCCGCAGATAATTTTGAACCGGAGTTTGCCGGTCTCCAGACGTTCGATCGAATCAACCGCCACATCCCTGAACCATCCGGAATTTTCGAGCGAATAGACGAAATTGGCAAACTTAACGTCAGTAAGCGAACCCTGGGGATACAATTCGCCTTCCATCTCCAGAACTTTCCCCAGTATTTTTCTCTTCATCGCCTCAGCTCTTTCCTCTTCCGTTTTCTCGAAAAGCTCGGCGAAGACTATATCATAAGTCGGTTTGAGATCAACAGGAATTTCAGTCTCTGTTCCTTTTTCTCGTTCTTCCCGTGCAGCTTTCTGCTCTTGAGCCAGCCTCTGCTCTTCGGTTATTACATTTTTCTTTTCCGTCACAAAGCGCGTCTGTAGATTATCGAGGTAGATATGCGTTGGCATCAGACTCGATATAAGAATCAGGTAATTCTTCATTTCGGGCGCTACTTCCCTGATCTCATCGAAATCATTCGTACGCTTAGTCAGTTCAGAGGAGAGTTCTGTCTGTTTCTGTTTGGTTATAATGTAGCTGGTGCGTGCTTTTATAAGTTCGGGCAGTTTGCCCTTTATTTTACTGTACTCTACTTTCGTTGAATGGAGTCCGGTCAGGGACATCATATAAAGGCTTAACATCAAGCCCATGAGTACGGCTGCGGCTAACATAGCGATTTGTCTGGCAGCCTTGAAAGTCTGAATCTTCTTCAGCATTTCCGGCAGAACATTCAACATCCGTCGATTGTCGAGACCTATTGCAAGCGCGGGCAGAATCGCAGGACCTTCATCCTGAAGTAGTTTAACTTCTTCCTCCGGCATCGACGGGTCCGGTTTGATACGTGCATCGGGATCCCCGATCTCCACTTCGATGCCAAGGCTTTCGCTGAAGAATTCCGGTAGTCGTTTCATCTTTGCGCCGCCACCGATCAGGATGAACTTCTGAAGCTCACTACCGCCGCTCAACCGTCGATAAACCTCGTGTGAACGGGATATCTCAGATGAGATCCTTTCTGCAATAGGAAGCATGATGATCCTGATTCGCATCATCTTCGGATCACCGGCGGCAGGGAATCCATGTTCTAATTTATATTCCTCAGCGTCGTTCTTATCAAGCTCTTCATCATCGGGTCCTATCGCCAGACCTTCCAGAACGGAGGAGAAATCATGTCCACCGGTTGCTATAGTACGGCACAGAGCGACTTTATCATCTTCGATGATACTGATTGTGGTCTTGGTGGCTCCTATATCAACAACAGACACGGCGCCTTTCTTAGGATCGATTCCCTTGTACCCGTCGAGAAGATACTTCAACGTGGGTGGAGCAGAAGTCATGTTCACCGGCATCAATGCGATATCTTCGAGCAGTGTGAGACGGTGATCCAATTCGCGGCGGTCAACCGCAAGGACTTCGATCTCCTGCTTGCCTTTAAGCTTGGGATTCAGTCCGCTGTAGGCTATCGTGCAGACGTTAATCGGGAAAGATAATTCCTTATTTATCTTGAATTTGATAGCGTTCAGTCGCTCTTTGGATGCGGTCTCAGGCAGGTCTATTCTTAGAACCTGCGAAGCGCTGTCCGGCAATACTACATATAGACTGCGTTTCTTTACTTTATCAGCGGGCAGCAGTTCGCGGATTATCTTCGAATACAGCACATCCAGCCCGGCATTATCATCACGCATTGCCGGCGGGACAGGACGAATCTTTATGCTTAGAATACTATACTCGGCGCCGGTTTTTAACAGTTCAATCAGTTTGATGGATGCCGAACCTATATCGAGAACAATTATCCGCTTGCCCTTAATCTTCTTAGGTTTGACCTTAACAGCTTCCTTCTTTTGATCGTCTGACGGAGTAGCCTGTTTTTTCTGGAGTTTCTGTTGTAGTATTGAGACGAGTCTTTTAATCTTCAGAGTTATCTTATCGTGAAGCGGCATAAAGGTTTCGAGCAGCAGTTCATCCGGAGTTTCTCGCTTCTTCGATGGTTTTATCGCTGGCTTCTCAGGTGGGGTGGATTCAACGTCCGGACGTGAAATTATTTTCTTAAACAGGTTATTGTCAGTCTTTCCATCAGCGGACGGATCAGGCTTCCTCGGTTCAGGGACGAGTTTCTTCTCTGCCTCAGTCCCGAAGCTTCGGGACGGTTTTACCGGAGCAAGCGTCTCTCCCGACAATTCGGGATGAGATTCCTCCGCGGCTGGCGAAGGTTTGTCTCCAGACGCTTCGGGATGCTCAGTGGATGGCGGCGCAGTATGCTTTTCAAGTGGAATGGTTGACAGCGCCGATCCACCCCTGCGGATTATGTCCAGCAGGCGATTTGTCGCCAGCTCACGCGGGTTCTTTTCCACCAATCGGCACCTCTGTTGAAACTACATATTGAACAGTCTCCAGATCAACACTGTCCTTATCGTTGCGTAACATTTCAATGATACAATTATGACACAGGCTGGTAACACGGCGGGGATACCCCCGCGTAACAAGGTAAATCTCCTGAAGCGCTTTATCAGAAAACAGCTGACGCTTACCGTCCCAGCCTGCCTGTTGCATCCGGAAATCTATCATTGCCTTTGTATCTGCCTCGTTCAGGGGATTCAACATATAACTTGTAGCAATGCGGTCTTCAAAGTTCGGATTGCGACTCAGACGCGGTAGAAAATCCAACTGCGCGAATACTACCAACTGGAGAAGCTTGTATTCGTTGGTTTCATAATTGAGCAGATTGCGCAGTGTTTCCAGATAGGTGGGTGTCAGGTTCTGACCCTCGTCTATGACGAGAACGATAATCTTTCCTTCTTCGACACCCTTCTGAAAGAGGAAAGTTTCCATGATGTTCTTGCACTCGAGAACGGATCTCGCTTTGCTCTTTATATGGAATAGCTCCATAAGATTACGCAGGAAGACATATTCCGAGGGGAAGATCGGATCGAGAATGAGCGCGAATTCGTAGCGTTCCTCTTCCTGCTGGAATAGCTGCAGCATGGTCCGGCTGAGTGTGGTTTTACCGGTACCGATGCGCCCAAGAACCACCGAAAGCCCCCGTCTCAGACGAATGGCAATCTCAAGCCGGTTCAGACACTCACGATGTTCCTTTGATTTGAACATGAAGCGAGGGCTGGGTGCAGAAGTGAAGGGTTCTTCCTTCATTCCCAAGAGTTCATAGTATTCCATTATTCTTCCTGGCAACTATTTCCCTGATAGGAGTTTGACGCTGGCGAAGTCTGATGATCTTCTTTAATGTTTTGACTGTTTCCTCATCAAACAATCGGTAACCGGATCTGTCGGATCGCGCCGTTTCCTTTACTAAACCAATGCGAATATAATAGTTCAATGTGTGAATCGAAAGACCGGTCAGTGAAGCCAGATCGCCGATCAGAAATACCGGTCTCATTTTACCTCCTGAAAAGTTAAACTTGAACTTTAAGTTCTACTCTATGGTCGTTGAGTAACATTTCGCTATAAGGTACGTTCGCTTTTCCATACTTGTCAAGAAAAAAATGATATTTAGAAAGATAATTTGCTTTTTTTCGTTGAATCAGTGATTTACACCTCAATTTTAGGTCTCATCACCCTATTCAAAAGTGTGAATCTAATTAGATGTTATTCCTTATATATCTAATAGATATATAAGTTTATTAGGCAAGTTGCAGACTAAAATCCGGAGAGAAAAACTGTTATTCAGATTCCATCAAATTTAGACCTGTTTTGTAGATATTTTGCTAATTACCGTTTGAGAGAGAGAATTTAACTGACTTTGAACAGCAGTTGATGAGGAAATGTTGAGTTTTTGAAAAACTCTACATGAAGGTCGAATCTGCTTTATGAGGTAGGAAAAACCGGTTGACAGGTAATTAAATACATCGAAAGCCGGATCCGGCATCTTTAACCGGGTGATATGTGGTGAGGAAACTGTTTCTTGACTGGGTGGGGTGGGCGTTCCCGCCTGTCATTATAAATCAGACATTATTACTGGTTTGACCGGGTGCCCCGGTTTGCTTGTCAAACCGGGTTTCAGTAAGTTTATGAGGTGGCAGGCAGGGACGCCTGCGGTTATTGGAACTGGCTTTTGCTGCAGGGTGGGACATCCTGCAGCACATTATCCTTCGGACAGCACCAGTTTACCGCTTTTCCGCCCCAACTCCTCCATTTTTCGGATCATCAGCACCGATGCCCAGACGAAGACGACCGACATTACTGAGAGTATTGCCAGTTCCAGTCTCGCTGAAATCAAGCCTGTATCGTGAGCGTTGAGCATGGTCTGTCTGAGAGCGTCAAGCCCGAGCGTTGCGGGGATAATCGCCGCGGCTGCGGTTGCTGTGAGCATCCCCAGGCGTCTGACGGGAAAATAAAATCCGGCGACGAAAAACACCGGCTCATGCATAGCCATCAAGCCATGATTGATTCCCCTGCCGGCGATGAAGAACAGAGAACTGAGAGTCATTCCCATCCCGTATAGAGCAGCAAGGGTGACTAAGAAAACCGATAGCGCCAGCCAGGGTTCATTAAAGTGAAAATGTATATCAAAAACATAGCGACATGCCAGATATATGATCACCGCCCGTGAACTCGCCATTATTATCCCGCCGAGAGCCATCCCCAGAAGAAGAGCGGGACGGGGAAGCGGCGCCATCAGGTAGCGAGCCATATTACCCATCTCCTTCTCCCAGAACAACTGCATCGCCATACTCCAGAGCATGTGCACCCAGAAGGTCATTATAACACCGCCAAGAACCACGAAACCGGTGTACTCCGGCGGTGCTTTCATAGCCCGATATACATATATATATGCGCATACCGTCAAGAAGGGCAGCAGCGTGTCGCCGATTATCCAGGACATTTCGCGCTGGGCGCCGATAACTCGGACATAGGCACGCGCTACGACAACTTTCATGAAGAAGCGCACTTTCCCAACTTCATCCCTGCCGGTCATTTGTCCCGCTCCGCGGCATCTACATTATTGTCCACCAGGGATCTTCCGGTCAGTTTGACAAACACATCTTCAAGTGTAGGCTGCGAAGTCTCTAATCCCATCAGTCTTCGCCCGTTGCCGGTCATGACCCTTATCAGCTCACCACCGGCTTCAGGATCTGTCAGTAGTGCATGCACCAGAGTAACCTGCCTGTCCGTTTCACGGTTTGTTGTGAGGCTCTGTACGCCGGGGAGTTCATCGAGAGAATCAGGCAGTGGATCGAGTCCCTTGATGGTTAAATCAAGTGCAGTTTCCTTCTGTACAAGCTTCTTCAGTGCGGCGGGTGTATCGCAGACCTGAACCTTACCGCGGTCGATAATGGCGACCCTGTCGCATAGCTCGTCGGCTTCAACCATGTGATGTGTGGTAAGGAGGATGGTTTTTTCGGGATGATCGACCACCCATTCCTTGATGAAACTCCTTATCTGACGAGCTGAATGTACGTCAAGCCCAACGGTTGGTTCATCGAGAAAAAGTACCTTTGGATCGGTAGTGAACCCGCGCGCGAAGTTCAACCGCTGACGTAATCCGGTGGAGAGCTTGTTCACTCTAACCCCGCAGAATTTTTCCAGTCCCACAACCTTCAGCATATATTCGATGCGCGGTTTGGCGACTCGCCAGGGGATACCGTACAGTTCGGTGAACAGTCTCAGATTCTCCCTGGCGTTAAGTATTCCGTAACCGCAGGTTTCCCCGCCGGACACCATGTTGATGATCCGCCTTACTTTCCAGACGTCCTTAACCACGTCCATCCCTTCGATGAATGCCTCACCTTCGGTGGGTAGCAGCAATGTGCAGAGTATGCGGATGCTGGTGGTCTTGCCTGCTCCGTTGGGACCAAGCAGACCGAAGAGTTCACCCGGATGAATCTGTAGATTCAGATCGTCAAGGGCTGTTAGAATCCTGCCGGATTCTTTTCGAGCCGCTCTATCGAGCTTGAATATCCGACTCAGATTTCTGGTTTCAATGCTGAAGGTTGTCATAGTTTGCTCATCATCTGCGTAATCTGCGTAACTTGCGGTTTCTCGATGCCAGTGTAAAGCCCTCATATTATAATATATTTTACAGTAAAGTACTATACCTGAATATACAACTGCACTCCTTCTATACAGATTATCGGTTCGCTGACAACAGATAACCGCCTGCCATGTGAGAATATCTCAGAATTACAGATGTTATTACAGAAGAACTCATTTATTCTAACCATTTTGATACAAAACAACCTTGCATAATTTCGTTTTTTTTTCTATCTTCCGATGTATTCACCTCCCTGCACTGCCCCCACGTAAACTGTTAACCGGAGAAATTGTAAGTTATGCTTGCAATTACATTTCGATAAAGCATCGGGAGTCAACCATGCGACCAACAAGAACCTTTCTTCTGACGGTTATATTTATAACCGCATTTATCTGTAATTCAGCATTTTCAGAGATTACGGTAGAACCATTCGGTTTCGCGGTATCTGTTGAGGAAGATGGCGAGGTTGAAATCGAGTTGGTGCTCAGTAACAGCGATGAAGTCGATGTCGCCTTCAGCATCGATTACGAATTGATTGAGGCTCCGGACAACCGTCAGGGAGGTCCGCGCCGCGATGACCTCGGTGATATAATCCATGAGTTCGACGTGCCAAACGGCGGTGCAGACGAACAAAAAGTAGGAGTTGCCTGGGACTGGGGAAACGATTGGATGTGGATATCCAATAACCCTAATTCCAGCGTCGTTGCTGTGGACCCAAACGACGATTATCAGGTCACCCGCGAAATTGATGTTGAAACCCCTTTCAACGTTGCCTGTCTATATGGTCATCTTTACATAATTAACAATGCCCTGAACTCTATATACCATTATGACACCGGAGGTGAGAACCTCGGGAACATCGATGTAGGTTTCAATACGGGTGCGATTACACGCAGCGAGGAGATGGGTCTGCTGTTTATCATGAATGATGCAACAAGGGCGATCCATGTCTTTACTGTTCAGGACAACGGCGAACCCGACGAACAGATCGGTGTTATTCCGAATCTCATAGATTATTGCGACGGCGCGGACCGATACAGGAGTATCTGCTGGGTGGACCTGCATCCTAACGGTCAACTCTGGTTGTCACGTAGCAATGTTGACGGTCAGGGAGGGGACCTGTATGAAATACTGATCGACACCGAAGAATGGGAACCGGTTGAAACGGTCCAGAATTGCAACTGGTGGCCCAACGCTGCTGCCAACCGTCAACGTTTCGGCATCGGTCACGATGGTGAAAATATTTGGACGACAGCCTATAGCTTAGGCGTTGTGCGTATCATCGACGACAACATCAGGGAATTCCACATGCTCACTGTTGAACCGGAGAATGGAATCATTCCTGGCGAGGATGCAGAGACCGTGCAGATCCTTATCGTAACCGAGGGTTGTGAAGTTGGAACATATAACATTCTGATTGAAATTGCACTATCCGAACCTGAGGAAAACCGCGACGATCTGGAACAATCACTGATTGAAATATCGGCGGTTGTTTCAATCGGCGTTCCCACATATTCGATCTCAGGCGTAGTGACCGATGCGAATGAAAATCCTGCAATTGAAGGCGCTGCGGTCAGCCCGGATCGTTACCTGATAACGACCTTCAGCGACGGGGAAGGAAACTACAGTCTGGAGAACCTGCCCTCCGGTGAATACCGGTTCATCTTCTCAGCGCCTGACTACCTTCCTGCTGTCGTGGACGTCAGTATCGAAGAGGAAGATGTTGAACTGAGCGTAGCACTCCTGCATTCCGAGTTCACCCCGGAATACGACGGATTCATCAGGACGCTGGAACCTGACCAGGAGTTAGCAATTGAATTCAACGTTCATAACGGTGGAAACGGTACACTGACCTACCAGGTAGATAGTCGTTTACTTGGTGGAGCCGATGCCGAACCGTGGGATCTGCGTTCAATGTACAACATCGAACAGATAGTTGACGATGACATGATTAACGGTGTCACCTTCGCCGAGGGACATTTCTATGTGTCCGGCGGAAACAACGGCAACAATCCCAACATGATCTACGTCTTTGACAGCGAAGGTGAGCATGTTGGCAATTTTGAGCAGGTTCACGAGTCCCGCTACGGCATGCGCGATTTGACTTACGACGGCGATCTGATCTGGGGGGCTGACGAGAATGTTCTCTACGGTTACACTACAGACGGCGATCATGTAGAAACACTTGAGGGCGAAGCACAATCATACCGCTCACTGACCTGGGATCCTCTCAACGATCGCTTCTGGTCTGCGGATATTACTTCAAATATATTTGCCACCAACCGCGAGGGCAACCTCGTTCAGACTATCATCCGTCCCGGTGACATACGTATCTACGGACTGGGATTCTGGCCCGACGATCCGGACGGTCATTGCCTGTACGTTTTTTCCCGTGGCGATGAGATTGACATTGTGGTTTACAAGGTGAATCTTGACAATGGCGAGGCTGTTCTCGTAACTGAGATCGACGCTGGCGGCAGCAGACCGGGCGGTATTCACATCACCAACCAACTTGATGTTTACAGTTGGGTACTGATGGGGATTGTCCAGACTCCCGACCGTATGATGGTCTGGCAGCTTTCAACCAATAGCGCCTGGTTCCAGATCGCACCTGAGTCCGGTGAGATTGAGGCTGATGGTAACCAGACTTTCGTTCTCGATCTAAATTCGACCGATTTACCACCTTTCAACGATTTCAACGGTGAGTTAGTTTTTACTCATGATGGAGTAGGCGGTGAGACACTCATACCGGTTACGTTGCGTGTTGAGGAGGGTGAAGTGCGGACCTTCCGTGAACTTGACCTGAACATCGGCTGGAACACGGTTTCGGTCAACCTTCTACCTGACGACCACGAGAACATCCGTGTGGTGATGTCAGCGTTGGTAGAGGAAGACCTGTTGATCATGATGAAGAACGGCGCCGGTGAATTCTACATTCCCGAGTACGACTTCAGCAACATCCGGGGCTGGTTCGCTCCGCAGGGTTATCAGCTAAAGATGCGTGACAATGTTGTCTTTCGACTTGATGGAATATCAGTACTTCAAGATGCAGAGATTACTCTTTCAGAGGGCTGGCAGTTGATTTCCTATTTCCCTCATTCCCAAATTGAAGCGACGATTGCGCTGTCGGGAATAGAGGAGCATCTCATCATCGCCAAGGACGGTCATGGCAACTTCTACATCCCTGACTGGGACTTCAGCAACATGGGCGAAATGTGCGAGGGACAGGGTTACTATGTTAATGTCGATGCAGGCGTGGTGCTAATCTACCGGTTTGAGCGTCCTGATGACGAGGGAGCATTCGCAGGAGTTCCTCATTCGTCAGTCTATGACGAACCGGGGCAGTTGCCGGTTCATGCTGTGACCGGTGTTAATATGAGTCTGTTGGTGTTGGCTGACCAATCGTTGACCGGTGATGTCGGCGTCTATACAGACAGCAAGTTAGTCGGCAGCGGTGTTCTGCAAGACGGCGTTTGCGGTATTGCGGTCTGGGGAGACGATCCTTCAACGAGCGAGACAGACGGTGCACTTAAGGGACAGCCGTTAGAGATCAGATTGCTTACCGGGGAGGGCGGACATTCCTGTCCGCCACCTTATAATTCTGAAAGCGCTGTGGACTATGCGCTGCTGTCGGGTGAAGCTATATACCACACAGACGCCTTATCAGTGATCAGGCTTTCTTC
>JABMRV010000229.1 GCA_013202285.1 bacterium | reverse complement strand
GGTGTCCACACCCTGCGATTGTAAAATTGTAAAAAGCTGCAGGATGGGGACACCCTGCAGCACGATAGAACATGGAAACAGCTACAGGAGGATAAATTGCTCACTAACAGAGTAGCCCTAATAACCGGAGGCGGACGCGGTATCGGCGCTGAGATCGTGCGTCGTTTCGCCGCTGAAAACTGTACCGTTGTTATCGCGGATATCGTGCTCGAACCGGCAGCAGAGCTTGCAGACGAACTAATCGGTAAAGGTTATAAAGCTGAGGCTGTGCAGTTGGATGTGACGAATAAAACTCAGGTCAACTCTGTCGTCGAGGAGATTATCAGCCGTCACGGCAGCCTCGACATCCTCATCAACAATGCCGGTATAACCCGCGATGCGCTGGGGCTCAGGATGAAGGAGGATGACTGGGATGCGGTCATCGCAGTCAATCTAAAAGGGACATGGATGCCGTCCCAGGCTGTCATGCGACCGATGCGAAAAAACCGCTGGGGCAGGATAGTGAACACTGCATCCGTAGCCGTGCTGGGAAACGTCGGTCAGGCGAATTATTCGGCATCCAAGGGAGGAGTTATCTCACTGACGCGCACGCTGGCTCTCGAACTTGCGCGCTCGGGAATAACTGTCAACTGCATCGCGCCCGGCGCAATAATGACTCCGATGCTAAAGGAAGTCCCTGAAGACATGCGGCAGAAGTACCTGGAACGGATCCCGGTGAAGAGGTTCGGCACTCCGGAAGACATCGCCAACCTGCACCTGTTCCTCTGCTCCGATGCAGCATCGTATATTACCGGTCAGACGATATTCGTGGACGGGGGATTGAGTATAGGGATGTGATGATCGTAGTTAAGTATCCCCAAAGGGGATTACGATGAATAGCCACCGGCGTCAGCCGGTGGTCATAAATGTACATTACACCCCTGACCCTGAAGGGGTCACCCGCTCAGATGTTTTTTATCCTCTGTGCCTTCAAGCCGCCTATTCTCGACACACCCATCGCCACCAGAATCAATGCCGCTCCCATCAACCCTCGCAGCGTCCATCCCTCGCTCAGCAGCAACCAGGCGAAGAGCGCCGCAAAAACCGGTTCAAGTGTAAACACAATCGCAGCATTCCCCGCCGGTACTTCCGGTTGAAAACGCGTCTGTAGCCAGGTTGCGATCACGCTGCCGAATATTGCCGTATAACCGAGCGCCAGCCAACCCTTAGCCTCAATCACCAGTGAATTACCTTCGATGAGACTCCAGATCAATGCTCCAGCGCAGACGACCACCATCTGAGCATAGGTCAACATCCAGACATCGCCCCCCTTCCGAGCAACTGCCTCCAGCACAATCATCTGTAAGGCAAATGCGAATGCACAGGCAATCGTCAGCCAGTCTCCAATGTTCATGCCACCGATCTCCGGATCTGCCATCAGGTATATACCGCCCACGGCTATCGGAATTCCCAGCCAGGCGGCGGTTCTCATTCTGCTGGTGCGAAACAGAAGCGCCAGCAATGGCACAATCAGTACCAGCAAGCCGGTAAAAAAACCGCTTCGCGAAGCGGTTGTGTAGCGCATTCCAAAGGTCTGGAGCAGATAACCGATCAGCAGAAATAGTCCCACCCAGCAACCGAGCAGGAAAGTACTACGGTTCGTTGATCGCCCGTCATTTGCATTATCGGATCTCCTTCTCAACCTTATCAGCATGAACGGCGTTACGATGATAACCGCCAGACCGAACCGCAGAGCAAGGAAATGAGCAGGATCCGTCGTCATCAATCCCGTCTTGGTCGCCGGAAAGGTCATCCCCCATATCACACAGAGGAGGATTAACATCCCCGTGGCGTGAAGCTGACGACTCCCGCCAGCCGAGTTCGCCGAATCAGTCTCCGGATTTACCAGATGTATTCCTTTCCTGCTTCTTCGCTTCATCCCAGTAACCGTCCATCTTTTCGAGCGTTGCATCCTCCGGCTTCATCCCCTCATCGGCAAGTTTTTTCTCAATATATCTGAACCGTTCGATGAACTTATCTACTGCCGACTGTAGCGCCAGTTCCGGGCACTCCTTCACATACCTCGCCACGCATGCCGTCATAAACAGAACATCACCAAGCTCCTCTCTGATGTGGCGTTCATCTCGCTCTTCAACAGCTTTGCGCAGTTCATTCACTTCCTCATCTAACTTGTCAAGCGCATCCCGTACACTACTCCATTCGAATCCGACGTTGCCCGCCTTTTCAACCACCTTGCGCGCCCTCAACAGCGCCGGCATGTTGTGAGGCACTTCTGTGAGGGAAACGCTCTTTTCCCCCTCACGACTCTTCGCGCTGTTCCAGGAGGCAAGCGCCTCCTCCTGGTTATTTGCTTTAACCTCTCCGAAGACATGCGGATGTCGTCTGATCAGCTTATCACAAAGATCTTGCGCCACGTCTCCCATGTCGAATTCGCTCCTCTCCGCTGCTATCTGGGCGTGGAATATAACCTGCAGCAGGAGATCGCCAAGTTCCTCGCGCATGTTGGGCAGGTCGCCTTTCTCAACGGCGTTTATGAATTCATAGGTCTCTTCGAGCAGGTTCTTCAGCAGCGTCTCACGAGTCTGAACAGCATCCCAGGGGCATCCGCCGGGAGCCCTCAGCTGCGCCATGATGCGGATCGCCTTACCTATCGACTCAAGCATATCCTTATTAACAGGATCATTCTCCCTGGTGCAGTCAGGTGTTGTTTCCATGTCTTTCTGTGAATTTATATTCTACTCCCATTATTAATATCCCATAAACAGCAGGCGGGACAATCCTGTCCCGCCATTTTGTTATATCATCTAATCCACGTTAGTATAACTCATGTGCTGCGGGGTGTCCCCACCCTGCAGCAAAAGCCAGCACCAATGACCGCAGGGTGATCCCGAAGCGTCGGGACTGCGACACGAGCTTGTAATGCTTTTTCAATAACTTGCGATATTACCGCTGGATTAGGGTTATATTCTCAGTACCACCCCATCGAAGATATTTCAACTACACATCCAGGTTCTTAACAAACTCCGCATTGTTCTCAATAAACTCGCGCCGCGGTTCAACCTTATCCCCCATCAGTACTGTGAAAAGCCTGTCGGCTTCGGCCGCGTCTTCGATTGCGACCCTCAGCACCGTCCTGCGTTCAGGATCCATGGTTGTCTTCCAGAGCTGATCCGGATTCATCTCTCCCAATCCCTTGTATCGCTGAAGTTTCACTCCTTTAGAGCCGCCAAGTCTATCGATGTACCGGTCCTTGCCCTCGTCGTCATAGGCGTAGAACTCCTGCCTACCCTTGGACACCCGGTAAAGCGGCGGCTGAGCGATATAGATGTGCCCCTGCTGAATCAGATCACGCATGTAACGATAGAAGAAAGTCAGCAGCAGGGTCCTGATATGAGCGCCATCGACGTCCGCATCGGTCATGATTATTATCTTGCCGTACCTGAGCTTGGAGAGATCAAGCCCGCCATTCTCCTCACCGTCATCCGATATGAAACCTGTGCCAACCGCTGAGATCATGGTTCTGATCTCCTCGTTGCCCAGGATCTTGTCAAGGCGAGCCTTTTCGACGTTCAGTATCTTGCCGCGCAACGGCAGAATCGCCTGGAAACTCCGATCTCTGCCCTGCTTGGCTGAACCTCCTGCCGAATCGCCCTCTACAAGGTACAGTTCGCACAACTCTGGATCTTTAATAGAACAGTCAGCCAGTTTGCCGGGCAGATCGCCGGATTCAAGCGCGCCTTTGCGCCGGGTGAGGTCTCTTGCCTTGCGTGCTGCGTCCCTGGCGCGAGCCGCCTGTACAGCCTTCTCCAGGATCTTGCGGGCAATTGAAGGGGTTTCCTCGAATGTCATGGAGAGTGCTTCACCGAAGAGTGTCTCGACTATGCCCTTAACCTCGCTGTTGCCCAGCTTGGTCTTGGTCTGCCCCTCAAACTGGGGTTCGGGAACCATAACGGAAATTACGGCTGTCATTCCCTCACGGCAGTCATCACCGGACAGGGAGAATTTCTCGTTCTTGAAGATGTTGTTTTTGACGGCGTAGTTGTTGAGCGTCCTCGTGAGAGCCGCTCTGAAACCCACCAGGTGAGTTCCGCCTTCTATCGTGTTGATATTGTTGACATAACTGTAGATGTTCTCCTGGTAGGAATCGTTCCAGATGAGGGCGATCTCCACCGAAACATTGTCTCTCTCGCCGCTGATACTGATCGGTTTGGGGATTAACGCCCCACGGTTTTCGTCAAGGTATTCGACAAATTCCACTAATCCGCCATCAAACTTATAAACCTCTCTTCGCTCCTTGTCAACTCTCTTGTCTTCTGCTATTATCTCGAGACCGCTGTTCAAAAACGCCATCTCACGCAGCCGCTGAGTTATCGTTGTGAACTTCCATTCAATCTCTTCAAATATCTCGGAGTCCGGTATAAATGTGGTTTCCGTCCCCTGAAAATCCGTTTTCCCCTCCTCGCTGACATCCCCCTGGGGGGCGCCCCGTACGTAACTCTGCCGATAGAGTTTCCCCGACTGACCGACTTTCACTTCGCACCATTCGGAGAGGGCATTTACCACGGATACTCCCACGCCGTGCAGCCCGCCTGACACCTTGTAGGTGTGCCGGTCGAACTTGCCTCCGGCATGAAGCACGGTCATAACCACTTCCAGCGCTGATATGCCCTCTTCCGGATGAATGTCAACGGGGATACCTCGCCCATAGTCTTTTACCGTAACGGAATTGTTCGCATTAATTGAAACCTCGATGCGGTCACAGTATCCTCCCATCGCCTCGTCGATAGAGTTATCCACCACTTCAAAGACGAGGTGGTGCAGACCGCGCTGATCGGTGTCTCCGATGTACATCGCCGGACGTTTGCGAACCCCCTCGAGCCCTTTGAGAACCTTTATATCTTCGGCAGTGTAGCCATTGTTGACTCTTTCGCTTCCGCTGTCATTTTCAGGTCTTTCAACCACTATCGATACCTCTTAAGCAATTATTAACTAACCATGTAATTTAAGAAAATTTAATGTCTGAGACAACCTTCTTCCCCAGTTCTTTATTCAACTTCCGTCGAATATCATCTTTCAGGAAGATCAATTCCTGACGCCATGCCGGGGTACTGACCTTCACCTTGAGAATCCCGTTCAGCATTGATATGGGATTCGTCTCTTTCGCTATCTTCTCGCCGACGGTCTCTGTCCATTGACTTAACGCTCTCTGCTCGCTCAGTTTCGCCTCAAAGCCCAGCAAATCGACAAGATCCGTCAGCACCTTACCGAGCGGTGCAATACCCGAACGCCGAGGCGTTTCAACCTCCCATTTCCGATATCCCGATAAGCGTTTCCGCTTTTTCTTTCTGTTCATTTTATCAAATCGTAAAGAGAAGGCGGACATGGTTGTCCGCCTGTCATCTCCAAACCGTCTGCCTGTTCCGCATGCTCTACCTGTTGAGCCTTATCGGCATCAGCAGCATGAGGAGATCCTCGTCATCATTCTGCACGGTTGATTTAATAATAGCAGCGTCGTTGGACGTATTCAGCTTAAAAGCAGCCTCTTCTGTGTCAATCTGCCTAAGTACGTCTGCCAGGTATGTGCAGTTATAAGCCAACTCGAGCGGTTCGCCTTCGTAGTTAACGGCAATGCTTTCCTCACCCCGACCACCGATTTCAGGATCCTCTGCCTCTAACAGAGCGGAATCCTGTTTAATCGTTATTTTAACCTGATGAGAAATCGGGTGAGCAAATACTGAAATACGCTTTACAACGGACATCATGTCATCAGTGTTGACCGTCATCGTATGGGGATTATCCTCCGGGATAACGCTCTGGTAGTTGGGATAATGTCCATCGATAAGCCGCGTTGTCAGCCGTTGGCTATCCGTGGTGAAGGATGCTCGCGTCTCGGCAATACCAATCGTCGGTTCGTCATCGTCTTCGATGCCCTGCAATAACTGATGCAATGCTTTCATTGGCACAACGACATCCTTCTCCTCACCGGAGTAGCTGATATCGGTCCGTTTAATTCGTGACAACCGGTGACCGTCGGTGGCAACAATGCAGATCTCATTCATTCTCAACTGTATCAAAACGCCTGTAAGAATAGGACGCATTTCATCGTGAGACACCGCAAACATCGTCTTAGTTATCAACCTTTTCAGTATCTCACCACTCATATCGAATGAAACACGAGCGTCGATCTCCGGAAGTTCCGGGAAATCTATTGGATCGCCACCTGGTAGTATATATTCACCCACACCCTCACCTTTAAGAGTGACTTTTAATGGTTCCTTGACCTCTATCTCAAGGGGAACATCAGGCAGTTGGTTTATAATATCCTGAAATCGTTTCGCCTGTATTAGAACACTGCCCTCACCTTCCGAATCAAGTATTTCTACCTTTGCCGTGACAGTGATCTCAAGATCAGTTGCTGTGATTTCAAGCATCTTGTTTTTCAAGCTGACGAAGATGTTTCCGAGCGATGGCATTGGCAGCCTTGTCGGTACGACACCCATGACTCGCTGAATTCCTCTTTTCATCGAAGCCTGCTTGAATGAAAACTTCATGTGAATTTACCCCTGAATGTGATTATTAATAATTAACCAGATGAGTTCGGATTTAACAGATAACCAACTTAAGATAAATGTTTATGTCGGTAAAAACAATCCGTATAGATAACTGTTTCCTTACTATAAGAAATATATAATTAAAAGATAGTTGGATTAGTAGTATTGTGGAAAAGTTTGTAAGTAATCAGAGCAAGATTATAAACCGATGAGTTATAAAGTAATAAATTAATGATAAGGGTATTAGAAAATGTTGATAACATTAAAGAGAATATTAATTAATTATAATAACGGTTAGTAATTATACAATTTTTGCCGGATCCGCCTCTTGATTGACAGTTAATAAACAGCGAGTGACTTGATGCGCGTTAATTTGTTGATAAGTGTAGCCAGTATATATGAAAATTGTCAAGGGAAAATATCAGAGGGATGCCAGTTCCAAGCGACGGCGGATATCTTTAATTAATTTTGAAAGACTTGAATCGGCTTTGGTCAACCTGATTATGGCTTTCCGTGCATGAACTACGGTGGAGTGATCTCGACCGCCGAAATGTAAGCCAATTGCTTTTAATGTAAGCGGGGTCAATTCGGTGGCAAGAAACATGGCGATGTGACGTGCTTGAGCTATCTCCCGCTTGCGTGTTTTTGATCTCAGCAGATCACTTGGTATATCGAACTCCCTGGCGACAATATCCTGGATTTGCTCGACAGAGGAGGATTTTATCACATGATTGGATAAGTTTTTGAGGACGTCACGAGCGAGGTCCATGGTTATCTGCCGACCGATAAGTGATGACTGAGCCATCATCTGGGTGAGTGAACTCTCGAGCGTGCGGATGTTGTCGGTGATTCTGAGAGCGAGGAACTGTGCAATTTCATCTGGAAGCTGTATGTTTCCCTCATCGGCAAGGCGATTGAGAATGGCGAGACGGGTCTCATATTCCGGAGATTGCAGTTCGGCGACCAGCCCCCATTGCAGGCGACTAACCAGTCTTTCGTTGAAACCTTCGAGGTCACGCGGTGGTCTGTCCGATGAAAATACAAGCTGCTTACCGGCATGATGTAAAGCGTTGAACGTGTGAAAAAACTCCTCCTGAGTCTTTTCCTTAGCCATAAAGAATTGCACATCGTCTATCAGCAGTACATTGACCTTCCTGTATGTACCGTTGAAAAAACCTGACCGGTTGGATTTAATGCTTTCGATAAAATCTGTCGTGAACTGCTCACTGGTGACGTACAGGACCTTGCGGGTTATTCTGTTCTCGAAGATATGATTGCCGATTGCCTGCATCAGGTGTGTCTTGCCAAGTCCGGGACCGCCGTAAATAAGAAGAGGATTAAAATGGGTGCGTCCGGGAGCTTCCGCCAGCGACAGCGCCGCGGCACGGGCGAACTTGTTGCAATCGCCTTCGATGTAATTATCAAACCGGTAATGAGGATTTATCTGAGAGGAATTCTGTGCAGCCGGTTGTTCGCCGTAACTTGTTGACTTACGGATAATCTCCGGCGGCAGGTGATGATCAGTCTTCCGCGAGGTCTCAATTTCATAACTTATACTGATCACCTCGCTGAACGAATCGCCGATGGCACGCTTCAGGTGTCCGGCATAATGGCTCTCAATCCAGTCAACATAGAAGGAGCTTGGGGTTTTAAGCGTGAGAACCCGATCCTGGAAGGAAATAGGTTCAAGAGGTTTGAACCAGGTAAGATAACTTTGGCGAGGCAGCTCTTCCTGTAGTTTTTCAGAGATTAACTGCCAGATTGATTCATGGTCTTCACCAAGCAGGGATGCCGGATCGGTCATATTACATAGTGCCTTGGTAAATAGGTTGTTAGAAAGTTCCTGTAGTGGAGGTGGAGCAATATAGAGTTAGCGTTACACCCTTGTCAAGCAGATAATACAGTTTAAGTAATATTAATATGATTAATACTAATTAAAGAAAGTATGTTGAAAACAACAATATAAACGTGCTGTCAGCTTAACTTTTATCGATGAAGTGATTTAGATCACATTGGGGGTTTATATAATTGTATTATCGTGACATGGGATGACATTCTCTCCGGTTTCTCCAAAGCGGGGGAATGTCAGCGTTCCCCTTCAAAGACAACTCTCAGGAATCGATCCAGATAGGATTGGAGAACGCCAGGTTTTCCGTTCCGTCATCAGTGCGGGTGGTAAGTTCAGCCCGAATGTAACTTCTACCTTTCAGTTGAAGCATAACCTTGCCTTGATATGGATCGGACAGTCCCTGTTTATCTTTATCATCTATTTCTAACAGACAGACCTCTCCGTTGTTGCCTGCAGTTGAGATCTTCAGGTGGACGATCCTGCCGAATTCGACGGTTGAGGCATACCCGATGCATACATCACCCCAGACGGATGGCGGCAGGGCGTCGCCGCTGTGGAATGTGTGTTGATCCGCGACCACGTTCAACTCAATGGCTGGACCATTACTGACTGTCGCTCTGCCGGACTTAAGCGCGGTGATGATGGATTCAACGTCATGTTTGCCCTCTGTTCGGACATGTGTGAGTGACTTACCGAAGAGATGATTATGATGCTCGTGCAGTTTCATCATCGGAAGACAGACCTGGCGGAAGCGGTTGAAATTCCCATGGGAGTCGTTGCCTGCATATATATATTTCCGCTCACCTCTCAGCAGGGCGCTGACCCAACTGTTTAATCCATGCCTGAAACCCCTGTCCGGATTGCCGTTCAGTATCTGCCAGCCGTCGAGACGGGATGCGGACAGATCAGAGGGCTGCCATCTGCCGCGTTTCACCAGAATTCTTTCCAGGAGCGGCGTATCGTTGAGAGGATGCGCTGCAGCTGCAAATGCAGTATCCGATATCCGACTCAGAGCTTCATCTACTGACAGCTCGCTGCGGGTGTGAAACCATCTCTGTGCTGAATCACCGCCTCCGGGCAGGAATATCTCTTCGCCGAGGACTAACATGTGCAAGTTTCTGCCGTTAGATGAGCGGCAGGTGAGTTCTTCACCCGGGATCAGAACAACCTCTCCCCTTTCCCTGTTAAGCCTCTTGACATGCTCAAGGAACCGACGCCATTTCTTCAACTCGGGATCGTCGTGCAGGTAGTCGTCTTCAAGATCATCGAGGTTATACGAGTGGTCGGTCAGTGCCGTCCAGCCTAATCCGATGGCGCGGGCGTTGGTCACAATGGCTTCAAGTGGTGCGCCGAATTCAACCTGGTCGCATCCATACTCTGTATGTGTATGCAATTCACCCGGTTCCCAGCCGGGCATCTTCGGCAGCGGATTGGCGGCTTTGAATACTTTGAATGGTGCATGTGACAGACCGAAATAATTATCCTGGCGCACAACATGTATCCGCCCGTTTCTACTGAAATGCGTGGTCACTTTTACAGTCATGTTTCCTGAAGGCAGGTCTGAAACGTTGATCTCGAATATCCTGTGCCAAAGGAGGACGGGGCTCTGTACCCGTCCGATTTTTGAAGAGGGAGGGATCTCCATATTTAAGGGAATCTCTTCTGAGACGTTATATCCTTCACAGGAGCATTCAATGACGACTTTGTTTATGGTAATCGGGAAGTGGTGAGCATCCTTGACAATCAGCGTTACCGGCAGGGGGATGCCGGGCTCGAGACGGTGCGGAGCGTCGAATATTATCTCCGGTTGACGTCGATAATAAAGGCTGAAGGGGAAGAGACTAAACCTGTAGTGTGTTTCGGCATAGAGACCTATCAGCGGTATCAGATCATATATATTAGGGTCGATCATTAGTTCGTGCCTGTTGATAAAGTCCTCCGGACCGCTGGCAGACGCCCTCGTCTGTCAGCTAAGTCCTTGTTATTCCCGCGCAGGCGGGAATCCAGATAAGTTATTGTTATTTCATGGATTCCGGCTTTCCATCTGTCCGGGAATAGTTCAAAACGTCCGTTCTGGCAGGTCTTGCGC
>JABMRV010000228.1 GCA_013202285.1 bacterium | reverse complement strand
TTAACTTATGTCATGCCCGCGAAACTTGTCCCCGCGAAAGCGGAGAGCGGGCATCCATACATCAGCCCCGTCTGGATTCCCGCTTGCGCGGGAATGACACGGTTAGGTTCAAAACTTGACTATTAAGTGAATATTTCAAAGGACTCGTCTTCACCCTGCGGCTGCAAAATTATATCTTAAGTTGCGGGATTGATCTACTGCTGGATTAGAGCAGAGCTTCTCATCCTTTAAGCCGGTTGAGAATCTCCGGTATTTTCTCCGGCGCTGACTTCCTGCCCAGCATGCATGTACCGGCTCCCTCCGGTCCACCGCCTCCGTACTCTTCCATCATCCTGCCGATATGGTGCGGGCATGTTCGATTAAAGATGCTCTTGCTGACTGAGACCTTGGTTCTGAAACCGCCCAGACCGTCAAGCCTCACGTGAACATTACCGTCAGGATACATGACGAACACCGCGAAACGGTTTCCGCGAGGCGCCTGTACCAGTTCCCTGAAGTCGGTCAGGATGACATTTCCTTCGAGCTTTGTGTGAGCCTTGACCTCTTCTATATAGCGTTTTACATCCTGAACATAGAGGTCCACTCTTTTCTCAACCGCCGGCAGCGCCAGGATGTCATTCGGCGTCCTGCCATCCTTTATAGCCTGCAGAATCAGCTTGCCGTATGAATCATCGAGGGTGAAACGGGGATCGAGCGTATAGCTGATCATCACCCATTCCTTTGGCGACTGAACGTCCTCCTGCGTGAGATTGGCTGTACCGATCCTATCCGCAACGGCGATGATTGGTTCATACTTCTGCAATGCAGGATTATTATAGAATTCATAAACCTGCCTCGAAGTACTCGGAGCAACTCCCCATTTTCCCTTGACTCCTTCGAGAAGCCTGGAGTCAACATGTGATGCATCGTGATTATGAAACCACATACCGGCGTCGGAGTGAATGGGAAGGTGTGCAATGATGTCGCTCGGTTCCAGTATATCCAGCAATCCTCCCTCTTCCATGGTTTTGGGATCGGTGAAATTAATATCCGCGACATTTTCCATATCGTGGATCATCACTCCACATAGTATCCCGTCGAAATCAAGTCTTGTTACAAGATTCATTGTATCTTCCTTTTCGCTTTAATGTCTCTTTTCACGGCGTAATATAATAACCGTCGGTCAAAGGCGCAAGTCAACAGAGCAACATTACGCTACGGATGCGGTTTCCATGCGAAAAGGGCTCGTTCACGATTAAAACGAACCCTTCTACTATGACACAGAGGGAACTTTTCTAATAGGAACTATATAATGAATATGACGCAGAATTAGATGCCGTTATTCGTAAGTCATCCCGGCGCTGCGCTGCTTGAATTTCTCCATTGCATTGTCGAGATCGGCTATTGACATGGATACCTGCCCTAATTCCCGCGTCATGTTTATATAATCCGAGACCTGAGCCAGACCATGTGTCTCAAGCATGTTCAATACAACGTTATAATCCAGGAATTCCAGCTCGTCATCACCCCCGGTGTTGGCAATATTCAGGATACATCTCATCGCCTCAAGAACTAACTGATACCGCTCCTGCTCATCAAGGCGCAGGATAACCGACCGGCAAAGATATTCTATCGACCTTTCGCTGATCTCTTCATCCCTCTGCCCGCTTATACTCTCCACCAGGGAAAGATAATGTTCGCCAATCAGTTTATAATCGATCATGTTCTGAACAAGCAGCTTGATTTCAGAGGTAATACCGCCGCTTATCTCATGGATAACCTCGGTTATCGCCCGGGCAGGATCTATTGAATGTGCCAGTTCAAAACTGAGGGCATAACGCAGTATTTCGAGATACTTCTCGCGGGGAACATCCCATGTTGAATACAACACATCGAGCAACTGCTGAAGAGCGGAACCGACCTTCTCGTTGTTGAAATCAAAGGGAACGCCATCCGATTGTATAACGCGTATAAGATACTGTTGAAACCTGAACTGAAAATGGTTGCGGATGTTCTCAGGGAGGGTATGCAATGGGAGTGAACTCGTGTTCAGTTTCTCGTCATCCGGCGGCCAGTACCGGATATAATGCTCAACGGCAGCCTCAAGCGCTTCACTAATAAATCTTTCATCCAGAATCCTACGCTCGGCCTCTTCTGTCTCAGCTTCAGTAATCTTCTCAGTATCTGATTCAGGAAAGGTAGCGAGAGCTTCATCAGGCTGCTCGGATTCTGCGGTTTCCAGCTCCTCTAATTCCTCGTGTAAAGGCTCTTGAACTTCCTTCTCCTGCTCGACATCCGTCTCAAGCTCGATGGTTTCCGTCAGACTGATCTCATCAGCTGCTTCTTCGATCTCACGCTGCTGACTGAAGCCTGCCTCAGCGAAAGCTGGGGTAGCGCTCCCAGTTTCAGCAATAACGCCTTCGGCAACTGCCTTAGCTTCATCCTGTCGCCTGGCGGCTTCGAGTAGAAGTCCCTGCCACGATTGATCAATCGTTTTCTCAACTGTTGTTGTAATAGATGTAACGCTGAACTGACCGCCGACCCAATTGAACATCTCGTAGAATGCTTCCTCACCCTTTATATTCTCATATTCCACATGAATTATCTCGCCGTTATCAAAGAACATCGAACCTTCAGTATTATCAACGGTGAGTTTTAATTCTACAGACTGGTGTCCCAACCCTATTAACTGAATAATGTCGGGCAATTGTATAGATTCTATCGTGCCCTCAAAACCGGAGATAGTTTCAGCTATAGTCTCATGGATCAGATCGGTTAATTCCTCCATACTGAACGGTTTTTTGAAGAAACGAATAGCGCCCTGTTCTATTCCGAGTTCCTGGATCTCGCTGGTATGATACCCGGTCATCAGTACGAACAACACTTTCGGGTACTTCTCGCGTACAGAAAGCAGCAGTTCAAGACCATTCATACCGGGCATATAGAAATCGCTGAGGATTACCATGATATCAGAGTTCTCAGACAGGATGGGTAATACTTCGGTAGGATCGCTGGTGGTGAGAGGAATTATTCCAAGTTCATGACTGGCGTAGTAATCGCTGATGGTTGTAGCCAGATCTTTATTGTCATCAACGATCAGTATTTTAATCGTTTTTTTCCACATTTTCCGTTTTCATTGTTGAATCACAGACAATCCATCAGCTGATGGATGCGCCACCAATCATATCTCCTACTCGGTATCATCAAGCCATGATGGAAATATCTTCCCACCACTCCTTTTCCCGTTGGTTTCAGCATCCTTATCATCCGTTTCTTTCTCAGCATCTTCATCATGGACATCTTCATCTGATTCCGCTTCATCGACTGCATCAGACTCAATTTCAACTTCTTTTTCTTCCGGTTCTTCCTCATCACTGGCGGGCAGATCCTCAATATCGCCGGTTACTTCATCCAACGACACGTCTGCCTCTTCCTTTTGTAGATGCTCAATTGAGCCTTCCATCTGCTCGCTCTCACTTCGCAGTTGAGCGATCTCCTGACGTAATTCGACTGTCAAACGTTCAATCTCCGGATCTGTCTCCTCATCCGTAATTTCAATTTCAGCAGCATCAGGTTGTTGCTTTTCAGTTTCTTCTTCACTCTCAACAAGGACATCCTCTTCTATTCCAGTTATTTTTACAATACCCTCCTCCAGCAATTTCTCAAGTTCCTTATCGACATCGAGATCGATTGTTTCATCTGCTTCAGGCTCCTCCTCATCCTCATCTAATGCAGGTATATCGATGAAACCCTTCTCTTTCAATTTATCAAACTCGCTCTTTTTATCCCTGCTTTCAGCATCTTCGGTTGTTTCACCTGTTATCTTATCAGTATCACCAACCTCAGTTTCATCTTGTTCGAGCCCCACTTTCTCCTGTGACTCGAACATATCACTTTCCTCTCTATCAACCATTTCCTTTAACTGTACGGCAACTCTCTCTGCAGCCTCAAGTGCGGTTTCACTGTCACTCTCTCCTGCAGGTTCCTCAGTAGTTTCCAGTATCTCGGTCTCATCTGCAATCACTTCTTCTTCATGTTCATCTTCCGCTTCAACAGCAATATCCTCTTCCACTTCCTCGATAGCCTCTTCGGTTTCAGGTTCCTCTAAGTCAACCTCTTCCGTGAGTTCTTCAACTGTTTCGGCTTCAATATCTACTTCCGCTTCATCTGTTGATTCTGTAGTCGCAATATTATCATCCTCGGACAGCTCGGAAATCAGATCAGCGCCTTCACCCAGTTCGACTTCTTCAACGACACTTTCATCCGCGGCAGGCTCCTCCGGAGCTGTCTCCTCTACGAGAGTTTCTACAACGCTATCATTATCGGTTGGTTCACCTCCCTGCTCAGTTAAGCCATCCTCGGTAAGCGATGCCATAAGTCCGGCTTCAAGTTCCTCGATCTCTTCAGGTGTAGCCAGCTCTTCCCTTTCTTGCACTGCAGTAGAAGATAACTCTTTATCGATCATAAACTCTTCATCGGTCAAAACCATTGAAGGTTGCTCCTCAACTGCTTGAGCGGTTTTGACGGGAATTTTTGTCAGCGTTGGTGGTACGTAGTCGAGCATCGCGCCAAGATGAATGACCGCTTTTTCAACATACAGTTTGACCAGTCCGAGGTTTGTCTCCTTGCCGAATGCAGCTATCACAATATGTCGCGATCCTGCCTTGCAGATGAAAAGATGGGAATCTTTTCCCTGCTGGGTCAACTGAGTAAAGGATTCCTCCCCTAACAGCTTCGCAATCTCAGTCGTAGCTCCGAAGGAAGCCGCTACCAGAGCAGCCAGAGCAACCCTGTCGATATCGATGTTTCCCGCCTCGGCAATCAAAAAGCCACTTTCTTCAACAAGGTACACACCCTCGGTACCCGCCTCTGATGTGATGCGGTCGAGAATGCCCTGTATCTGGCGAACGTTGATAAGCTGTTGTTGGACCTGATCTTGATTGTACATTATTTTGCCCTTGCCCGTTTGAATAGAGCGGAAAAGATTTTCCTGAAAAAGCCTTCCCTGGGTTCTATAT
>JABMRV010000227.1 GCA_013202285.1 bacterium | reverse complement strand
TTTGAAACCCGACTTGTGATCCCGGATCAAGTCCGGGATGTCGTACCACACGTTTGTTAAGAGACACGTTTGTTAAGAGGCGGAATGCGAAAGAATTTCTTAGCGATGTTATAGAAGGATAAGCGATGAACCGTAATCAGAAGCAGAAGGTAGCAATCGTCGGACTCGGCAAGGTCGGCTCAGTCCTTCTCAAAGGGCTGATGAAATCCGGGTATCTCATATCGGGATTGGTGACTGGAAGTCGATCAACACGATCGGATCTCAATGGATTCAACTTTCCGGTTCACGAGAGAATCGCTGACCTCGAAAAGAGTATCGATTTCATAATTCTCTCCGTCGCTGAGAACCGGATTGCAGATTTATCGGCTGAGATCGTAAAGCGTGGAGGATTTCATCCTTCGACGGTTGTCGCACACACTGCCGGTGCATTGTCATCATCAGTTTTGGAGTCCGTTCGTGAAGTCGGTGCGCTGCCGCTCTCCTGGCATCCGATGCAGACTTTTGTCGGCGGTGAGGGAGCGGAACTGCTTGAGGGGATAACCTTCGGTATCGAGGGCGATTCGGAAGCTGTCGAAAGAGGATCTGAGTTGGCGGTCGATCTGGGCGGGTTTCCTTATATCGTGCCTCCGGGCAAGCATACGATATACCACCTGGGCGCGGTAGTGGCATGCAATTTAATGTCGGGTCTGGCAGGTATAGCTGTGCGTCTTCTGAACGATGCCGGAATGACGGATGCCCGGGCGATGCAGGCGTTGGGTCCGCTGATGTCCCGTACTGCACAGAACATTTCCGACAAGGGTCTGCCCGATGCGATCTCCGGTCCTCATCGCAGGGGAGATGAGAAGACAATTAATGAGCATCTTCGTATCTTGGAGGATTATCCGGAAATCGGGGAGGTTTACAACTGCTTGAGTCGAGAGTTGTTAAAGAGACTTGGGGAGGATGAATAATCAGCGCTACTCAACAACAATAGGATAAATCAGCCGCCTGGCTGACCACCCATTTCGTTCCCGCCAGGTTTCAAGCGTAGCGTAACCTGGCGGAATTACAGAACTTAGGTATATGCCTGCCAGGTTACACGTCACTTCGTTTCGTTTGAAACCTGGCAGGAACGTTGTGTAATTGTATTCTCGGACAGATTGGTAAGCAGGCACTAATGACCTCCCGATGATGACGGTTGAAATTCAGCATCCATCCAGTCAGCCATATATACGCCAATATTTTTCTCCGACGCAAGACTGCGCATCGACGTCCAGACTAACTTGATTCCATCCTGCGCAAAGGAAGGATTGCCATCATACCCTGAATTGAATGTTATCTGTTGCAAGCGTGTGCCATCGATGGCGATCTTGAACAGGTTATAATCCAACTTATTCTTATATTTACTGTTTCCATCCGGTTCATAATTCGACTCGAAGATGACATATTCACCGTTCGGATGAACAGTTGGATTGATTGAACAAGCTCCGAGTTTAGTGAGTGTCCGACGGTCAGATCCGTCGATGCTCATAATGTGCAGCTCAAATTCCATCTCAGAAACCAGCTGCTGACCCTGCATTGTTTCAGTCAGTCCGGTTTCAGGCAGTATGGTCTCAGGCTGCACGGAATCAGCTCCCTTTTCCGACTCGGTGCCGACGAAGATTATCCACATACCATCGGGGGTAAAGCATGGTTGACAATCGATGCCGGGTGATGTCGTCAGACGCTTCGGAATTAGCTTATGCATACTCATCGAATATATATCGACGTTGTTATCTCTGAAGGATGTAAAGGCGATTGTTTTGCCGTCGTTTGAAACAGCGGCTTCGCCATCATATACGGTGTTCTCCGTCAGACGAATCAGCTCTGTGCCACCAACATTTACTCTGTACAGATCGTGCGTTCCCAAAAACCATTCCGTGATGAAACGCTTTTTGAGATTGAAAGCCGGATCCAGATTAACTTCCTCAGTCGAGCTGAAGATTATTGAATCCTGGTTAGGGATAAATACAGGATCGGACGTAGGGAAGACGCCAATGGACAGCATTTTCGGTTCACCGCCGTATGTCGGTTTAATCCATATCTGGTCGCCCACTCCTCCTGCAACGAAATCTCCCTGGTAGCAGACCAATTTTCCATCGGAGCTTATAGATCCATTGTGAAAGCGACCTTCAGGAACAATCCGCTGAATGTTGGTGAAGAACCTGTCCTCTTCGGGTAATATCCTCAAGTCAGAAGAGGTGTTGTCAGTCATCTGACTGATCAGAAGAAGCATGAGCAGGTATTTTGTAATCATTTATCCGCCTTTGCAGTTAATCCTCTGTGGTTGACTGCATTCCCTTATCTGTACCGTTTATGATTTATTAATTTGTAGGGGTTGAAGATTTTCAACTCCTACTGGCAGACGAGGGCGTCTGCCAGCGGTTTGGATGACTTTTTCAACAGGAACTAATTAGAGTTCCTGTCAGGACGCGATCATTACCGTCCAGATCCTTGTGAATTGCCAGATCGGTGAATGAATGTGACATGATTTCACTCACCTTCTCAGCAGCGTTCTGATCGATCTCAAGGAATATCCTTCCGCCCGGCACTAATATCTCTGGCAGCGATTCTGTCCAGCAGCGATAAAATGCCAAACCGTCTCCCCTGTCGGTCAGGGCTTCATGCGGTTCACCATCGCGCACATCCTTAGGTAGTCCTCCAATTTCATCTACCGGAATATATGGAGGATTAGCTAAAATAAAACGAAACTTTCCCTGCCATTCCGCCGGAGGATATTCGAGAGCATCCCATTCGGTTATTTCAATGCGATCTCCGATGCCCATATTCTTTGCGTTGCGCCTGCAGAACATGAGAGCGGTCTCCGATCCATCCGTCAGAGTCACCTTGACATGCGGAATCTCAGCAGCGATGGTCAATCCGATCACACCACAGCCACAACAGACGTCCAGTATCTCGACCGGATGCTCATTTTGAAGATCATGGGGGAACCGGGATATTAAACACTCTATAAGTGTTTCCGTCTCGAAGCGAGGGATAAAAACTCCCTGTCCTACCGCAAATTTACGACCGAAGAAGGGAGCCCAGCCGACGATGTACTGTACAGGTTCCCCAGCCTCGCGGCGCAAGAGCAGGGAGCGAAATCTCTCTAATTGAAAGACATCAATCTGTTCGCCGGAATGAAGATAGAGTTCGGTACGATCCATTCCCAGCACAGTTTCGAGCAGCAGTTCCGCATGCCGTCTGGGACGTATTATATCGGCGTATCCCAGCCGCAGTTCACCCTCGTACAGTGCCGCTCCGACTGACCCCGGGATGAGGTTCAGATTGTAATCTAAGGATTTTGAATTTAATTCAACATTCAAAATTCAACATTTCTAAACGTCGATCCTCGAGGGATCGAGATGTTCTTTGGCATATTCGAGGTGCATTTCTTCATTGAGGAAGAACTGAACCAGATCAGCATCCAGCTCGCCATCTTTAACCATGAATCCGAGGATTTTCAACACCTGTGACAACGGTTTGGTAGGCAGGTACGGACGGTCGCTCGCCGTCAGGGCTTCAAATACATCCGCCAGTGTCAGGATGCGAACCTGCAACGGAATCTGCTCTGCCGTTAAACCGTCCGGATAGCCTTTGCCGTTCAGTTTCTCGTGGTGAGCGCCGGCGATGAAAGATACGTTGCGTATTTTCTTCGGGAAAGGAACTTTATCCAACATCTTCCTAGTCAGGACGACATGGTTGTTTATCTTCTCACGCTCTTCTGCCGTCAAAGTTCCTTTCCGGATTTCGAGGTTGTACAGTTCATTCTCGCTCAACAGGTGTTCGACGCCCTTGTCCATCTCAACTGTGCCGCTGGCGATTGATTCCATTCTTTCAATAATCTCATCCGGCATAAATTCACCGGATACATTCCATTTGGTTACAAACTCGAGGTCTTCATCCAGTTTTCGTGTCAATTCATCAGTTTCATTGTGTTTTTCTCGAGTAGCCTTGCTCATTGTGGGAGCTGTCTGAAGTCTCTGACTCTTCAACCGAACTTTTGCTTTTGCAAGCTCGAAACGGGTTCGCACAAGCTCCAGTCGATCAAAAATCGTTTCCAGCTTGGTTGCCTTGTCAACCACGTATTCCGGAGTTGTGATCTTACCGGTATCGTGCAGCCAGGCAGCCAGATGCAGTTCCTTCATTTCATCCTCGTTGAAATGAATCTCCGCGTATGGGTTCTTGTCTGTTTTGTTAATACGCTCGGTGATGTCTATCGTCAGAACAGCAACCCGCTTGATATGCCCGCCGGTATAATGCGATTTTTCGTCGATTGCCGTGGCGATGGTCTGGATGAAAGACTCGAACAGGTTCTCAAGATCGATGATAAGCTGTGCATTGGTAAGAGCGACCGCCGCCTGCGATGCAAGCGCTTCGGAAAGCTCCTCAAATTCTGAGGCAAAGGGTATCGACTTGCCCGTCTCTGCATCGAGAGCGTTGATCAACTGCATGACCCCGATGATATCTCCCTCGTGGTTGCGCATGGGAAAGACCATCATCGACCTCGTGCGATAGCCGGTGTCTTTGTCGAACTTCCTTGGACCCTGGAAATCAAATCCCTCGACTTCATAGACGTCCGGGATGTTGACCATCTCGCCGGAGTTGGCTACATAAGCACAGACGTTGGAATTGTTGGGTTTACCGTCGATTTCAAGGGGAACGGAAGGCCAATTAATTGTCTGTCCAGTTGCGCCGCCCATGCGGATTCCCATCGATTCAGTTTGTACAATGGTGTATCTGGCGGTTCTCTCCTCATCGTTGACAAGATAGAGAGTTCCGGCGTCGCAGTTGGTGAAGGCGCGCGCCTCGTCAAGTATCATCTCGAGAAGCTGATCGAGGTTTCTGGTTGATGAGAGTGCGACGCCTATCTTCGCCAGCTTGTTGATATGCTGCACCTGGGTTTCAGTGTATTCCTTCAGGCGGCTAACCATATCGTTGAGTAAGGCGTTTATCTGCCGGTCGGAAGAAAGCTCGATGCAGTCTTTCTGTTCTTTATCCTGTGACATGGGCTATCCGGTTAGTTCCAGAACAGTTCAATATAAGTACGCTAACAGGTACAATAGGCAGGTTTTTGAAAGAATCAGCCGAAAGCAGCGAGAATCCTGATGTTTTTTATCCCTGACTTTGCAAGGGTTTTGATGCAGCCCATCACAGTTGCGCCCGTATGAATGACGTCGTCAATTAGGAGAATCGTTCCGCTGACTGTTCCCTGATCGATTAGAGACGCTGAGAAAGCATCCTTCAGGTTTGAAATCCTCTCAACATCGGAAAGTCGGGATTGAGGGGGTGTATTCCTTGTTCTCCTTATAATATCGACGATCAGTGGAACGGAAAGTGCCTTAGCGACTGATTCGGCTATGACCAGACTCTGATCATAGCCCCGTTCCCTGATGCGAACCGGATGGAGCGGTACCGGTATGACACAGGCAAGTTCCGACTGTGAATACAGGCTCTTCAGACGATCTGCAGCGCGCACACCGATTTCCCTGGCAATGTCTATCCTGCCGCGGAATTTCATAAGATGAACGAGGTTACGAGAGATGTCGTCGTAATGGAAGGCTGCGGAAACTTTTCCCTTAAGAGCAGGTTCATGGAACCACCTTCCTCTACCGGGTGCGGGGAGATTAGACCAGCAGTCGGAACAGATTCCGCCCGACCTCTCAATCCAGTAACCACCGCAAGCGGGACAGTACAACGGGAACACAAGAGAACTGAGCGTAAGTTCGAGATGATGAAACAGCTTCACTAATTCGCTGTCGCTGTCAACCCTCTGTGGTTGACAGCATTCCGTTGTGATTTATTCTTCAAGCTTTTCTAAAGCGATGTTTATCTCTACGGGGGGATCGCCGCGTTTAATGTCAATCGATTTGAAAAAGTGTTTGAAATCAGGATTACGAAGTTCGATCTCATGCCTGCCCAACGGCAGGATAATCTCCTGCTGACGCGGGGTATAACCATAGGATTCACCATCGATGATGATCTCCGCCCACGGTTCCACCGATACTATCTTGATAACGGTAAAATGATTCCAGAGATTGAAATCCAGTTGCCCTCTGCTGCCGGGTTCTATATTGATGGTCTGTGAAACCGGCGAAGGGAACTCATCGTTGACCAACACAAGCTGGTGCTCACCCGGGGAGAGTTCTACCGGTTCAGTGAGAGGCGTCTCACCGATTGACTCGTTGTCGATGATAATCCTCGCCCAGGGTTTGCAGGAGATGAAGATACTGCCAGGAGCGGTTAGATCGACGGTTTCTGACTCCGCTGTCAACCCTCTGCGGTTGACAGTCCGCCCAATGGCGGATTTATCCGATTCATGCAGGATCGGGAGAGCGCTCTCATTTGGGTGTTCACCTCGAAGCGTCGAGACGGGCAGATCGCTGCTCGCCACAGTAACCGATTTCGCGGCTGCCATCTCCTCAATGACTCGGGCATACTGACTTGATCTAAGTTCAAATGCCTTCCTGATATCCGCTAATGTCCTGGATGAACGGGCGGGAGGTGTCACATCACGGGTGAAGCGACCGGGCAGAAGCAGGGCGAGCATGATGACTATTACACCCAGCAGAGCTATCGACCTGTAAGAAAAGCGGAGCTGTCTTGGCGCCGGTGTCGTTGGGGTGGATAGAGATCTTTTTATTTCAGCTCTTTCCGAATCAGAGAGTATCATGTACTGGCTAATCTCTTCGGGTTCAAGGGAGACATCTCTCTGTTTGGCGAGGCTCCTGACATCCTGCAGTGCATGATCTGCCGAAGCATAACGTCTCGTAGGTTGTTTCTCCAGAAGACGGAGGATAATCTGGTCTAATTCGGTCGGGATATCCTTAATTACTGCGGAAGGTTTCTGAGGATAGGCATTTAAGACCTTCTTCATGATCTCGGAGAAATTCTCCGCATAGAAAGGGGAAGTTCCGGTCAGGGATTCGTAGAATGTTGCTCCGAGTGAAAACATGTCGCTGCGCTGATCGATCTCAGTACCGTTGATCTGTTCCGGCGGCATATATGCCGGAGTGCCAACGACCATTCCCTGTCTGGTGAGCCTGGGGGCATCTTCAATCGTCGCCAGCCCGAAATCGGATACTTTGGCAATCCCCTCTTCTGAGATGAGTATATTATCCGGTTTGATGTCGCGGTGCACAACTCCCTTTGAATGCGCATAGGCAAGTCCTTTCAGGACATCGTGCAGGATGACGAGGGCGATCTGCCATGTAAGATATTTCCGGGCGGCGATGAGTTCACAGAGAGAG
>JABMRV010000226.1 GCA_013202285.1 bacterium | reverse complement strand
TTATACCACTGCAGACTGGGAGGTATATTATTCAGATAGCTCTCAATACTCGTCAGAGCCATCGAATAACCCCAGCCAAACGGCAGATCATTGAGGAGGATACCTTTCACCATCTCTGCCCAGACAGCGCTGTTGGGCACTGTCCTGGGACCGCTCCAAGTGAAGCTTGTAGTTACCGGACCTTTCAGATTGTCACGGTTGCCCTGGCGGAAGATACTCTCCCTTGACCACTCGCCATGACCGCAGGTGTTTATCTCCATCGGAAAGACGACATTGGCATCGACGTCCCGGTCGAAATCCTGCCAGGTCCTGTTCCCCGGTCTGCTGGTGTACCAGTACAGTTCCGCCCTGCCGATAAATACATTCATACCCTCATTGAACCATTCGGTCATCCTGGGTCCAATTCTTGCACCATCCCGATCCCAGTCATATTCCTCGTAGAAACTGATATCATCAAATCCGAGATGCTCAAGAACCTCCACACCCCAGCGAACATTAGTATGGATTGTAAGGTCCCATGCAGATGCGGCACTGTTTCCCCAGTGCTGTGTATATACTGCACCGCGTGTGAACCAGGAAGTATCCTCCATGTATGGATATGCTTCATAGGCGAGTGTTCTTCCCACGGCGAGTTCACAGGTAGCCTGAGTGCCGGAGGGCCAACGACTTACGCCCACATCGGCGTGCTGATCATTACCGTCGATACAGGCATAGTTGTAATCGTCATGACCTGATAGCGCCTGAAGAATTCCGCCAGGAGCAGGTCCATGTCCATAATTCGGACGATCACCGACCAGCAGGAGAAATTCGAACGGATCGATTTCTTCATCGAGGTAACTGTCATACAAATCTTCGATAGACCGCTTGACACCACTATAATCGGCAGGATTCTGCGGTACGATGATATCGACTTTATGACCTGATTTACGCCGCCACTCAATAAACGGAGCGGTGTAACGAAGGACTTGATTATGAACAACGACTGCGTAATGACCGATATATTCGGGCTCGCTATCCCGGTCGGGGTCATCCCTGCCAACCTCATTACCGTTCATGGCAAGTCTGCTTATTGCGTTAAGGAAATGAGCGCTGCGGTTTCGCCTGATTGGCACATGGACGGGATTTATCGCCTCACCGTCGATGAAACGTAGTTCTGTACGGATATTGTCATTGAAGACATAAGTGTTGGTTGAAGCCTCATACTGAATGGGGAATGTGGTAATCTTAACCAGCCTGACGCCGCGAATTACAATAGGATCGCCCATCTTCGCAATCTCAGGAGGATAGAGAGGATTCTCATCCGGAATGAATCTCTGGTCAAATGCGGGTTTTATCTCTTCATCGTCGCAAATGGCAAGTAAGTAGTCCCCCCTTATCCGGCGGGGTTCATCGGCTGTAACCATCAGTTCAACATTCGCTTCGGGAGGAATTACAACAAACCTGATGATCGCCGGCAACACAGGTTTGCCGTATTCATAGGTTATACCCTCACCGTTGAGATTGAAGACGGTGAATGTTTCACCCTCTTTGACAACGGTTCGTTCCTCAAGGTCCACCAGCTCGAAGTCGATGTTTATAGCCTGATTGTCAGATGAGGTAATTGTAGCCCGTCTATCAACCTGTAATGCAAAATTCTCTGCAATAGCCGGGCATGTTATGAGCAGAAAGATTGTCAGCGCCGAGATGATGTTCCGCAGCATGCATTTCCTCCTGGAGCAAGTTGTTTTGGTTTTCGCTGTTTGGACAAGTGGCGTGTATTCCGCCAACTGGTGGATTTAGCATAAAGATTCAATCCCGAGGTATCGGGATGAAACATGGCGTTCAAGTTCGCCATCCCATACATAGGGTCACAAACAAATTCTCTATCTCACAAGTGCAACCTTCCGCACCTGACTGCGACCTCCGGACTCGAGATGTAAGAGGTACACCCCCGACGGCAATGCCCCTGCATCCCACACTATATTGCGATAGCCGACCACAGGTGAACTGTCATACAGAATTCTAACCAGTCTGCCGGACAGGTCGTAAACCCTCAACATGAACCGCTCCGGTCGGTCAACGCCAAAACGTATCGTCGTCATAGAATTGAACGGCGAAGGATAAATCGAATGAAGACCAAACTCAACCGGTATCGCGCCATCTGGATCGTAAATCCCGTGAGGCAGGAACATGAAAGAGAACCGACGCTCGCAAGGGACAATGTCATCGCCTGATATCGACCGGACACTCCAGAACATCGGGAACTCAACCTCGATTGATAAACCCATCTCCTCTGCCATGTCCGCAATGTCAACTATAAGTGAGCAGGTCTCAGAAGCCACCATCGCCTGTTCTCCGCATGATTCGAACAGGACTTCGTAAGTGACTACATCATTAATATTGGGATCGATGGATTCTTCCCACTTGAAAGTAACTTCTGTGTCCATCATGATGTTCGAATCGAGGGTATCGTTGTCCGATGGCTCCAGTAGCCCGAAATCAGACTGTCGCCTCGCATCGATAACATCCAGGGTGACATCGATGACGGCCTCTCCGCCTTCGGCATTATGGTAGTAAACGAGCATCGCCTGAAACGTCTCCTCCGGCAGGTCGATTGAAGAGAGTTGAAGCTCAAAATCATGTTCGACTCCTGCATCGATAACACCGTCATATATCTCGATTCTCTCCTCGTCGTCATTGGTAAAGACACGGAACCAGTCCCGCCGTGCGTCAATCTGCCAGATGTCGATCCGGTCTTCACCGCCATGGTTGGCAATACCGATAAATACCCAACTGTAAACATCAAAAGTGTTAGTAGCAAACGCCCCACCGGGTGTGCCGCCTTCTTCAGTCTCAAGCTCGGCAACGAACATCGTGTCCACGCCAATTGGGTCTATCTTATAAACCAACTGGGTAAGATTATCGGGACAGGTGAATACATAGAGCGGATATTCATCCGGATCATCGTGATAATAAGCAAAAGCGTACATCCGCAGATTGAACCGGGGGATTCTATCCACCTCATTCCCTGAAGTATCGTATGCGACGATCTCATTACTGACCCTGCCGGCAACCCACAGAACCTCACGATGGGAATCCCAGGTGATTGGGCTGTTCGTATCGTAAGGTCCCTCGAATGATCTGTCGAGTTCACCGTCAGGTGTGAAGCCGTAAACCGAATCTGCACCGGAACCCCATATCAGTTCGCCATCCCAGGCGAGGTCCCGAATGCCGTATCTTGATTCGCCCGGCTGTTCGAATTCGCTGATTAGCTCTCCGTCACGATTAAGAACATATATCATGTTTGGACCGTCTTGGCGATCCCACATGTTGGCGCCGGAAATGTAAAACCTTTCATTAATAAAGATCACACCTTCAAGACGAATATCCTCCACGGTTACACCGGCATCATAGGTCAAACGACGCTCCCACGGATCCCGCTCCGCGCCTCCGGGGAGCCGCCTGACCAGTGTCCAATCGAGTGGACCGTTACCGTCGTTGCGGATATTAAACGGCAAAACCACTGTTATTTCAGGATCAAGTTGCATCCGGAGATGAGCATCCGATGCGTCAAATTCAGGATGCAGCAGTGCAAAGTCAATCCTTATGGTCTCGTTTTCGATAAGGAACGTATCTATGTATGTCGAGTCATTGTAGCCGTGTTTCGATGCTGTAATATCAAATACGATCTCGGCAAGCGCGTCTTCAATGTAGTAGTAGCCATCCTCGTCGGTAAGATCAAAAAAACCGTGTTCAGTGAATACCGCTGCCTCCTGGATCGGTAGATCGGTCTCGTAATCTGTGACGTATCCCTCAATATTGCCCGACTTAAAGCGCGGTGTGGTAGTGAACATTATCGCCCGATGGTCTTCGAGTCTCGCCGCCCAGTCGGGGTAACGGTTGTTGTAAGTATAACCGATACCGTATCCATCGGGGCTGGAAATGCCAACTGATGCATAAGGAATATTGAGATCCCAGGCAGTGCCTCTCGTACTGGAGTTGTTTTCTATTTCCTTATACTGGAATTTCAGTGGAGGATTCCTGCGTTCGTCCACCACCCAGACATCCGCATCATAGATAATCACCTGAAAGATCAGTTCCGTGTTGTTGCCTCGATGACTGACCTTATACCACTCGACAATCATTCTGGAGTCTTCCTCGTCATAGTAATAGTAGATCCCGGCATCGTCGTTACGAAACCGTAGATCTTCCCAGAACGGAGCAATCATTCCCACGCCACCGCATTGACCACGATCGAGGGGCCAGTTCTGATAATTGACCACCCCTTCCTGATCGCCGATACAGATGTAACCGTGGGTAGTAACGGTTATCTGATCGAATGATTTTCCATACAGTCGCGAGGTAAAACCGAGGTCTATCACCATCGCTTCGCCCTGATCAAGCGGTGAATCTCCCTCGAATTCTATCAGTGTTCCTTCAAACATTGGATCATCATCCGTTTCGCTGATCTCGATCCATTCATAAACAGGCGCTATCTCCCAGTCCTCATCTGTGTCATCATAACACAGATAACCGTAAGGATCAGGTGGTGAAGGAGCATTCTCACGGGGTTCATCGATCTGGAGTTCAAAATACGCAGTATCAATGAAGTCATTATTACATGTTAATATGACCATCAATTCACTCATGTAACCGGGTGGAACGAAACTGTTACCGGAAACAACAAACTGATCGCCGTTAATAACCGAGAACTCTTCGGGATCAAGATCGGGATAGCGCGCTTCACTCCCCCTGACACTTGCACCGAGATCGTTGGTTACAGTCATAAGCCGCGCTCGAATATTGCGGGCAGACATGCCACCGGCATTGACGATCTCAATGTTCAGATCCTGCTCGTCATAGTCGATGATATTGCCCCCTATGATCCGTTGTACCTCAAAGTTGGGAGCGGAAGGATTCAACCTTATCATCGAAAACCAAGTATCATCACCGCTGATAAACATTATCTTCAGATCAGGTCTGGTCAACGGTCGACTCTCACCATCGGGACAGACAGATGATACAATCAGGGTTACGGTCTCATCGCTTGTCACCTCTTCACCCGGATCGATGTCTCCGAAATAGACCTCATCGTCCTGAATCTGGATCCACGGCGAAAGAGAGATAGCCTCGGCGTGGACGTTATCAAACACATCATCGCTGCCCATGTTGATCGCAGTCAGTTCGAGCAGGACGGTGGCGCCAGGATGGATTTCATCGACATCATTTCCATTGCCATCGGTAATCGAATAATCGGCAAGTCCAATCGCTGCCAGGTCTCTCTCAACATCGATGGTCTCATGCAACGGACAAATGCTCCTTCCGGTGATCGTCAGGAACAGGTCGTAACGGTGATCAAAAACAGGGATCTCGTCGGGATCGAACACAAACCTGACCTTTCCCTCACTGTCGGTCAACTTAGTGAGCATCACCATCTCATCGTAATCGGCATAATCGCGGTCAGAGAATTCCGGCATGTCGCCGGGAGAATACAAGGTTACGCGCGCTCCGATCATGTCATTCCTGTTTTCCGCATCGGTCACATGAACTTCAATTACCTTTGTTTCCGGAGTAATCGTCTCGGGGAATTCAGCCTCAACTATTGTCGGGACACCTCGCCAGGGCTGGAGTCCGGGATCACCGAAATCGTTTACATTGGTTTTATACCACTGCAGACTGGGAGGTATATTATTCAGATAGCTCTCAATACTCGTCAGAGCCATCGAATAACCCCAGCCAAACGGCAGATCATTGAGGAGGATACCTTTCACCATCTCTGCCCAGACAGCGCTGTTGGGCACT
>JABMRV010000225.1 GCA_013202285.1 bacterium | reverse complement strand
TCGTTTCTGCCGAGAGCCGGTCCAGGTGGTAATCATTTATTGCGATCCCGGAAACAGCCGGATCGACAATAATAAAGGCAACACCCTGGCACACCGAGCCAAGTCCGGCAACAACGGAAAACAGCAGACCTTTGTAGAAACCCCTTTCCAGAGGAGTCAGTGGTTCCCCGGTTTGCTGCCTCTTCCGGATCCGGTCTTGATGGACTGATTCTCCAGGCAGTAATTTTTTTTGAAACCGTTCAAACTCCAACCGCTGTGAATTAAATACGTATCTCTAAATGGAACCTGAAGAGGGTTCCATGACTCCTCCTCTTCACCAGGGGCGATTCTCCAAAGGATCGCCCCTTTTTCTGCATCCAGGGAAGCTTGTACATGAAGAAAAAGGTTGTATCATAAGAGTGTATGGGAAGATGCCGGTATAAGTAGATCTGCTTCAAACTACCCTATCTGTGGTATAGTGAACAAATGTTCACACAATATTTTGTTATATAATGGTCGTGATACACTTTTCTCTTGCATGCAGGAAACTTCAGATTTAACTTATCGGCGCTCACCCCAAAAGTTCAACAGAAAATCTCACCTGTGGCAACACAGAGAAATATAAACCGCTGTCAATAAGGAGGATGCTGAGCGTGGCAAAAAGGATTCCTGTCGATGTTGGAACCGAGGAAATGTTCGATGATAATTCCGGGAACGGGAAAGGGTCCGCTTCGGAGGAAACATCAGTTGAAGAATCAGTTGAAGAAGAAAAAAAGGATGATAAACACGATCTGTTCTCATCACTCCCCGAGCCGGTCATTTCAACAAATGCCCTGACCGTTCTCCGCAGGAGATACCTGAAGAAGGACAATGAAGGTGAGGTTGTTGAATCTCCGAAGATGATGTTTTGGCGTGTTGCCAAAGCCATTGCTGCAGGTGAAAAATCGTTCAACGGCGAGTTTGATGACGCCGAAATGGCAGTTAAATTCTACGAGATGATGTCGAGCCTCGACTTTGTCCCCAACAGTCCGACTCTCATGAATGCGGGGCGTCAATTGGGTCAGCTCGCAGCCTGTTTCGTCCTACCGGTCGAGGATACGATGGAGGCGATATTCGAGGCTGTAAAAAACGCTGCACTGGTTCACAAGAGCGGCGGCGGAACCGGTTTCAGCTTTTCCCGCCTGAGAGCCAGAGGTTCGATGGTTCAATCGACAGCCGGAACCGCATCCGGTCCTGTATCCTTCATGACCGTCTTTAATGCCGCGACTGAGACAATCAAACAGGGCGGTACGCGTCGAGGGGCGAATATGGGTATCCTGCGGGTGGATCATCCCGATATCCGCGATTTCATCAACTGCAAGAAGGATATGGTCTCTATCACAAATTTCAACATCTCCGTTGCAATTACCGATGATTTCATGGAAGCCCTTCAGAACGGCGAGAAGTACAATATCTTCGATCCCGGCACAGGCAACGTAACAAGACAGGAAAATGCCGCCGATATATTCGATCTGATTACTGAGAATACCTGGCTGAACGGTGATCCCGGAATTGTTTTCATCGATGAAATCAACCGCCATAACAATACGCCCAATGTCGGGCAGATGGAAGCGACCAATCCCTGCGGTGAACAACCGTTGCTCCCCTACGAATCCTGCAACCTGGGTTCGATCAATCTCAACAACATGGTTTCCGGTGGCAAAATAGACTGGGATCGTCTGCGTCGAACCGTCCGGTTATCAACCCGCTTCCTCGATAATGTTATTGAAATCAACAAGTATCCAATAGAAAAGATCCGGACGAGAACACAGGAAAACAGGAAAATCGGGCTCGGTGTGATGGGATTCGCCGATATGCTGTATGCCCAAGGCATCCCTTATAATTCTACGAAGGCAATCAGCATCGCCCGGAAGGTGATGAAATTCATCAATGACGAGTCTCGACAGATGTCCGATGAACTGGCGGAAGAACGCGGCGCTTTCCCCAACTGTGAAGGCTCGGTCTTCGATCACCCAACCCGCAACGCTACTGTTACCACCATCGCACCGACCGGCACAATATCGATGATTGCCGACACCAGCGGAGGCGTTGAACCCGGTTTTGCACTGGTATTTGTCAAGAGGGTGATGGATGACGACCGGCTGCTCTATATCAACCGTCATTTCGAGGAAGCTGCCAGATCCGGCGGGTTTTACAGCCGTGAATTGATGGAGAAAATCGCCGAGGGAAAACACCTTGCAGAGTTGGATGAGGTTCCGGATGAAATCAAGCAAATCTTCGTAACCGCTCACGACATCGCTCCGGAATGGCATATCCGTATGCAGGCAGCCTTCCAGGAACATACTGACAACGCGGTATCCAAAACCATCAATCTTTCCCATAATGCCACCATTGAGGATGTGAAAAAATCGTATATGACTGCCTGGCGGCTGAAATGCAAGGGCATTACAATTTATCGGGACGGCAGCCGCACTGCTCAGGTCTTGAATGTCGGAAACGGGGAAGCTGAGAAGATAACCGCTGAGGCTCAATCGAAAAGTCCCGAACAGCCCGTTGATAAGCCGGATAATCCACCATCAGAAGAAGCCGCTGTTCAGACCAAACCCTCCTCCTCCGCGGCTGAAACCGGGCGCGATGTTGAAAGGCGTTCGGTTGACAGACGTCGTTCCAAAACGCCGTTCCTGAAGCCGAGATACCGACCACTGGTAACCTATGGATGTACCGAACAGGTTAAAACCGGTGAGGGAACTCTCTATGTCACCATTAATGAGGACGATGACGGTTTGAGCGAAGTTTTCGCCTCTCTGGGGAAAGCAGGCGGTAACGCGGCAGCTCAATCCGAAGCCATCGGGCGTCTCATTTCGCTGGCGATCAGGTCGGGGGTGGATCCGAGGCATATCGTCAAGCAGTTGAAAGGGATATCCGGTCTCAATCCTATCTGGCATGACGGAGTGCTGATCCGTTCGACACCGGACGCTATTGGATATTCGCTGGAGCGATACTTAGACAGAAAATATAAACGTCAGACCGAGCTGGCGCTTGAAGGGTTCGAAAAGGGTGATTCAGTCGATGGTATTCTGATGGATCAGCCGGATAAGCCGAATATTGAGTATGCCTACGGTATTAAAGTGAAGGAACTCTGCCCGGATTGCGAGTCGGATGAGTTGTATTTCGAAGAAGGATGTGTTTTATGTCGGGTGTGCGGTTATTCGAAGTGTGGATGATGATGTAACCCGGTTTCCCCGAAATCGGATTCTTAATGATATGATCTGATGACGACTTTCCCCGGATCCGATGAATCAGGGCTACAACGAATTCCGTAGTGCAAGGTGAGGACACCTGACACAACTTGGACTACTACCCCCCCTTATAAAATCCCCCCCCCGCATTGCGGGGGGGGGATTTGTAACTACTTCAATGGATTTCCCTGCCGCGGGCAAGGCGTATTCCCAACCGTCAGACGACGGTTATTTAATGAGAATCAATTTTTGGCAGAGCGTCGTTGAACCCGGAACGTCCAATCTGGCGATGAAAGTTCCTACTGGCAGTCCGGAGGCATCCCAAACACGGCTGTACCGACCCGCGGTCGCCCAACCTTCGCCTAATGTTGTTACCTCGCGACCCGAAAGATCGGTGATCTGCAATCGATAATAGGAATCGTCGGGCAAGCTGAAGTTCAGCCGAACCGTAGCGTTGAATGGGTTGGGATAAGCAGGGTTAAGCATCGCAACCTCAGGGATGGGCGCGACAGGATTAAGTACCAGATCACCATTGCCTGCAGCGTAATCGCCCACACCTAATGAAGCCGTAGTTACACTATTTTCCTCATCATAAGTCCAATCAGCTTTCGTTACGCCAGTAATGGTCAAGGTTAATAAACCATTTGGGCGTCGCATATTTGCCGTAACAAAAGT
>JABMRV010000224.1 GCA_013202285.1 bacterium | reverse complement strand
CGATTGATCAGCGCATCTTGTTCAATCCGCTTAATCTGTTTAATCTGCTGCTGCATGTGACTCTCGCTCGATGAACTCCTGCAAAGTCCGCTTCATGAACTCGTCATATCCCAATTCAGTCTCGACTTCGAATATCGCGTTCCGCATTCCCCGGTATCCTGCTCGTGTTTGATGAAACTCCAGAAAGTCCTGCGGAGCTTTCAGGTTGGATTCAACCAGCCGATTTATCACAAACATAGCATCCCAGTATTCATCCGATTCTTGATCAGGATAGTATATATCCACAGCCCCGTCTACCGAATTGTGTATCCAGACGCCGATCGGCAGGAAACACCCAGCCTTATCGAAGTAACAATAGTCGATAAAATATCGCAGTCTCATGACGTCGCTCGCTTCACCATATCCAAAAAATCCTCCCGCTGTTCAGTTGTGACCTTCTCAAGCCAGGGATTAGCTTCCTGAAACTCGCGCCACTCATCGTAAACGTCATACCCGATCAGATCGATTTCCGGAGGGTCAAGAGCGCTGATCAGAAAGGTGTAGTCATCGGTTTTCAACTGAAGGTTGCGATCGTTCAGCCATTCAACCTGCTTCGCGTGTATCAGGTGCGACCGCTGCATCCCAGCCTCGAAGTGCACTTCCTGCATCCAGCACCAGAACGTGAACCGCAGCACCTTCCCCGTCGAACGCGAGAAGAACGGCACTGCCTTCAGCGCCTCGAAGGAAGCCAGATAAAACGATGTCACAATGTCATCACCGTCGGAGACCATACATCCAGCCCCATCTTTCAGCAATGCGTCCAGCTTGTCCTGAAATTCCCGCTGCGTGTGTTCTATATCCTTCTTCATAGCTTACCTTGCCGTTGTTACAATGTCCTGCACACGTCGTCCATCCGGCAGTTGCGCCACCCCGTGCTTGCGGAACACCTCCAGCACACGCTTGCGTTCGGTTTCATTTCTCACCGATACGACTTGGATATTGTCCAGAAGCGTTACCTCGTTTTTAAAGATCGTCTCGTCCGAGCTACAACGCGCTTCAATTCTCTTAAAGTCCTGGATGGATGTCCTTCGATACTGGCGGACGTGATTGCCGGTCACACGACCAAATTTGTCATTTTCGTAAGTGATGGCATCCATTCTGCGTAATAGCTCCGGCTTGAGATAGAAACCGGAATGCTCGTGACCTCTGCCCTTGCCGGGCAGTTTCCTGATTCTGGTGAAAAAATAGCTCGCTCCGCCCGATTCCATGTCCGCGCCGGGACTCATCCCACCCACAGGAACACCGATCCGCACCTTCTCAATCGTCGATATCATCGCCCCGTTATGATCCAGTATCGTGTCGAGTACCGTCGCCACATCGGTTCCATCGGTTAAGCTGTGATGCAAGCCGTAATCTTTCAACTCGCGCTTGATCTGCTCGTCCGTCAGATCAAACCGGAGCTGATGGCGATAGCCAGCTTCCCTCTTCTTTTTCCAAGCGGATGACATAATCGAATACCGCCCCTCCGGATTATAGCCCGGTATCCTGGTGACGTCCTCAATCCCTAAACGATCCGACCAGAATTGCCGGAGTGCTTTCACTCTCTCGGCTTTAGACGCCTTACTGGTATCCAGTTTCCGCACCATCTTCTTCCATGCGGGTGTGGTGTCCACTTTCAGAATGTATGCCTGCTTGGAAAGGTAGAGAAACTCTGCATCAGCCTGGGAGGCGAATGAAGCTTCGATACCAAGCCTTTCAAGACCAGCGAGTAACCGGTCAGCAGATTCAGGTGTGCAATCGGAGAATACTCTCAGCTCCAGTTGACCCTGATGAGCGTAGTAATTCTCTTTGATCCATGGTCGATAGATTCCGTCAATCCCGTCTCCGAAATCGATCTTATATTCCAATCCCTTCGAAGTGAAATTGGAATGAATATCTCTAAGTGACACTTCTTCTTTTACAACGTTGATATCACCTTTAAGAACACGCTTTCGGTCGCCATAAACTGTTGTCCGCTTGACCGCAGGGATCTTATCGCCGGAGGGCTTGACCACCGGCTCCTGCTTAAGGAAGCGGTTGAAGGCGCTTATCTTCTTCTTACCGCCAGCTGTTATCGAGGCGTCGATATCGTCCAGCGTCTTCAAATAGGCACGCGCCATTGTTTTCAAATCGGAATCTCTGCTTTTAGACAGCTTGAGGAGAGTAGCATGGTGGTTCAGTGCCTGATGGATATTCTGACTATTGACATTAAAATCGCCCTGTTTGATATGGTAATTGATCGACTTGACCGCCGCCAAGATGTCGTCATAGAACAGATCATCTGCCAACACCCGACCTGCCGCCTGTCCGATGG
>JABMRV010000223.1 GCA_013202285.1 bacterium | reverse complement strand
GTTGTCGGATGCGGATACCATCAGTATAACGGTGTACGATGTAAATCGCCCGCCGGTATTGACTGACATCGGCAACCTTGAGCTTAATGAGAGCGAGGAGTTCATCCTGCAGTTGGAAGCTGTCGATCCGGACGGTGATAATCTAACATTTGAGGCTGAGAATCTCCCCGAGGGTTCAATCCTTGAAGGTGATGTTTTCAGTTGGACGCCGGGTGATGATCAGTCAGGCATATATCCGGGTGTAATTTTCCGTGTCTGGGACGACGGCGATCCGCGCATGTCGGGTGAGGAGTCGATAACAATCACGGTTGGCGATGTGAACAGACCACCGGTACTGACTGACATCGGCGACCTTGAGCTTAATGAGGGCGGGGCGCTCAATCTGTTGTTGGAAGCCGTCGATCCGGACGGTGATAGCCTGTTCTTTGAGGCTGAGAATCTGCCTGAGGGTTCGACTATTCAAGATGACATGTTTATATGGATGCCCAGCTACGACCAGGCGGGAGTTTATGTGGACATTGTCTTCAGGGTATGGGATAACGGTGAACCCAGGTTGTCTGACGAGGATACCATCAGTATAACGGTGTACGATGTAAATCGACCGCCGGTATTGACTGACATCGGCAACCTTGTGCTTAATGAGGGCGAGGAGTTCATCCTGCAGTTGGAAGCTGTCGATCCGGACGGTGATAATCTAACATTTGAAGATGAGAACCTCCCTGAGGGATCGATCCTCGAAGGTGATGTTTTCAGTTGGACACCCGGTGATGATCAATCAGGTATATATCCGGGCGTAATTTTCCGCGTCTGGGACGACGGTGATCCCCGGTTGTCGGATGAGAAGTCGGTGACAATCACGGTTGGCAATGTGAACCGACCTCCGGTACTGACAGACATCGGCGATCTTGAGCTTAATGAAGGCGAGGAGTTCATCCTGCAGTTGGAAGCCGTCGATCCTGACGGTAACAACCTGGACTTTGAGGCTGATAACCTGCCTGAAGGATCGACTCTTTTGGGCAGCTTGTTCAGTTGGACTCCAGGCTTTGAACAGGCGGGAGTTTATGCGGACATCATCTTCAGGGTATGGGATGACGGTGAACCCCGGTTGTCCGACGCGGATACGATCAGTATAACGGTAAATGACATCAATCGACCGCCGGTATTGACTGACATCGGCGACCTTGAGCTTAATGAGGGAGGGGCGCTCAACCTGCAATTGGAAGCCTTCGATCCGGATGGCGATAACCTGGTCTTCGAGGTTGATAACCCGCCTGAAGGTTCGACTATTCAAGATGACCTGTTTATTTGGATGCCCAGCTACGACCAGGCGGGAGTTTATGATGGCGTTATCTTACGCGTCTGGGATGACGGCGATCCCCGGTTGTCCGATGCGGATACGATCAGCATAACGGTGTACGATGTAAATCAACCACCGATATTGATTGGACAGATCGGTAACGTTACCATAGATGAAGATCCCGAACCCCGCCGGGTCGAGATTGCCGATCTTGATACGATCTTCAGTGATCCCGATGGTGATGAGTTAACATTCGATTTTTCCGGGGCAGACGAAAAACTGGGAATGGAAATCGACGAAGATAATATCCTGTTCATCAGTCCGGAGGACAATTTCAATATCCCCGAAGGTGCAGAGATAAGCGTTATTGCAGATGATGAAGGCGACCTGGGAATGTCAGCGGGAATCGGAGTTTCCCGTGATGAGTCCTCCATTCTTCGACGTGATCTGCATAGAGTGCGTAATCGTACTCCCGGAAGGGATGAGACCGTAGAGACGTCGTTCATTCTCACAATCGATCCTGTCAATGATCCACCGGAATGGGTTATACCGCCGCTGGACGTGGATATTGCCGCCACCGACTGGGTGAACTTCACAGTTGAGGCGATGGATGTTGATGAAGATGCCATCGTTATTGAGGCGTCTTCGGATGATCTTCCAGAAGGGTGGGAGTTCATTTTCGACGGTGACGTGAGTGGAGTATTTAACTGGCAGACAGTGCTGGAGGACGATGGCGACTATTCCGCAAGATTCATGCTCACTGATGGAGAATTCGTTATAGATTCAACCATCTCAATTCATGTTGACAGCCTGAGAGATATGACAATCGAGCTTAATGGAGGCTGGAACATGATCTCCCTCAACATCGATCCCCTTGAAGAGTATTACAGTGACGGAGAAGACCGCGGTCCTGACGTCTGGTTAATGATTGAACAGTTGCGCATCGACGAGGAGAATCATCGGGTAATAATTCTGAAGGACGGGAGAGGGAATTTCTGCTCTCCCCACAGTGATTTCAGCAACATTCCTTACTGGAACAGGTACGACGGTTATTATATCAAAGTTATTGAAGATTGTGCACCGACATGGACAGGCATACCAATTCTTCCATTTGAGGATTTGCCTGTCGATGGAGGATGGAACTTGTCTGCTTACTTCCCCAATTACGAGCTAAGTGCCGATCATGAGAACGGATTCTATGTTCTCTCGTCCATTATCGATCATGTAATAATGGCTAAGAACGGCATGGGCGAGTTCATGCGACCTGAATACGAATACTCCGGAATGAGTCCCTGGATACCAGGTGAGGGCTACCAGATACTGGTCGATGAGGACGTTGTGTTGAACTATCCGGAACCGCTCGATATACTGGGCGCTCTGTTCGATGATGATAATCCGATCCAAACACCCTGGGATCCGCCGATTCCAACGGGTTCCAATATGAGTGTCCTCATCACCGATATATCGGGACTGACCTCTAATATTCAACACCTGATACTCGCTTACGGCATAGACGGCAGACTGGTCGGTCAGAGTGTCGTGGAAGACAATATCTGCGGTCTCGTTGTCTGGGGAGATGATCCCGCTACCGAGCGGGTCGATGGTCTGTTGGACGGCGAGGCGTTCGAGTTGAGAATCTGGAATGCGCTATTTAGCGAAGAATGGAGCCTGACAGTTACCAGTGTCGAGAACGGTTGCGGTTTGGTTTACGAGACCGATTCGTTTGTATCGGTGGAGACAGCGGTTGAGGATGAAATACAGGAGAAGCAAACAGCGCCCGATACTCACTTCCTGTCGAATGCATATCCCAATCCGTTCAACAGCGTGACAAAGATTTCCTTCGGGCTCGCTGAAACCGGATATGTTTCAATCCGGGTTTTCGACCTGAGCGGACGACCGGTGGAGACACTGATCGACGGCGATCTATCCGCGGGAGGTCATGTAGCGACATGGGATGGCAGCGACGCTCTGTCAGGAATCTATCTTGTCAGGATGCAGACTGTCGATTTTGTAAAGGTCAGGAAGGTTGTTTTGGTGAGGTAGGGCAGGTCTCCGTGCCCGCCATCGTCCGCAGAGCGATAAATTATTACGGTATTCATCTGTTTTACAACGCCTCTATAACAGCCCTGAATTCGCTGAGAATCATTGCTGTCGCACCCCAGACCTTATTTTCCTTCAGCAGGAAAAACGGTACTTTTCGTTCTCTTTGAGAAAAACGCCGGGTTTCACATTTTGCATTTTCCGGATTGCATATATCTTCCAACGTGACCGTGAACAACCAATTAACTTCCAGGCGGTTGATTTTCCAGACAGGTTTTTCACGGATGATGCTCACAACCGGATAAACCATAAATCCGCTGACCGGAATCAGCAGCGGTGAAAGTTGTCCGATAACGCTGATGTTTCGAGGATCGAGTCCGATTTCCTCCTCGGCTTCTCGCAGAGCGGCTTCGACAGCGGTCTCTCCGGCTTCGATGCTACCGCCGGGCAATCCTATCTGACCGCTGTGTGCATAACCGTCCTCGACACGTTTGATGAGAGGTAAGCACCAGTTTCCCTCGTCATAAAAAAGAGCGATCAGCACTGCGGCTGGATATCGCCCTTCAGAGGGGGCAATGTCGCGGTCTTCCGGTGCCATCGATTGCCTTGATTCGCTGCCTGGAAGAGGCTGTGACAGTGCATGTTTCAGTTTGTCACGAAAATCGGATTCAGGAATTATTAACCTCGCAGAATAGGAGAACGGGGCTCTGTACCTGTAGGAGGACGGGGCTCCGTACCCGTTCATCAAGGGTCTTCCTGTTCACGGGGACAGGTGCGGAGCCCTGTCCTCCTAAGAAACCTGTTTAAGTAGATACAATATAAGAAAAAGCGCCCTGAAACACTATCTTGATGCTTGATTTGGGGATTCACATAACAGGAAATCACTTTGATTTATGCAAAATCTTTATTATTTTATTAATAGAGTGGTTATCTTCGTCGGTTAATCCGGCAGTGTTCGCACTGCAATCCCAGTTACAACTTGGAGAATCGCAATGTATAAGACTCTCAACTTTGCACTTCTGTCGATCCTTCTGATTTCAATTCCTTCAGCGCTGTTCAGTGGTAATCAAGCTGTTGAAGAATCACACGCCGCAATTCTTAACATTTCTCCTCAAGCCATTACGCTTGGTTTTGAACTGTCAGATGTCGAGAATGCGACAGTTTTTAACGATAATCAGACCTTCTCCAGGTGTATTATAAAAGGTGAAGGTTTAACGTATGAGCATAACATGCCGCTGCTGCCGGCGGTAACACGCATGGTGGTTGTCCCTCCCGAAGCGGGACTCGAACTAATCGTGAGAGCCGACGAACCGCGTTCTGTTGATGCTGACAGTCCGCCGGAGATATTCACCGATGAGTCCATTGCGGCTGCCTTTGATGAGAACCTCCCGCATCATCGCGGTATATATCCCCCGGCAGTTGCCGAGATGTCCGATCCATTTGTCGTTCGCGGTGCGCGCATCGTCCGGGTGACCACCTACCCCGTCCGGTACGATTTCGATAACGATGTTTACCTGCATTATGACCGTATCGAAACCGAAATTGTTTACACCAATGACCCGCCGGTGAACCCGTCGTTTGTTCCGCAGCGCAGAAATCGCTCACCTGAATTTCTGAAGTTCATCAATGACTTTACAATAAACGGCGACATAGTCGGCAGGGACGATCCCGATCAAGACCGCGAGCTGGAGTATGTCGGTCACTACCTGGTGGTTACACATGAGAACTGTCTCCAGTATGCCGCTGAGTTTCTCGAGTGGAGGCGTCAGTCAGGCTGGAAGGTTGATATCCTGAGTTTACCTTCGAATCAGGCAAGTAACGCCCGCACGGTCAAAGAGATGATTCAGGAGCGGTACGACGAATACCTCGGTAACGGAATCGATCCCTTCGACCAGGTTTTTCTTATCGGTGATCATCCATCTTACGATGGCATTGGTCCCGGTCCCAATTGGATACTTACTTCTGATGTCGGTAATTCATGTTGGCCTCATAACACCGTTCATAACGACTGGTACTACGCCTGCCTGGAGGGTAATGATCAAGCTGCAGATGTGGGAATCTCCCGCTGGATTGCCGGTACCGCGCAGCTATTGGAATTGTTCGCCCTGCGAACATTGTCTTACGAGGTCGAACCTTACATGGAGGACACCGAGTGGTTCACGCGCGGTGCGGCGTATGCTGAAAAATGGGGTGGGAATTATCACATCAGTCTCGCCACAAACGTCCGATATGCCAAGTCGGTGTTCGAGGCGCTTGGATGGGATGACGTCCGAGTTCATGAGAATATGGTCAGTAATGACCGTTCTGTAGGACCGTTTATCACGACCCAGTTTAACGACGGCATCAACGTCATGGCTGGAAGAGCCGAGAACTATTACTACCGAAGCGGTTTTGTGGGTGTTCAGGAGAGTGGGATTTTTCCCATCGACCTGAATGTCGCAGGACACCACGAATGGTCATGCTGGCACATGATGCGCACCTCTACACCCAACCGCCCATTGGGACCGGTTGCTGCCAGCACCGGTTGGGGTGGTCAGCAGACACTGCCTTACAGTGTGGTATGGCTGGAGATAGTCAATGGCTTCCTGCAGCGTGACATGACGTTCGGTTGGGCGCACATCAAGGGACTCCTCGGACCGGAGATTTATATCCCAGGCTGGGATAACTCTTACGGAAGACAGTGCCAGACGGATGTTGTTTTCTATGGTGATCCCGCGATTCAATTCTGGCGGTGTATCCCGCAGGTAGTTGAAGCGGATTATCAGGAGACAATAGCCCCGAATGACCACCTGTTTAAAGTCCATGTCACCGACGCTGAGAACGAACAGAACGTTACCGGTGCGCGTGTCACGATCTATGTTCCGGGCGAGATGCCCGATCCTGACGATGATGATTATGCCGGTTATGACGGGATGTTCATGTTGACCACGCTCACAGGTGAGGACGGCATCGGACGTTTCGTGCTGCCACAGGATAACGAGTTTGAACCGGGACCGATGCATGTTACCGTAACCGGACGGGATATACTTCCCAATCGGGGCGTAGTAGATATCGAGCAGCCGGATATGGGAATCGAACTGGTCGAATCGATATTTGAACAGATAGCTGGCAACGATGATGGTAATATCAATCCCGGAGAGAGATTCTTTCTGAATCTTACAGTTCGTAATCTGAGCAGAGATAACGCGGTTCCCAACGTTGAAGCAACCGTTTCCGTAATAGAAACGTCTCCTTATTTGAACGTCATGGGTGATGATGTGATTGAATTCGGAACCATTTCCGCAGGAAATGAGGCTGAAGGTAGAGAGGGTGTGGAAATAGCTATTGCTCCCGACTGCCCTGACGGCGCCTCGCGACCCATCACCAGACCATCGCTGAAAATCGTATTCCGGAGCGGAGAGAGAAGTTGGGAGACGGCATTACTGCTTGATCCGTATGCTCCGAATATGGTAGTGAAGGAGGTTGTCGGAAGCGGAATAATCAGTTATGATATAGAACCTCTCAATATTGAGATAGAGAATATTGGCAGACTGGTAACAACTGACATTACCGCGATGATGGTTTCGATGGGTATGGGCGTCAGTGTTGTTGACGAGGAAGCGCACTATCCAGCGCTTCATCCGGGCGAGAGCGCTCGTTTCGCCGGATCTCCACCGAGGGTAACAGGTAATCGTCTCGTGGTTCCCGGTTCAAAGTACGGAATGGCGCTGGTGCTTGAAACCGAAGAAGGTTTTATTGACAGCGCTTTCTTCGAAGTCCAGATCAGTGAGGAGCGAGAGAACGCTCCACAGGGACCTGACGCCTATGGCTATATCTGCTTTGACGACACCGACAGCGACTGGGATGTGGCTCCGGACTATGAGTGGATAGAGATCAGCATTCGTGATGACGACCGGCAGTATGACGGCGAGGAGTTGGACTTTGATGGTACTTCACAGCTTAACATCGGCGAGACGATAGTTGTCGATCTTCCTTTTGAGACGCAATTCTACGGACATATATACGACCAGATTACCGTGGCGACCAACGGATTCATCTCGATGGGAGACCAGGAGTATGTGACGAATTTTCAGAATTGGCCCATGGATCGCTGCCAGGGTGGCGGAGTCGGTATGCTGGCGCCACTCTGGGATGACCTCAGGTTGCCCGACAACGGCGGCGTTTACTGTTTCTATGATTGTGAGAACTCCGCATTCATAGTCGAATGGTATAGGATGCGCCACCGCGCCGGCAACAACGATGATCCCGATCTGATCTTCCAGGTTTTACTGTACGACCGTGCAGTCTGGATAACGGAAACCGGTGATCAGAATATTCTCTTCCAGTACAAGTCGATCGCCAACGTTCAGGGCAGGGCTGGTTGGGCGAACGCTTCCCCATTTGCTTCGGTCGGTATTTCCAGCCCCGAAGGTAATTCCGGAATCAATTATACATTCAATAACGTCTATCCTGTAACTTCCGCTCCGCTTGAGAACCATCATGCGATCTATTTTGCAACTTCTCCAAAATACAAAGCTGGTGCTTTATACGGAAGAGTGACCTGTTTTGAGACCGGTCAACCGATTGAAGGTGCGGTGGTCAGCACTCAGCACGGTTTCATGGCAATCACCGATGGAGATGGGGAATGGAGGATAAACGACGCGCTCGCCGATATCGAATTCAGCCTGACATGCCTTAAATCGGGATATAACGACTCAACAGAGTATAACCTGATGGTCGAAGAGGACGGCGAGCTTGAGATTAATTTCGAACTCCTGCACCCTGAATTTCATCCTTCGACCTGGCAGATAAATCAGATGCTCGATCCTGGACTTACCGTAATACTACCATACAACATCCACAACCAGGGTAACGGTCCACTCGACTGGGAGATGACCAGGAGACTGCCAGGTAATGCGGAAGTACCTCCATGGGAGTTGAGGACGAGTTATCCTGTTAGTGAGGTCGTTGAGGATACGCGGATTGAGGGAGTTGTTTTCATTGACAACAGGTTCTACATAGCAGGTGCGAACCAATGGGATCGCGAGGACGGTGCTAATATGATCTACGTTCTCAACCGCGAAGGTGAACTGATCAACGAGTTCGAACAGGTTGGCGAATCGAGATACGGCATGCGTGATCTCGCTTATGATGGGGAACTGATATGGGGATCCGGTGCAGATTCGGTTTTCGGATTCACACGTGATGGCGAACAAGTTAGATCATTCATAGGACCTTACAGTCCGAACAGTTCACTGGCATGGGATTCGGATAGAGAAGTGCTCTGGGTTTCCGGAAGAGTCAGCAACGAGATAGTTGCCTATGATACTTCGGGTAACGAAGTCGCCAGGATTCCACGTTTCGGTCTGCGCTTGTACGGTTTAGCATATTGGCCCGGTGATCCGGACGGGTATCCGTTGTACGTTTTCCACAGTCCCGACAACCTGTCGCAGATCATCTATAAGATAGATCCCGATGCACCCGATACGATGTTCGTGGCTCAGCTTGAACATGAGGATGGCGGCACACCCGGCGGGGCGTTTGCTACTAACACGTTCGACGTTTACAGCTGGGTTTTTATCGGTATCGCCAATGACGCCGGTGAGGATCGCATCGACATCTGGCAGATCGACGCCCGTAGAGACTGGTTCCGTGTTTTCATAGAAGAGGAGGACGGACGGATCGAAATCTCAGACGGCAGGATAGATGCGACCGAAGTTCAGGATTTTGAATTGCAACTTTCCTCAGTTGGTCTGCCGTTGGAGACGACCTTCGAAGGAATGTTGACATATTATCACAATGCCGACGGCACGCCGTCGGTTATCGATGTGACACTTCGTGTCATCGGACCGATGCTCCCGCAGCCGTTCGGACTGCTGTATCCCGCTGATAACGACACACTCGACGCAAACATTGAGAACACTGAAATTACTTTTAAGTGGGAAGAATCCATTGATAATAACTATTATGATGTGGTTTCATACAAAATTTGGTTTGAATCCCGTGGCGAACGGGCAATGATGGAGTCGGATGCCTGTTCGTTAACGGTTGATCTGGATTATATCGCCGGGAACCTGGGCTTGTCGATAGAGGTTGAATTCCCGATGTTCTGGCGGGTATGGGCTTATTCCGGTGAGGACAGCGTCGAATGTCATCGGCGTTTCAGCTTCATGTTCCTACCGAATTACATTTCGGACTCAGGGGAGAATGCACCTGTGGAATTCGGTCTGCATTCAATCTACCCCTCACCTTTCAATTCATCGACTACCATCCGTTTCGGAGTGGACAAACGGGAGAGATTCCGGTTGTGTATTTACGATCTGACCGGCAGAAGGGTTGCGACGTTACTTGACGGCATGCCTGCGGTCGGTTATCATAATCTCGTCTGGAATGCCGCTGCGCTTCCGTCGGGGATGTACATCGTTCACCTCGAATCAGCGGACAGGTCACAGATCCGCAAGACTGTTCTGGTAAGGTAAAAACACAACAGACATCTTTATTATGAGAAACGGCGACATTTTTGTCGCCGTTTTTCGTTATTTGAAACTCAAGCGACTATCCACTAACGAGACGCCGACGTGTGGCACGGGCTACTTGTTTGCCCGTGTTTCGTTACAAAAGAACTCCACCGTGTAGTTTTATATCACTGAAAGCAGTGTTACTCAGGTAGAATGGACAGCCTATTGTTTCTCTTATTCTTTGGCAACGTAAGTATTTCTGAAAAGAAATATGTGCAAAAGTGATGCAGGTCATTTGTTAACAGATGAAAGGTAACTATTTTTTCCGGAAAGCGAGGAGGAATTCCTAATGAAAGACACAATCCGTAAATTCACTACAATCTTTCTGATTTTCTGCTGCACACTTCTCTTTCCGTCTGCCCAGGCGGAGATTATAAACGTTCCCGACGACATCGAAACCATCCAGGAAGCCATAAACGAATCAGAGGATGGCGATACAGTTCTCGTCCAACCGGGGACTTATGTTGAGAATATTAATTTCAGCGGTAAAGACATTGTAGTTGGTAGTTTATTGTTGATTACACAAGATGAAGCCTACATAGATTCCACGATAATTGATGGTAACAGAAACGGTCGCAGCGTTGTTGCTTTTCGTTCAGGTGAGAGTGAAGATGCACTGCTTACCGGTTTTACCCTAAGGAATGGATATACGGATTATGGTGGGGGAATCTATATCAGTGACATTTATAACCGCGAAACTAATCCAACTATAACTCACCTTAAAATCAGGGATAATCGTGTATCTGATAACGGCGGTGGTATTCATATCACAAGAGGCGCAGCGCCTGTGATTGATAATGTCATAATAGAACATAATGAGGCGAGAGATGGTGGTGGTCTTGCTGTTTTTTGGGAAGCTCATCCAACAATATCAAACACGCTGATAGTTGACAACATAGGCAGGGAAGAGGGTGGAGGTACAAAGTTTGCGTATGATGCAGATGTTATTATGCGAAATATCCAGGTGATTAATAATTGGGCGCCCCTGTCTGCAGGAATCTTCTGTGAGGAAGGAGCCAGCTTGACTTTTGAAAATGGAGTAATTTCAGGTAATTATAATGAAGATTCCGGAGGAATTGCACTTCGAGGTAGTAACTCTTCTGTGAATCTATCTAACATCCTGATTTACGGAAACAGTTCAGGAGATGAATGCTATACGATACGTCTTGAGCTCTGTGAAGTGGATTTTGAAAACCTCACCATTGTGGGAAATCCGGATAATATCAGCGACGGGATATATGCCAGTAATTCCGAATTTTCCATTGTGAACTGTATTATCCGTGATCATGAAAGTTTTGAAGTACGATCAATTGGTGGCTCAGTGATAATCAGTTATAGTGATATAGAGAACGGAGAGAATGGAGTTAATTGTCGATACCTTGAATGGGGTGACGGCAACATCGACGAAGATCCGCTCTTCGCCAATGCAGAAGAAGGTGATTATCACCTGACCGAGGATTCCCCATGTATCGATGCTGGTGATCCGGAATCCCCTATAGACCCGGATAGCACTCGTGCTGATATGGGCGCTTTCCATTACCCTCAGGGTGTACTCATGTTTGGTCACGTCTCTGATGATGCAAATGCATGCCCGATTGAAAATGCACTTGTTTCTACTACTTTTGGAGACACTGTTTTCTCCGATGAAAACGGCAATTGGTCGATAGGTCCATCAATGATAGGCAATTTTAATATTACAGTGCACAAACCGGGATACCTCGATTCGACCTTGACTGAAATGTTACTTGAGCATTTTGATACGCTTGAAATCAACATTGCACTACTACATCCTGAATTTAGACTTTCCAGAGATGAAGTAATCGTCGAACTTAATCCGGGTGATTCCGCTCGGTTTGAACTTGAGATAGAGAACAACGGAAATGGACGGTTAGAGTACTCATCTTCAAAACAGATGCCCGGTTTTGAACCGTGGCGTTTGATTAATAGAATAGAACTTGGTGAGGAAGATGATTATCGCTACTACGGTGTGATATTAATTGACGGATTGTACTTTTATCTTTCTGTCCACACACCAGATGGGAATAAAATATTTGTAATCTATGAAGATGGGGAATTACTCGATCAGTTTTTCCAACCGGGAGATTCACGATTTGGTATACGAGATCTTGCCTGGGATGGAGAGTTGATATGGGGAACCGATGGGGAAACCGTGTATGGTTTTGATCTGGGTGGTGATGTTGACAGGAGTTGGGATATTCAAGGAGACAGGTATTCTTCTTCGATTACCTGGGATCACAAGGATGAGATTTTGTGGATGGCTCGAATCTCCGGGAGATCTGTAACCGGTTACGACAGGGATGGTAATATTGTATCCAGTTTAAACTGGAATGAATATCGAATATATGGGCTGGCATACCACGGTTATGATCCGGATGGATTCGGATTATATGTCCAGTCAATTAACATGGAGAACGACAATCAAGAGATTCACAAAATAAATACCATTGACAACGACATCATGTTCGTAAAAACGCTTTATAGTGATGATGATGGTCGGTTCGAAGGTGGATTTATTTCCGATTCGTATTTTCCCAATGCCACAGCATTTTTCGGTATTAACAATACACCTGATCTCGATTATCTTGATATATGGTTTATGGACGCTTACAGTGGCTGGATGGATCTGGATCCGATGGCAGGTGTGATCGAAGCGGGTCAAACTCAGGATTTTGAGTTGATGATAAGAACTGCTAAAATTACACTTGGTGAATTAAACGGCAACCTGATTTTTACACACAATGCAATCGGTGAAGCTGATACGCTCTCAATTCACCTTCAGAATCTGAATTCTGTATCGAAGGAATCAACTTTAGCGCCAGATATATTTGGTATTACAGGCACATATCCCAATCCCTTCAACTCAACCACCACGATCAGCTACAGTATCCCCTCACCGGCAACGGTCATGCTTGGCGTATATGACCTCGCCGGACGGAGAGTATCAAAACTAATCGATGGTTACATGCAGGCGGGAATTCATAACGTTACTCTGAATGCGGGGGATCTGCCGTCAGGGATATACATCGTTCACCTTGAAACAGTGGACAAGTCACAGGTCCGAAAGATTGCTCTTATCAGGTAGTTCTGTAAGGACAGACTGAACAATAAGTAACTCAATTCTTCTTTAGCACCCCGGACAGCCTTGTTCGGGGTGGTTTATGTATTAGATTGTATTTTAATGGTAAATCCGTTAGTTGGCGGACTGGACAGGTCACCTATCTTTATGATAATTCCGTACATACAAGCAGAACATACTATCTGTTGGATTAATGTAAAAAGTTACACCTGATAAAGACAGATAGCTAATATCCGAGCGTAACACATAGCAGAAATCATCCAGAACTTTTGGATGTTTACAAATCAAGTGTTTTCTGTGAGTTCGAAGTCGATGAGTAATTAACTGGGACTCATAGAAAACACTTGCAAAACAACCTTAATTTTTTGCGAAGCGGAGGGTTTGTCATGAAACGGTATAGATTCATTTATTCAATGCTCACCATCCTTCTCATTTTCACCCGCCTTGATGCCCAACCTGTTCCTGATGTCACTGTAGATCCAGCATCGATTGAAGCTTATCTGGTGTCAGGTGAGATTGAAAATCATAATGTTGCACTATGGAATAGCGGCGATCCTGTCGATTTCCTGATTGATATCGACATTACACTTGAACCGGGAGACGGAGGCGGTAGAATCGCACCGAACAGGGATAACCGGTCAGGGAGATCGATCGTTCTTGCAGGACCTCGTCGTTTTGTTGATTTGCAGCCAATGGTCGAAGTTCCTGACGAGGCGGTCATGGCAGCGGTCAAACACGGTTCCGCAACCGCAGAGGAGATCGAAATATGGAACCGTTATATGGAAGATCTGGAACGGTTCAACGGCAATCCCGGCAGAGATGTTCGCGGCGAGCCGGATGATTACGGTTACATCTGGCGGGATGACGATGAGAAACTAACCGTTTACGACTGGGTTGACATCACCGGCATAGGAACCCGTCAGAACAACGTTACCGACGACTGGATAAGTGGTGATCTGAACCTGGGATGGTCCTTTAACTTCTACGGCAACGATTTCAGCACACTCCGCATTTGCTCCAACGGCTTTGTCTCATTCACCAGCGGTTCACGTTCATGGACTCCCTTTGAACTTCCACGCGCAGCACAACCGGTCAACCTGTTGGCTGTCCAGTGGATGGATCTCGAACCGACTCAGGGCGGCGATATCTACTTCTACACTGATGCAAACGACGAAATAGCAATTGTAAGCTGGATTGATATCCCGCGGTACGGAGCGGGAGCCGGTACCGAACAGACTTTCCAGCTTATTATCAACGGTGACAATGTAATCAAATACCAGTATGCCGATGACAATCCTCCCGAGGGAAACAGTTGTATAGGCATCCAGAATGCCAATGGCAGCGACGGTCTCTCCATCCATTTTGGTAATGAAGAGGGTGGACCTGCAGGTCGCGCATATAGTATCATGAGAAGCTGGATCCGAACCGATCCGACCGAAGGCAGCCTCGACACTGACCAGGGGCTCGATATTACCGTCACTCTCGATGCAACATGGCTGATCGAAGGGCAGTATGAAGCTGAAGTTCATGTCCTCTCCGATGATCAGAATACTCCGGATGTAGTGGTCGATGTCTCGATGTTCGTCGATGGCGAGCAGGATATCGCGACGGAATGGTCTGATAATCTCGGCTTCCCTGATGAGATAGACTGGAACGGCGGATTCTTCCCGGATATCATCTTAGGTGTGCCTTACGAGGTTCAACTTACCGTCAGGAATATAGGGACGGATGATCTGATCGTCGATGAGATAACCACTGACAACGAAGTCTTCAGTATCGATCAGGATAATTTTATGATCGATCCACGGGATAAGGCGATTCTCAGGGTGACATTACAATCACAAAGAGTCGGCGAACACCAGGGAATATTGACCCTTAACAGCGACGATCCCGATCAGGGTGTTTTTGAGATACCGCTATATGGCGTCGTTTCCCTGCCACCGGTAATTGATTTTGATCCTCCTTCGATTCTTAAGAAGCTCGATGTTGACGAATTGAGCGATGTAAACATAGCCGTCAGAAACATTGGTGAAGAGAGCACTCTCCGTTTTGGGGCTGAAGTGGAAATTATCTCAGAGCCGGACGGCGGTGGAGGAAGAGTTGCGCGGAATGTTGGACCGGTCATGCACAGGGAGCAGGATATTGCATATCAGGGCTTCGTTCAGCATCGAAATATAGAAGTTCCCGATGAAGCGGTTCAAATGGCGGTTAAAAGGGGAGTTGCAACAGAAAGAGAGCGCATTATCTGGAACCGCTATCTAACTGAACTTGAGGAAATTACCGACATGCCGCGCCGTGACGCTTATGGCGGGCTCGATAATTACGGTTATATATGGCGTGACGAGGATGAGGGACTTGTTGAGTTCAACTGGATCGACATCACAGGTATAGGCAGTGAATTGCAGAATGTCGACGACGACTGGAACAGCGGAAACCTGAATATGGACTGGACGTTCAATTTCTATGGTCAGGACTTCAACACTATTCGCGTCTGTTCCAACGGCTGGGCTTCCTTTACCAGTACTTCAACCTCCTATACACCTTTTCAGGTTCCCAATGATGCAGAACCGTTTAACCTTCTCGCACCGCAATGGTGTGATCTTAATCCCGTCCAGGGCGGAAGTATCTATTTTTACACCGATGCCGGCGAGGAGCAAACGATTATAAGCTGGATTGGTATTCCCCGTTATAACGGTGGGGATGGGACACTCCAGACCTTTCAGTTGATCCTGTCCGGAGACGGCAGTGTGAAGTTCCAGTATAACGATGACAACGCCGTCGGCAGGATTTCGAGCATCGGCATTCAGAACGACGATGGAACCGACGGACTGAGTATCTACTATGCCAATGATGACGGCGGTACTTCCGGTACAGCGTATCTCATCCGACGCAGTTGGGTCAGACTTGATCCTTTCGCTGGAGAGATAGATCCGGGCGACAGACTTGATATCACTGCCACACTGGACGGAACCGGATTGATCGATGGAGTTTACGAGGCTGACTTGATTTTCCACTGCAACGATCCGGAGAATCCTGACATGAGGTTAAATGTCATACTTGGTATCGGTCAAGGATCCGGTATTGTTGTAACACCCGAAGCAGTCGATTTCGGTGAACTCGATTTGGGGACAATCTCCTTTGCGACTGTTGAAATCGAGAATATCAGCGAGCTCGATCTCACCATCGACCGGATTGAGACCGTTGGTGAGTGTTTTTCAGATAATCTCGGGGATGTGGATAATTTTGTCCTGCAACCCGGTGAAATGCGCAGCGTGATTGTGAACTTCCGTCCGACCTCCGCACAGGGTTACAACGGCGGTCTGGAGATTGACTCGGACGATCCTGATCTCGGAGCAATAACGGTAGGTCTGACCGGTTTGGGTATTGGTGTACTGCAGGATATATCGCTGGGGTATCTCCCCGGTGAGAAACCTGATATTGTATTCGCCAGACACTTTGTTGACGAGAACTTCGACGGCGCAAGTCAGGTCTTTGCTGTGGATATGGACGACGATGGTGATACCGATGTGTTCGCCACCGCTTATGACGGTGACGACATTGCCTGGTGGGAGAACGACAGTGATGAGAATTTCACCGAGCATACGATACAAGGCGACTTTGACGGCGCCATATCTATCTATGCTATCGACATGGACGACGACGGCGATGTGGATATTCTCGGCGCTGCCGCAGAAAACAACGAGATCAAGTGGTGGAAAAATAACGGCGGCGAGAATTTCACCGGACATACTATAAGCGCCGATTTCAACCAGCCATACTCCGTTCATGCCATCGATATCGACCTTGACGGCGATATTGACGTCCTGGGAGCATCCTATGCTGATAACGAAATAACCTTGTGGGAAAACAATGGCTACGAGGAGTTCACCGAACAGAATATAGTTAATGACTTCGGAGGAGCGATCTGTGTCTTCGGTGCGGATATCGATAACGACGGCGATGTCGATATCCTCGCAGCCGCTTACGATAACGACGATATTACCTGGTGGGAGAACAACGGAGATCACCAATTCACCGAACATTTAATAGATGGTGATTTTACCGGCGCTTCCAGCGTTTATGCAGCGGATCTGGATAGTGACGGCGACGTTGACCTGCTGGCTACGGCACAGGACGCAGATGAGATAGTATGGTATGAGAACGACGGTGCACAGAACTTCAGCCTGAGTGTCCTGAGTGATAGTTTCGATGGTGCGAGATCGGTCTATTCTGCAGATGTGGATGACGACGGTGATGTAGATATTGTCGGTTCATCGACGGATTCAGGTGAAATCAGGTGGTGGGAAAATGTCGGGGACGGCAACTTCAGCGAATACTTGATCGACGGCGAGGTTGACGGAGCGGAATCAGTTTACGCGAAGGATGTTGACAGCGATGGCGACATTGATGTCCTCGGTGTTGCATTCAACACTGATGACGTGATATGGTGGGAGAATACTCACCTGTTCGGCTATGATTTCGGTCAGGTTGAAGTTGACAGTAGCGCTGAATGGACTTTTACGGTTTCTAACCGCGGTTCGGAGGTTTTGAACGTTTCATCGATCCAGTCCTCGAACGCGGTGTACGTAACCGATTTCGGCGGCAACGTCGATATCAATCCGGGTGCGTCGATTGAAGTTACGGTAACATTCAGTCCGGATGCTTATGAACTGTTCAATGCAACTCTTGAGATCGATTCGAACGATCCCGATGAAGCGACTATCCAGGTTGCTCTAAACGGCGAGGGTATCTATGTAAACTATCCTCCCGTGGTTGACGTCGAGATACCTGACTACGAGCTTGATGAAGATTTCAATCCGTTTTTCGTTGCCGAACTGGATACGATTTTCTCCGATCCGAACGGTGATGTGCTTTCCTTCTCCGTTGTCAGCGATCATGAAGAAATTGGCATTACAGTCAGCGGTGGGATAAGGCTCAGGATTACAAGCGTTGCGAGGGATTGGTACGGTGAGGCTGTAATTACCGTTACCGCCGATGACGGATATGAAGGCGGAGGCAGCCCCAGGCTTCGAGATTTCGGTCCGCTGCGCCGGTTGAGAACTATCGGCGGAGACATGGGGGATGATGAAGCTGTCAATCCCTCTGCGGTTGACAGCTGGAGAACTGTAAACAGCAGAGCACGTTCATTACGATCCGTTGACAATGCCGACTCCCGGACGAGTGGCGCTGCGAGTTTAGCGCGTGTGAATAACGACACCCCGATACTCCGACACCACGACACTCCGATACCCCGACGTGACGATCAGACGGATCTGGTTTTCAACATTCTGGTCAATCCTGTTAACGACCGTCCTCGATGGGATGTCGTACCGGATACTGTCGTGGTAAATGAAGCGCAGGAACTCTCGTTTACCGTAGAGGCATCGGATGTTGACACCGAAGAAATAACTCTCACTGCGGTGTCAAATGATCTTCCCGACGGTTGGAACTTTGTAGATAACAGCGACGGCACCGGCAGTTTCACCTGGATACCGGGATATGACGATTCGGGTGAGTACCTGTTGTCCCTCAACGTAACAGACGGAGAGTACAATGCGGGTCGAGATGTTGTGATACGTGTGATTCATGTCAATCGCAATTTGGAATGGGTTACTGTTCCCGATAGTGTGGGGACAGATGAAGGTGTCGAGCTTACGTTCAATGTTGAGGCGTCCGATCCGGATGGAGATGAACTAACGCTCACGGCGGAATCATTAGATCTTCCAGAAGGCTGGCAATTCGCAGACAACGGGAACGGCACCGGCAGTTTCACCTGGACGCCCGAATACTATGCTTCCGGAGAGTACATCTTGACAGTCAGGGTTACAGACGGTGAGTACATTGTGGTTGAGGATGTTAAGATTACAGTCATTCATGTAAACCTCCCGCCGACCTGGATTGATGTACCGGAAAGCGTAGCAGTCGATGAGGGTGTAGAACTTAGTTTCACGGTTGAAGCTTCAGACTTTGACGGTGATGAAATCGCTCTCAATGCATCTTCAAACGACCTTCCCGGCAACTGGGACTTCACTGACAATGGTGGCGGTACAGGCAGTTTTACATGGACGCCAGGATTTGAGGATTCAGGTGAATATACGCTGATCCTTACGGTTTCAGACGCCGAATTCGATGTCGATGAGGATGTAATAATCACGGTGAACCATACCAATCGCACTCCTGTCTGGGATGATATACCGGAGAGCATATCCGGTGATGAGAATACGGAATTATCGTTCAATGTGAGTGCTTCCGATCCCGACGGCGACGGTCTTTCTATCGACGCATCTTCAAATGATCTTCCGGGAGGCTGGAATTTCAATGATAACGGCGATGGCACAGGAGGATTCAGTTGGACGCCGGGTTACGACGATTCGGGGGATTATAGCCTGACACTCACCGTCTCGGACGGTGGGATCGCAGTTCCTCATGTTGTAGCGATAAATGTCGTGCATGTTAACCGCGCACCTGTCTGGAGCGATATACCGGCAAGTGTCGAGGTCAATGAAGCGGCGGAACTCACTTTCAATGTCACGGCATCAGATCCTGACGGGGATGATATCATCCTTGAAGCAGCTTCAGGTGATCTTCCCGGAGGCTGGAATTTCACCGATAACGACGACGGAACAGGCAATTTCACCTGGACGCCGGGATATAATGACAGCGGCGAATATACGCTGACCTGCACGGTCTCAGACGCAGAATTTGACGTGGATGAGGCAGTAACCATTATCGTCAATAATGTCAACCGCGCACCCGTTTGGATCGATATTCCCGAAAGCGTCTCTGTCAACGAAGCGGAGGAGCTTTCATTTATGGTCGAAGCCTCTGACCCGGATGGTGATGATCTGTCAATCAATGCGGAGTCCGATGATCTACCCGACGGATGGCAGTTCAATGACAATGGCAATGGAACCGGAGTGTTCACCTGGACGCCAACTTATGATGAATCAGGCAATTACCTTGTAACTTTCACGCTGTCGGATGCTGAGTTCAACGTTGCAGCGGATGTGTCGATAACGGTGAATGATGTCAACCGCACACCGGTCTGGGATGATATTCCTCAGAGTGTGAACATAGGTGAGGGTGAATTGCTCGAATTCTCCGTATCCGGTTCAGATCCCGATGGCGATGAACTCGATATTGAAGTTACGTCAGGTGACCTACCAAATGGGTGGAATTTCAGCGATAACGGGAATGGCACTGGCGATTTCAGCTGGCGACCCGGTTTCGACGAGGAGGGAGCCTACCTTGCTGTTTTCACCATCTCGGATGCTGAATTTGCAGTTGAAGCAGAGGTCATCATCACCGTTGGTGATGTGAATCTTCCTCCGATCTGGGATGATGTGCCGAATGCTGTCGCGGTGAATGAAGATGTGGAACTCGTTATCTCTGTGGTTGGTTCCGACCCGGACGGTAACGATATATCCATTGTTTACAGTTCAAACGATATTCCCGAAGCTGCAGATTTCACAGATCACACCGATGGAACCGGGACATTCATCTGGACGCCTACTTATGATGAGGCGGGCGTCTATACGGCAACTTTCACCATCTCCGACGATGAGTTTAATGTTGCAACCAACGTCACAATAACGGTCAATGACGTTAATCGTTCGCCGGTCTGGGATGACGTACCTGAAACAGCTGCGGTCGATGAGACCGTTGAACTCTCCTTTACCGTCAGCGGATCGGACCCCGACGGGGATGAACTGATGATTCTGTACAGTTCCGGTGATATTCCCGAAGCAGCAGATTTCACAGATAACGGCGACGGAACTGGAACTTTCACCTGGACACCCGGCTACGATGACAGTGGCGTCTATACAGCCACCTTCACACTTTCTGATAATGATATTGAAGTTCCGGTGGACGTCGAAATAACGGTAAACAATGTTAATCGACAGCCAGTCTGGGATGACGTACCTGAACAGGTAGCGATCGACGAGAACCAGCAGCTTCAATTCAACGTGACCGGTTCTGATCCTGATGGAGACGACCTGACCATCGTTTACAGTTCAAACGACATCACCGAAACCGCTGATTTCACAGATCACACCGATGGAACCGGGACATTCACATGGACGCCGACATACGATGACGCCGGAGTTTATACAGCCACCTTTACTATCTCTGACGATGAGTTTAATGTTGCAGTCGAGGTTCAGATAACGGTAAATCATGTCAACCGGTCACCGGTCTGGGATGACGTTCCTGAACAGGTAGCGGTCAACGAGAACCAGCAGCTTCAATTCAACGTGACGGGTTCTGATCCTGATGGAGACGACCTGGATCTGACAGCCGTATCGGACAATCTCCCCGAAGGCTGGCAATTCGTTGACAATGAGGATGGCAGCGGTACGTTTACCTGGACACCCGGTTATGAAGATTCAGGCGAATACAGTGTTACATTCACCGTATCGGATGCTGGTTTCAACATTGAGGCTACTGTCAGCATTACAGTTAATCATGTCAACCGTTCTCCGGAATGGGTTGATTTTCCAGAAAATGTTTCCGTCGATGAGGGTAGCGAACTCGCCTTTACGGTTGTGTCGTCTGATGCCGACAGTGACGATCTGACTATAGCGGCGGTGTCTAACGACCTTCCTGAGGGATGGGTTTTCCGCGATGTTGGAAACGGAAGGGCAACCTTCAATTGGACGCCGACTTTCGAAGAGGCGGGTGAGTACCATGTTACTTTCACCGTTTCTGACGCCGAGTTTGACGTTGCTGAGACAGTAACTATAACCGTCAATCCTGTGAACCGCACTCCGGTCTGGGACGATTTGCCCGGGAACCTCGAAGTCGATGAAGCGGTTGAGTTAACCTTTAATGTCTCCGCATCAGATCCCGATAATGACGATCTGATAATTGAAGCCTCGGCGTCTGATAACATGCCCGAAGGCTGGAATTTCACAGATTACGAAGATGGATCCGGTAGGTTTGTCTGGACGCCTTCGTATGATGATACCGGGGAATATGCGCTGACGTTGACCGTCACGGACGGTGATTTCCGGATTGCAGCCGAAATATCGATAACGGTGAATAATGTCAACCGCACACCGGTCTGGGATGAAATTCCTCAGAGTGTGAACGTGGGTGAGGGCGATCTGCTCGAGTTTTCCGTTTCCGGTTCAGATCCCGACGGTGACGAACTGTCGATATCCTATACTACTGATAATCTGCCTGAGGCAGCTCAATTCAATGATAACGGCAATGGTACAGGCGATTTTAGCTGGCGACCCGGTTTCGACGAGGAGGGAGCCTACCTTGCTGTTTTCACCAT